>NZ_CP088911.1:5444288-5766432 GCF_021165735.1 Yinghuangia sp. ASG 101 | reverse complement strand
CGCTCCCCCAGAGCACCCGCAGCCCGCACGACCTAGTGGTCCGCGTCCCGGCTGTCGATCTCGTCGAGGAACGCCAGTGCCGCCGCCCACGTGCGCTCCGCGGCCTCGGCGTCGTGGTCGGGCAGGTCAGGGTCGGTGTAGATGTGCCCCGCACCCCGGTAGCGGTAGACCTCGACGTCCGCGCCCGCGGCGACCATGCGCAGGTACCACGCGTTGAGCCAGTCCTCGGTCTCGAACGGATCCGGCTCGGCGACGTGCAGTTGCACGGCCACCTCGGTCTCGGCGTCGTCGCGCAGGTCGGAGGTGCCGTGGAACATCAGCAGCCCGCCCGCGTACTCGTCCGCGAGGGCCAGGTTCTGGGCGAGCGACGCCCCCATCGAGAAGCCGGAGTAGACCAGTCCGCGCCCGAGCGGAGCGGCGGCGGCGACCGCGCGCCGGAGCAGCTCGTCGACGCCGATCTCCTCCTTCAGCTCCATGCCCTCTTCGACGGTGTCGGCGACGCGACCGTCGTACAGGTCCGGCACGGTCACCTCGTGGCCCGCCCGGCGCAGCCGGTCGGCGGCGGCGTGCACGGCGGGGCGCAGTCCGTACGCCGAAGGGAACAGCACGATGCGGGCCACGGGGCTCCTCGTCTTCGCGGATGGCGTGGGGAACACCGAACCCCGGACGAGGCTCGGCGGACGGCCGGGAGAACCGGCCGGCGGGACGGATCGACCGGTCAGCGGCCGTCGGAAACGCGTTCGAGCGCGCGTGCCAGATCGTCCGGATAGGTGCTGTCGAATTCGACCCACTCACCGCTGCCGGGATGCTCGAACCCCAGGTGGACGGCGTGCAGCCACTGCCGGGCCACGCCCAGCCGCTTGGCGAGCGTGGGGTCGGCGCCGTACATCATGTCGCCGACGCACGGGTGCCGCAGCGACGCCATGTGCACGCGGATCTGGTGCGTGCGCCCGGTCTCCAGCTTGATCGAGAGCAGGCTCGCGGCGCGAAACGCCTCCACGGTGTCGTAGTGCGTGACACTCGGCTTGCCGTCGGCGACGACCGCCCACTTCCAGTCGTGCCGGGGGTGCCGGTCGATGGGTGCGTCGACGGTGCCGGCGAGCGGGTCCAGGTGGCCTTGCACCAGCGCGTGATAGCGCTTGTCGACCGTGCGCTCGCGGAACTGCTGCTTGAGCAGGGTGTACGCCAGCTCCGACTTGGCGACCACCATGAGGCCGCTGGTGCCGGCGTCGAGGCGATGCACCACCCCTTGCCGCTCGGCCGCGCCGGACGTCGAGACGCGGTAGCCGGCCGCGGCGAGCCCACCGACGACGGTGGTGCCCTGCCAGCCGGGGCTGGGGTGCGCGGCGACGCCCAACGGCTTGTCGACGACGACGATGTGCTCGTCGTCGTGGACGACGGTCATGCCCGGCACGGGTTCGGCGACGACGCGCACGGGAGCGGGCGGGGCCGGCATCTCCACCTCGAGCCACGCGCCGCCGTTGACCCGGTCCGATTTGCCGGCGGGGCGTCCGTCGAGCAGCACTTTCCCGGCCGCGGCGAGCTCGGCCGCGCGCGTACGGGAGAACCCGAACATGCGCGCGAGCGCGGCGTCGACGCGCTCGCCTTCGAGGCCGTCGGGAACGGGCAGCGTGCGGATCTCGGGCGCACTGGTGGAGGAGGTCACCCGTCGAGTATGCCGGTTGCCGGGCTCAGGCGGTCCCGCCGCCCTTTCCCGCTCCGCCCTCGGCGGACCGCGCGTGGTCGGCGTCGTCCCCGGCCGCCTCGCCGTCTTCGTCGGCTTCGTCGTCTTCGCCCTCTTCGTCGCCTTCACGCGTGCCGTCGGGCTGGAGGCCGAGGAACGACAGCAGCACGATGAGGCAGCCGCCGATCACGATCGCGGAGTCCGCGAGGTTGAACACCGCGAAGTGCCGGGGGGCGATGAAGTCGACGACGTGGCCGCGCAGGAATCCGGGCGAGCGGAAGACCCGGTCGGTGAGGTTGCCGAGCGCGCCGCCGAGCAGCAGGCCGAGCGCGATCGCCCACGGCAGGCTGTAGAGCTTCCGCGACAGGCGCAGGATCACCACGATGATGGTGGCCGCGATCACGGTGAAGACGATCGTGTACGCCTCGCCGATCCCGAACGCCGCCCCGGGGTTCCGCGTCCCGCGGAACTGGAGCCAGTCGCCGATCAGGTCGATCGGCGCCTCGCCCTCCAGCTTCGCGACGACGACGAGCTTGCTGACCAGGTCCAGGACGTACGCGAACGCCGCCACGCCGAGCAGGACCGCGATCCGGCGCCCCCGGCCGGCCCTTGGCGCTGCCGGGGAGTCCTCACCGGACACGGCTTGGGAGGCCGCGGAGTCGGGGCCCGCCCCGGCGGCGGGTTGCGCGGCTCCCGTGCCGGGGGGCGCGGCGGGCGGGCGTGCCGCGCCCCCGGAACCGTCGGTGGGTCCGGGGGTGGCTCCGGTGCCGCCGTCCGTGGCGCCGTTCTTGTCGGTCGTGTGTGTCTTCTCGGTCTTGTCGGCGAGTGGCGTATGCCCCTCCCGCCGTTCCGCTCCGGTGCCGATGGCTCGCTCCGCTCCTCGTTCCGTCGGCGAGGAGCGTCACCCCCGAAGGGGTGACCCGGAGGCTACCGGCGTTCCTCGCGCTCTTTGCACGCCACACACAGGGTCGCACGCGGGAAGACCTGGAGTCGGGCCTTCCCGATGGCCGAACCGCACGACTCGCAGGCGCCGTATGTGCCGTCGGCAAGCCTGCGCAGGGCCCGCTCCGACTGGCTCAGCATGCCACGGGTCTGATTGGTGAGGGCCATCTCGTGCTCGCGCTCGAAATTCTTGGTCCCGGCGTCGGCCTGGTCGTCGCCCGCGCCGTCGCCGGAGTCGCGCAGCATGTCGGCGATCTCGTGCTCGGCGTAGCGGATCTCGGTGCCCAGCCGGGCCACCTCGTCGATGAGTCCTTCGCGGACCTCGCGCAGTTCGTCCTCGGTCCAGGCGTCCTCGCCCGGCCGTACGAGATAGGTCGACGGCGTGTGGATGCCTCCGGGCGGCGGGGCCACGACGGTCCGGGCGGCGATCCTCGCCGGGGCGGTCGTCTTGGCCTTCGACGTGCCGGTACGTGCGGTCGAACGGGCTCCCGTGCCCCTGCTTGTCGGCCCGCCGGACGCCGCGGCGCTGCCCGCGGTCTTGGTGGACCTGGCCGTCGTCACGCTGCGGATCCGTCCTCCGGCCGCCTTGCCGCTCTCCGCCATGGTCACGGCCCCCTCGTTCCGTAGGGTCTTTCGGACATACTGCACATATCTTGAAAAACAGTTCGGGAAGCTTACGCCCGCCCCTCACCCCGGACAACGGGGCGCGCTGCCGACAGCCGGAGTTATGGCAGGTCCGGCGACCGGCAACGTAAGTCGGTTGTGCCCAGAACCGGGCGTGACTATCCCTAGATGTACGTGTCCGCTTCGTTACCTGTTGGCGTACGGATCGTTAAGCACCGAGGGGCGGCCGAAAACCGCCCTACCCCGCGCGCAGCCGCTCCAACACGGCGTCGACGTCCGCCGGCGGGTCGGTCACCTCGACGACCTTGTCGCGGCTCGTGGCACCCGTCACCAGCGCCACCTGGCGGGGGCGCACCTTGAGTGCGGCGGCGAGCGCGGTGAGCGCGGCTGCCGTGGCCTTGCCCTCGACCGCGCGGGCGGAGACGGCGACGACCAGCGCGCCGCCGTGCGTGCCCCCGACCGCGGTACGGGACGCGCCGGGTTTGACACGGATCGCGATGCGGCGCGCGGCCGGGGCGTCGGCGGGGCTCATGACCGCCATGATGCCGTGCCCGGGCGATGCCGGGTGGGCCGGGCGCGGGCCGCGAAACCCTGGCGCGGCAGACCCGCGCGTGCCCGTAGAATTCGCGGCAGCGAGAAGGTGTCGATGGGGACGAGTAGGTCCGTACGCAGCCTTGAGCGATCCGGGGACGGTGGAAGCCCGGAGGCGTGCCCGGTCCGAAGATCACCCCGGAGCCGCCGGAAGAGCGGGCCCGCCGCGTCGGGCCCGGGTAGAACCGGCGCTCGCTGACGTCGAGAGGGTCGCGCGGCCCGCACGAGCGAGGCGACCGCGTGGCCAAGAAGGGTGGTACCGCGGGGCGCTCGCACGCCTCGTCCCTTCGGCCGGCATGATCCACGAGCCCGCGGAAGGAAGGCACGCATGTACCGCCCGGTACCGGCGCAGGTCGATCTGCCTGCCATGGAACACGAGGTCCTCGCGTTCTGGCAGGGGAACAACATCTTCGACCGCACCCTCGAACAGACCGCGGACGGACCGCGCTGGGTCTTCTACGAAGGCCCGCCCACCGCCAACGGCATGCCGGGCGCGCACCACATCGAGGCCCGCGTCTTCAAGGACGTGTTCCCGCGCTTCAAGACCATGAAGGGCCACTTCGTCCGCCGCAAGGCCGGGTGGGACTGCCACGGCCTTCCGGTGGAGCTGGCCGTCGAGAAGGAGCTGGGCTTCTCCGGCAAGCAGGACATCGAGGCGTTCGGCATCGCCGAGTTCAACGCCAAGTGCCGCGACTCGGTGCTGCGGCACGTGGACGCGTTCGAAGAACTCACCACCCGGATGGGCTACTGGGTCGACCTGTCGCAGGCGTACCGCACGATGGACCCCGAGTACGTCGAGTCCGTGTGGTGGTCCCTGAAACAGATCTTCGACAAGGGTCTGCTCGTGCAGGACTACCGCGTCGCGCCGTGGTGCCCGCGCTGCGGCACCGGCCTGTCCGACCACGAACTGGCCCAGGGCTACGAGACGGTCGTCGACCCGTCGGTCTACGTGCGCTTCCCGCTCACGTCGGGCCCGCTCGCCGACCGCGCCGACCTGCTGGTGTGGACGACCACCCCGTGGACGCTCGTCTCCAACACCGCCGCGGTGGTGCACCCCGACGTGACGTACGTGGTGGCCGCGAAGGACGGGGAGCGCCCGGTCGTGGTCGCCGAGCCGCTGGTGGAGAAGGCGCTCGGCGAGGGCTGGGCGCCCACCGGGGAGAGCTTCACCGGCCGCGAGCTCGAACGCTGGGCGTACCGCCGCCCGTTCGACCTCGTGCCGTTGGAGGACGCGAACTTCGTCGTGCTCGCCGACTACGTCACGACCGAGGACGGCACCGGCATCGTGCACGCCGCGCCGGCGTTCGGCGCCGAAGACCTCGCAGCCGTGCGGCCGTACGGCCTGCCGGTCGTCAACCCGGTCCGCACCGACGGCACCTTCGAACCCGAACTGCCGCTGGTCGGCGGGGTGTTCTTCAAGAAGGCCGACGAGGCGCTGGTCGCCGACCTGCGGACGCGCGGGCTGCTGTTCCGGCACCTGGAGTACGAGCACACGTACCCGCACTGCTGGCGCTGCCACACCGCGCTCATCTACTACGCGCAGCCGTCGTGGTACATCCGCACGACCGCGGTCAAGGACGCCCTGCTGCGCGAGAACGAGCGCACCAACTGGTACCCGGACACCGTCAAGCACGGCCGCTACGGGGACTGGCTCAACAACAACATCGACTGGGCGCTGTCGCGCAACCGCTACTGGGGCACGCCGCTGCCCATCTGGCGCTGCCCCGAGGGCCACCTGACGTGCGTCGGGTCGCTGGCCGAGCTGTCCGACCTGACCGGCCGCGACCTGTCCGAACTCGACCCGCACCGGCCCTACATCGACGACATCGTCTTCGCGTGCCCGGTCAAGCACGGCGACTCGGCGTGCACCGCGCCGACGACGCGCGTGCCGGAGGTCATCGACGCGTGGTACGACTCCGGCGCGATGCCCTTCGCGCAGTGGGGCTACCCGTACCGCAACCGCGAGATCTTCGAGCAGGCGTACCCGGCGCAGTTCATCAGCGAGGCGATCGACCAGACGCGCGGGTGGTTCTACACCCTCATGGCCGTCGGCACCCTGGTCTTCGACCGCTCCTCGTACGAGAACGTGGTCTGCCTGGGCCACATCCTCGCCGAGGACGGCCGCAAGATGTCCAAGCACCTGGGCAACATCCTCGAGCCGATCCCGCTCATGGACCAGCACGGCGCCGACGCGGTGCGGTGGTTCATGGCGGCGGGCGGCTCCCCGTGGGCCGCGCGCCGGGTCGGGCACGGCACGATCCAGGAGGTCGTGCGCAAGACGCTGCTCACCTACTGGAACAGCGTCAGCTTCCAGGCCCTGTACGCGCGCACGTCCGGCTGGACGCCGTCCGTCGACGACCCGGCCCCGGCCGACCGGCCGCTGCTCGACAAGTGGCTGCTGTCCGAGCTCAACCAGCTCGTCGGCGACGTCGACACCGCCCTGGAGTCGTTCGACACGCAGCGGGCCGGCAAGGCGCTGTCGGCCTTCGTGGACGACCTGTCGAACTGGTACGTGCGCCGCTCCCGGCGCCGCTTCTGGAACGGCGACGCCGCCGCGCTCGCGACGCTGCACACCGCCCTCGAAACGGTCACGCGGCTCATGGCCCCGCTGGTGCCGTTCATCACCGAGCGCGTGTGGCAGGACATCGTCCGGCCGGTCACGCCGGACGCCCGCGAGTCCGTCCACCTCGCGTCGTGGCCGGTCCCCGACGCCACCCTGATCGACCGCGAACTCTCGTCCCAGATGCTGCTCGTGCGCCGCCTGGTCGAGCTGGGCCGTGCCACGCGCGCCGACTCCGGCGTCAAGATCCGCCAGCCGCTCGGCCGCGCCCTGGTCGGCGCCCACGGCTGGGACGCGCTGTCGGACGAACTGCGCGCGCAGATCGCCGAGGAGCTCAACGTCGTGTCCCTCGCCTCGCTCTCCGAGGCCGGCGGCGATCTCGTCGAGTTCAGCGCCAAGGGCAACTTCCGGGCCTTGGGCAGGCGCTTCGCGAAGGAGACCCCCAAGGTCGCGAACGCCATCGCCGCCGCCGACGCCGCCGCGCTCTCCGCGGCGCTCAAGGCGACGGGCACCGCGACGGTCGACGTCGACGGAACCGCCGTCGACGTCTCCACCGACGAGGTGATCATCACCGAAAGCCCGCGCGAGGGCTGGGCGGTCGCCGCCGAGGCCGGGGCCACGGTCGCCCTCGACCTGCACCTGACCGACGAACTCCGCCTGGCCGGCACCGCCCGCGAGGCGATCCGGCTGATCCAGGAGGCACGCAAGAACTCCGGTTTCGACGTCGCCGACCGCATCACGGTGTGGTGGAGCGCCGACGAGAACGAGCACACGCGGTCGGCGCTGCTCGCCCACGGCCCGCAGATCGCCGAGGAAGTCCTCGCGCTCCAATTCGCCGAAGGCGCCCCCGAGGACGAGGAACTGCCCCTGCAGCAGGACGAGGCCCTCGGGCTCCGTTTCTGGCTCCGCAAGATCGCCTGACGCCTCACACACGGGTGAGCCTCCCCGGCCGATCGGCCGGGGAGGCTCACCCGTGTTCACGCGCTCTCGCGTGTATCCGCGGCGTCCACATGTCGGGATTCCGGGATGTATCACGAAGCCGCCAATAGCGGGCATTGATCCCCGTATTGGCCGAATGCCCGGGCGGAAACCCGCCGACCGCCCGACGCACACCGATGCACACCGACGCACAAAACAGCGGGTGCGCAAATCATCGGACAGACACGGTCGTTCTCGAAATCCGTCGGTACATCGCATTCATCCCGCGGTGAATCGCCCGCGCACCGGGCGGAAAACGTTTCGAGGCCCGTCCCCTTCCCCGGGGCGGGCCTCGAAACGTCGGTATTACCCGGACGCGTGACCGTGGGTCAGTTGTCGCCGTCCTCGTCGATGAGGAATCCCCGCATGGGCGAGGCCTGCTGCATGGGCTGCGGCTGCGGCGCCTGCGGGCGGACCGGGGCCATCTGCTGGGTCATCGGCTGGCTCATCGCTGGTGCCATCTGCTGCCCGATGGACGGCGTCATCGCCGGGGTCATCGACGAGGGCACCGGGGCCGAGGACATCGCGGGCGGGAGCGACGCGGTGGCGGGCGTACGAGGCGGCGCCAGCGAGTCGTCGGCCTGCGACTCCAGCTGACGCAGCTGGCTGTCGAGGTACGACTTCAGGCGCGTCCGGTACTCGCGCTCGAACGCGCGCAGGTCGTCGACCTTGCGTTCGAGGGTGGCCCGGGCGCTCTCCAGCGAGCCCATCGCGACGCGGTGCTTCTCCTGCGCGTCCCGCTCCAGGGCGTCGGCCTTGGAACGCGCGTCGCGCTCCATGCCCTCGGCGCGCGTACGCGCCTCGCCGACGATCTTGTTGGCCTCGGAACGGGCCTCCGCGATCGCCTGGTCCGCGGTCTGCTGCGCGAGCGCGAGCACGCGCGCGGCACTGTCACCGCCGGGGCCGCCGCCGGGGCCGCCCATCGGGCCGCCGCCGAGCTGCGGGGGACCGCCGAGCTGTCCCTGCTGCTGCATCGGGTGCTGCTGCGGCTGGAGTTGACCGCCGGGGGGAAGCTGGTGCTGTTGCTGCTGCATCTGCTGCTGGCCGGGGAACTGCCCGCCCTGCAACTGGTGCTGCTGGCCCGGCATACCGCCCGGACCGAGCTGCGGCTGACCGGGCATACCGCCGGGGCCGAGCTGAGGCTGACCACCGGGACCCAGCTGCGGCTGACCGCCCGGACCCAACTGCGGCTGGCCGCCGGGGCCAAGCTGCGGTTGGCCGCCCGGACCGAGCTGCGGCTGACCCTGCATCGGGTGTTGCTGCTGCTGTTGCGGACCACCGTGCATCTGAGGGGGGCCGCCCATCTGGCCTCCCTGTTGTGGCGGCGGCACCGAACTCGGCCCTGATATGGCAGCGGGCCCAGGAGCGTCGGGGCGTTCACGCTCCTTTCGTTGCTGGGCCGCTTGCTGCTGACTCTGCGCGGCGGCGCGCGTCGCGGCGGCGAGCTTGGCCCGGAGGTCTTCGTTCTCGCGCAACAGACGGGTCAGTTCCGCCTCGACCTCATCGAGGAACGCATCGACCTCGTCCTCGTCATAGCCCTCGCGGAGACGGACGGTCGTGAACTGCTTGTTACGCACGTCCTCGGGGGTCAACGGCATTTCTTCACCTCAACGTGATCGTCGGCATCCGGACAGACCGTACCGCTTACAACCTGCCCACGACGGCGATCAGGATGTAGACGATGATGATCAGTACGAAGAAGGACAGGTCGAGCGCTACGCCCCCGAGGCGCAGGGGAGGAATGAACCTGCGCAGCAGCTTGAGCGGCGGATCCGTGATGGAGTAGGTCGCCTCCAAAATGACGACCATGACCCCTCGGGGTTCGTAGGACCGCGCGAACTGAAACACGTAGTCCATCACCAAGCGAAAGATCAGCAGGAACAGAAAGCAGTACAGGACGATGGTGAGAACCTCGCCCGCGACGCTCATGCTTCTGCCCCCTCATACGCGTTCCCGGAAGATCCGGTTCCTCTCCTCAGTTCTCGCACCCCTCTGACATCAACCAGGTTTTCAGCTCTGGTTGAAGAACCCGCCTTCTGCGATGCGGGCCTTGTCCTCTGCTGTCACGTCGACGTTAGCAGGCGACAGCAGGAAGACTTTCTGGGTCACCCGCTCGATGCTGCCATGGAGACCGAAGACAAGTCCCGCAGCAAAGTCGACAAGTCGCTTTGCGTCGGTGTCCTCCATCTCCGTCAGGTTCATGATGACCGGTGTCCCTTCACGGAAGTGCTCACCGATCGTACGGGCTTCGTTGTAGGTACGGGGGTGCAGCGTCGTGATGCGGTACGGCTCACGCTCGCTGACAACTTTGTGTACGGTCACCGGTGCACTGCTCTCGGGGCGGCGGTCGGGGATGGTCGACACGGTTGCCCGGTGCTCGTCGAGATTGCGCTCGACGTGCAGGGCGGGCATGGACCGGGGGATTTCGTCGCGGCGTTCGCGGGGTGGCTCCTCCCGCCGCTCTTCCCGGCGCTCCTGCCTTGGCGGTTCGGAGTTCCGGTCGGCACGGCCGTCCTGGCCGATGTCGTCCTCATCGTAGTCGTCGTACTCGTAGACATCGTCCTCCACGAGGCCGAGGTAGACCGCCATCTTGCGCATCGCGCCGGCCATAGTCGCAGGTCCTCCATGGTGGATCGGCTGTGGGTCACCGTGGGTTGAGCGATCCACTTCACGGCGACGCTACCGGAGCAGGCGCCGGACGCCGAGTACCGCCGTACCGATGCGTACATGTGTCGCCCCGGCCTCGACTGCCTGCTCAAGGTCGTTGCTCATGCCCGCCGAAACCATGGTCGCAGCCGGATGAGCCGCGCGCAGGCGGGTTGAGATTTCCGCCAACGCGGCGAAGGCGCGGGCCGGTTCGACCCCGAGCGGGGCGACGGCCATCACCCCGCCGAGGGTGAGGCGGGGCGATCCGGCGATGGCGTCCGCGAGTTCGGGAACGTCCTCGGGCAACGCCCCGCCGCGGCCCGGGTCGCCGTCCAGGCTCACCTGGATCAGACACGTGAGTTCGCGTCCGTGGCGGTCCGCTCCCGCGTCGAGCGCCCGGACGAGGCGGACGCGGTCGACCGACTGCACGACGTCCGCGTACGCCGCCACCGACCGCGCCTTGTTCGTCTGCAATTGCCCGATGTAATGCCACGTCAGTTCCAGGTCCGCGCACGCCTCGGCCTTGGGGGCGGCCTCCTGGTCGCGGTTCTCCCCGACCTCCCGCACGCCCAGCCCGGCCAACAGCCGTACGTCCGAGGCCGGGTACGTCTTCGTGACCACGACCAGCCGTACCGCGTCGCGCGGTCGCCCGGCCGCGGCGCACGCGCCGTCGATGCGCCGGCGCACGGCGCGCAGGTTCTCCGCGATCTCCTCGCCGCGTGGACCCAGGGCCTGTTCGTCGGGTGATCCGCCGGATTCCGAACTCATGTGCCCATGCTCCCCGAGGCGGGGGCGCCCGGCGCGGCCGGGGTCTCGGCCAGCCACACGTACCCCGCGATCCGCCCGGTCTTGCCGTCGCGCCGGTAGGAGAAGTGGTCCGCGGACTCCCGCGTACAGATGTGCGATTTCTCACCGACAGTCACGCCCGCCTCCGCGAGTTGGGCCCACACACCGGCCACGATGTCGAGAGCGGCGGTACCTTCCCGCGTGCGCGCACGCGACCGCGGTACGCGCGCCGCGACTTCGTCGCACATCGCGTCCGGCACCTCGTAGCACGGCCCGCACACCGCGGGACCCGTCTTCGCGATGATCCGCTCGGGCCGTGCGCCGAATCCGACCATCGCCTCGATGGTCGCGGGGATCACCCCCGCGAACAGCCCCGGGCGCCCGGCGTGCGCCGCCGCGACCACCCCGGCGACGGGGTCGGCGAGCAGTGCGGGAGTGCAGTCGGCCACCAGAACCGCCAGCCCCAGCCCCGGAGTTCGGGTCACGACCGCGTCCGCCTCGGGGACTTCGCCCGGCCAGGGGCCGTCGACGGCCACCACGTTGCGACCGTGCACCTGGTTCATCCACACGACGCGTTCGCCGTCGAGCCCGAGCGCCGCCGCGGCACGCGCCCGGTTGTCACGCACGACGCGCGGCTCGTCACCGACGTGCGCGCCGAGGTTCAACTCGTCGTACGGAGCCGCGCCGACCCCTCCCCACCGGTCGGTGAACGCGAAGTGGACGCCGTGCTCTTCGGATCGCAGGCTGAACAAGAGGGCTCCCGGCGGAGTGAGGTGACACCGACGTGATCAGTCTGGTCGATGGGGTCCGGCCCGCGCGGGGCTCCCCCGATCACCCCGGTCGCCGCGTCGGCGTCACCGCCGACGACGAGGGCACCCGCCCCGGGACACACCGCGGGCCACCTCCCGATCGTGGGAGGTGGCCCGGTGATGCGGCTTGGCCTGGTGACTTGCCCGGGTTTCCGGGGCTTCCCGTCCCCCGCGGTTCGCGGGGGGACGCCCACGGCTCACGCCGTGCGCCGAATCCACGGCGGCCCGGTGCGGCCCGTCTACTTCATGAACGGCGGGACGTCCAGGTCGATGTCCTCGCGGACCGGCTCCGGAACGAGCGGCGCCCGGGGCGCCGGCGGGTACTGGGCGGACGGGCTGTCGACGGGTCCGAGGACGCTCTGGCCACCGGGCGCGGGCGCGCGCTGCGGTTCGGGCCTCGGCTGCGGCTCGGGGGAACGGACCTTGCCCAGCTCGCTCTTCGACGGCGGCTGCCCGCCGTCGAACCCGGCCGCGATGACGGTGACGCGGACCTCGTCGCCGAGCGCGTCGTCGATCACGGCACCGAAGATGATGTTGGCCTCGGGGTGCGCGGCCTCGCTGACGAGTTGCGCGGCCTCGTTGATCTCGAACAGACCGAGGTCGGAGCCGCCCGAGATCGACAGCAGCACGCCGCGCGCACCATCGATCGACGCCTCCAGCAGCGGGCTGGAGATCGCCATCTCCGCCGCCGCGACCGCGCGGTCGTCGCCGCGCGCCGAGCCGATGCCCATCAGGGCGGAACCGGCCTCCGACATCACGGACTTCACGTCCGCGAAGTCCAGGTTGATCAGACCGGGGGTGGTGATCAGGTCGGTGATGCCCTGGACACCCGAGAGCAGCACCTGGTCCGCGGAGCGGAACGCGTCGAGCACGCTGACCTGGCGGTCGGAGATCGACAGCAGCCGGTCGTTGGGGATGACGATGAGGGTGTCGACCTCTTCGCGCAGTGCCGCGATGCCGTCCTCGGCCTGGTTCGCGCGGCGGCGCCCCTCGAAGGTGAACGGGCGGGTGACCACACCGATCGTCAGAGCGCCGAGGTTACGGGCGATGTTGGCGACGACGGGCGCGCCGCCCGTGCCGGTGCCGCCGCCCTCGCCGGCCGTCACGAAGACCATGTCGGCCCCCTTGAGGACCTCTTCGATCTCCTCGCGGTGGTCTTCCGCGGCCTTCCGGCCGACGTCGGGGTTGGCTCCGGCGCCGAGGCCGCGCGTGAGTTCGCGGCCGACGTCGAGCTTGACGTCGGCGTCGCTCATGAGCAGCGCCTGCGCATCGGTGTTGATCGCGATGAACTCGACGCCCTTGAGACCAACCTCGATCATGCGGTTGATGGCGTTGACACCGCCGCCGCCGATGCCCACGACTTTGATGACTGCGAGGTAGTTCTGGGGTGCTGCCACGCCGAAGGCCTCTCGCCTCGAGTTCCGGTCGTCACGAGTCGTCGTGCCGACATTGCCGACAAGGGGGAAGTCCCGGGACTCGGCTCGCGAGGAGCCCCCGAACCCTCACCCTCAGGTATAGAGTTAGGCCTGCGTTTATCCGAAACCGCGTCAACCTGGGGCTACGCAGGACACTAGGTCCCCGGCGGACCTGGTTCAACGAACACGCCGAGCGGTCCCTCTTACTTTTTGCCGTGGTGTTTTTATCGCACGGACACCGGTTCGGCTCACAGCGGGGCGTTCCGGGTCGCCGGCGCCTCGGGGACGCTGACGTCGTACACCTTCGCGTTGAGCTTCATCAGTGCCGTGAGCACCTCGGCCTTGCGCGGAGAGTTCTCCGCTCCGCCCCACACCACCACGACCCCGTCGTCGAGGGTCAGGACGATGTCGTCCCGGGTGCGCGCGGTGATGTCGCGGACCCTCGGGGCGACGGCGGCCGGCAGCGCGCCGATGACCTCGACGACTCCCCGCAGTGTCCGGGTTGAGACGGTGGCGGGATCCGCCGAGACCACCGGCACCCCTTGGGGCGCCGCGTCCACCGTACCGAACCGTACGCCGGTTTTGTCGACCTCCACGAAGCGCCCGGAGTCCGGGACCACAATGGCGACTTGACGCTCTGTCACGCGAATCCGGACGGTGTGTGGCCAATCGCGGGAAGCGCTCACCGACGCGACCCTCGGGATCGCGGCCACCCGCTCCTCGATCGCGCCGAGGTCGACCCGGGCCAACGGCGTGCCGATGGGCACCTTGGCGATCTCGGTGACCTGGGCGGGGGTGAGCGTGGCGGTGCCGCGCACGGATACCTTCCGGGTGTCGAGAAGCGGTGCGTACATGACGGTGGCCCACGCGCCGATGACCAGGACCAGCACGATCATGACGATGAGCGGGCCCAGGTTCGTCCAGCGGCGGCGCGTTTTCCCCGCCGGGTGCGCGGGCGCGCGCCCCGGCGGTTTGCCGGACTTCGCGGCCTTGGACGGCTTCGCCGGACTCTTCGTCGCGGCGGTCCGCTGCCTCGCCGGGCGTTCCGTAGTGGCCTGACGGTCCCTCACGTGCCCCGCGTCTCCTCGATCCGGTGTCAGGTGCGCGCCGCCGCGATGGCCTCGTGCACCATGCGCACCAGCGTCTCGTCCGCGTCGCGGCGTCCGAACTCCGCTGCCGCACGGCCCATTTCGTACAGTCGCCGCGCGTCGGTGAGCACCGGCAGGACGTTCTCCGTGATCCACTCCGGCGTCAGGTCGGCGTCGTCGACCAGGAGGCCGCCGCCGGCCTTGACCACCGGCTGCGCGTTCAACCGCTGTTCGCCGTTGCCGATCGGCAGCGGGACATACGCCGCGGGGAGGCCGACCGCCGACAGCTCGGCGCAGGTCATCGCGCCGGCACGGCACAGCACCATGTCGGCCGCGGCGTACGCGAGGTCCATCCTCTCCAGGTACGGCACGACGACGTACGGCGGCGCGCCGGGTGGGGGTGTGATGGTCAACTCGTTGTTGGGCCCGGCCGCGTGCAGGACCTGGACGCCTTCGGCGAGCAGGTTCTCGGCGGTGGCGGCGAGCGTCTCGTTGAGGCGGCGCGCGCCCTGGGAGCCGCCGAACACCAGCAGCGTCGGGCGCATGGGGTCGAGGCCGAACGTCTCGCGGGCCTGGGCGCGTTCGGCGTCACGGTCGAGGGTGGCGATCGCCCGGCGCAGCGGGATGCCGATGTAGCGGGCGTGCCGGAGCTTGCTGTCGGGGGTGCTGACCGCGACGAAGTGGGTGTAGCGCGCGCCGATCTTGTTGGCCAGGCCGGGGCGGGCGTTCGCCTCGTGGACGACGATGGGGATGCCCTGGCGCTTCGCGGCGAGGTAGCCCGGCAACGCGACGTAGCCGCCGAAGCCGACGAGCGCCGACGCCTGGGTGCGCTCCAGGACGGCAGCCGCCTCGCGAATCGTGCCGCGCAGGCGGCCGGGCACGGTCATCAGCTCGGGGGTCGGCTTGCGCGGCAGCGGGACGGCCGGGATCAGCGCCAGCTCGTAGCCCCGGGCGGGGACGAGTTTCGTCTCCAGGCCCTTGGACGTGCCCAGCGCGGTGATGCCCACATCGGGGTTCTCCCGCCGCAGCGCATCCGCGAGGGCGAGAGCCGGCTCGATGTGCCCGGCGGTTCCCCCGCCGGCGAGGACGACATGCACCTGTTTCACCGCTCCCTGCGCGGCAGGACCCGCGCGAACGCACGGCGGACCGCCCCTCGGCCCTGTGCCGCGAGCTGCTTCTGTGCTCCCGGTTCGGTACGGGCGAACGAGAGCAGCATGCCCACGGCGAACATGGTCGGAAGCAAGGCGGAGCCTCCGTAGGACACCAACGGCAGGGGCACACCGGCAATCGGCAACAGGCCGAGCACCGCACCTATGTTGATCGTGGCCTGGGCCGTGATCCACGCGGTGGCGCCCCCCGCGGCCAAGCGTACGAAGGGGTCCTTCGTACGACCGGCGACGCGGATACCCGCATAGCCTAGAGCCGCGAAGAGGCTGAGAACCGACAGCGTCCCCACCAGTCCCAATTCCTCGCCGATCACGGCGAAGATGAAGTCCGTGTGGGCCTCCGGCAGAGTGCCCCATTTCTCGTAGCTGGTCCCGATTCCGCTGCCGAAGAACCCGCCCGTCGACAGGGCGTAGATGCCGTGGGCGGCCTGCAGGGTCTCGCCCTGCGGGTCGGAGAAGGGGTCGAGGAAGGAATCGAAACGGGCCGCGCGGTGCGGCTTCATGAGAATGAACACGGTCGCGAGCGCCGCGGCGGAGGACAGGGCGAGAACGAAGAGGCGGCCGGGGGCGCCGGCGACCCAGAGCAGGGCGAGCACGATCGCGACGATGATCATCGCGGTGCCCATGTCGCCGCCGACCATCACCAGCCCGAGCACCAGCAGGGCACCGGGGAAGAGCGGGATGAACAGGTGGCGCCACTGGCCGAGCAGCCGGTCCTTGCGGGCCAGCAGGTCGGCGCCCCACAGGACGAGCCCGAGTTTGGCGAACTCCGACGGCTGGATCTGGAACACCCCGCCGAGGGCGATCCAGTTGCGGTTGCCGTTGACCTCCATCCCTATGCCCGGCACGAGCACGAGGCACAGGGCGAAGACGGAGCCGATCAGCAACGGGTACGCCAGCATGCGGTACACGCGGACCGGCAGCCGGGCGCCGATGAACATCAGCGGCAGCCCTATCGCGATGGCGACGGCCTGCTTGACGAAGACGGCGCTGAAGTCGCCGTACGTCACCCGCGAGAAGATCTGCGACGCCGACAGCACCATGACCAGGCCCAGGACCGACAGCAGCAGCCCCGCGCCCAGCAGCAGGTAGTAGGCGGTCAGCGGGCGGTCGAACGCCCGCTTGACGTCCCTGAGACGGGCGCGGGCCGGGCCCGACGCACCGCCGCGGCGGGCGGGGGGCACGGACGCACCGCGCGCCTTGCCCCACCGCCCGGCGGATTTCGCCGGCCCGGCCTGCTTGCCCTGCTTGGCCGCTTCTCGCGTCGCCCCCGGCATGGTGGCGCCTCGTCAGGAAGCGTCGCCGGAGAGCCTGTGCACCGCATCGGCGAACGCGTCGCCGCGCGCGCCGTAGTTCAGGAACATGTCCATCGAGGCACAGGCCGGGGCGAGGAGCACCGTGTCCCCCGGACGGGCCAGTTCCGCCGCCTTGCGCACCACGAGATCCATCGCCCCAGTGTCGGTGGCGTCGACCTCCGAGACCGGGACATCGGGTGCGTGTCGCTCCAGTGCGTCGCGGATCCCGGCTCGGTCCGCGCCGATCAGCACGACGGCGCGCAGCCGTTCGCGTGCCTGCGCGACGAGGTCGTCGAAGGACGCGCCCTTGGCGAGTCCTCCGGCGACCCACACGATCGACGGGTAGGAGCGCAGCGACGCGGCGGCGGCGTGGCCGTTGGTCGCCTTGGAGTCGTCGATGTAGGTGACGTCGTCCACGGTGGCGACGTGCGCGATGCGGTGCGGGTCGGGGCGGAACGCGCGCAGGCCCTCGCGTACGGCCTCCGGGGGGACGCCGTGGGCGCGGGCGAGTGCGGCGGCGGCGAGGGCGTTGGCGACGTTGTGCGGTGCGGCCGGCACCACGTCGGCCAGCGCGCCGAGTTCGGCGGCCTCGGCGCGGGTGTCGGCGACGAACGCGCGGTCGACGAGAAGGTCCTCGACGACGCCGAGGTTGCCCGGGGTGGGGGTGCCGAGGCCGAATCCGACCGCTCGGCAGCCGTCGGTGACGTCGGCCTCGCGGACCAGTTTCTCGGTCGCGGCGTCCGCGCTGTTGTAGACGCAGGCGACCTCGGCACCGGCGAAGACGCGGCCCTTGGCGGTCGCGTACGCCTCGGCGGAGCCGTGCCAGTCCAGGTGGTCGGGCGCGATGTTGAGCAGCGCGGCGGCGCGCATGCGCGGCGCGCGGGAGCCCTCGGTCCACGGCGAGAGCCAGTGCAGCTGGAAGCTGGACAGTTCGAGGGCGAGGACGTCGTACGCCTGGTTCCCGGCGGCGTCGCGCGCGAGGACCGCGTCGAGCACGGGTGTCCCGACGTTGCCGACCGCCTCGGCGCGCAGCCCGGCGGCGGTGAGCATGCTCGCGAGCATGCGTACCGTCGTCGTCTTGCCGTTCGTCCCGGTGATGGCCAGCCACGGCGCGGCGCCTTCGCGCGGGCGCAGCCGCCACGCGAGTTCGACGTCGCCCCACACCGGGACGCCGGCCGCGTCCGCCGCGGCGAACAGCGGCGCGGTGGGGCGCATGCCCGGCGAGGTGACGACGACGTCGACGCCCTCGGGGAGGGCCGTGTCGTCGCCGAGGCGCACGCTCGCGCCCAGGGCTTCGAGGTCGGCCGCGCGGGCGCGCGCCTTCTCGTCGTCGGCGGCGTCGACCACGACGACCCGCGCGTTCTTCTCGCGCAGCGCGCGGACCACGGCCGAGCCGGAGATCCCGGTGCCGACGACACACGCGGACAGTTCGCCCCAAGGGGCGTCGAAGTGGTCGAACTCGTGCAGGCTCACTGTCACTTGGCGGTCACCCAGCCCGCGTAGAAGATTCCGATGGCGAGGATCACGCACAGGCCGGCGATGATCCAGAAGCGCACCACGATGAGGACTTCGGGCCAGCCTTTCAGCTCGAAGTGGTGTTGCAGCGGAGCCATGCGGAAGACACGCTTGCCGGTCATCTTGAAGTAGCCGACCTGGATCATCACCGAGAGCGAGATGATCAGGAACAGGCCGCCGATCAGGGCGGACAGCAGTTCGGTCTGGGTGCAGATCGCGAGGCCGGCGAGGGCGCCGCCGAGGGCGAGCGAGCCGGTGTCGCCCATGAAGATCTTGGCGGGCGAGGTGTTCCACCACAGGAAGCCGAAGCAGGAGCCCATCATCGCGGCGGCGACGATCGCGAGGTCCAGCGGGTCGCGGACCTCGTAGCAGGCCGGGCCCGCGGACGCCTCGAAGGCGCAGCTCTGGCCGTGCTGCCACACGCCGATGAAGGTGTACGCGCCGAAGACGATGACCGAGGCGCCGGTGGCGAGGCCGTCGAGGCCGTCGGTGAGGTTGACGCCGTTCGAGTGGCCCGCGATGAGGATGTACGCCCAGATCACGAACACCACGGGCGTCAGGTCGAGCGCGGTGTCGGTGACGAAGGAGAGGTTGGTCGACGCGGGTGTGACATCGCGGTCGTTGTTGAACTGGAGGGCCAGGATCGCGAACGAGATGCCGACGAACGACTGGCCCGCGAGCTTGGCCTTGGCGCGCAGGCCGAGGCTGCGCTGCTTGACGATCTTGATGAAGTCGTCGACGAATCCGACGAGTCCGAGGCCGGCCATCAGGTAGAGGACCAGGATCGCCGACGCGGTGGGGCCTTCCAGCGTGATCGCCTTGGCGCCCGCGTAGCCGATGAGCGCGGCGAGGATGATGACCGCGCCGCCCATGGTCGGCGTGCCGCGCTTGCTGTGGTGGCCCTGCGGTCCGTCGTCCCGGATCAGCTGGCCGTAGCCGCGCTTGACCAGGATCCGGATCGCGAGCGGCGTGCCGATGAGCGACAGCACCAGGGCGATTGCACCGGAGAGCAGAACCGCCCTCACCGACGCACCTCCCCGCCGGCCACCGCGTCGCCGGGCCGTGCGTCATCGAGCAGAGCGAGTGCCACCCGCTCCAAAGCCGCCCCCCGCGATGCCTTCACCAGCACGATGTCGCCCGCGCGAAGCTCGGACCGCAGCAGGTCGACGGCCGCCTGCGTGTCGGGTACCAACACCGACTCCTCACCCCAAGAACCCTCGTTCTTCGCCGCAATGTCCATCCACGCGGCCTCCCTGCCCCCTACCGCCACGAGGCGGCCGATGTTCAGCCGCACCACGAGGCGGCCGATCGCGTCGTGCTCGGCCATCGACGCGTCCCCGAGTTCGCGCATCTCGCCGAGGACGGCCCACGTGCGACGGCCGTGTGCCATCGCCGCGAGCGCCTTGAGTGCGGCGCGCATCGAGTCGGGGTTCGCGTTGTACGCGTCGTTGACGACCGTGACGCCGTCGGCGCGTTCGGTCACTTCCATGCGCCACGGCGACGTGGACGCGGCCTCGCCGAGCGCGGCGGCGATCGTGTCGACGCTCATGCCGGCCTCGCGTGCCACCGCCGCACACGCGAGGGCGTTGGCCACGTGGTGCTCACCGTACAGGCGCAAGATCACCGGCGCATCGCCCTCCGGTGTGCGGAGGGTGAAGGACGCGCGGCCTTCCGGGGCGAGGCGTACGTCTTGCGCACGGATGTCGGCACTTGTCCCCTCGCCGACGAACACGACGCGGGCGCGGGTGCGTTCGGCCATCGCGCGGACGAGCGGGTCGTCGGCGTTGAGTACCGCGAGGCCGGTGGGCGGCAGTGCCTCGACCAGTTCGCCCTTGGCCTTGGCGATGGTCGCGCGGTCGCCGAACTCGCCGAGGTGGGCGGTGCCGACGTTCAGCACGACCCCGATGCGCGGCGGCGCGGCGTCGCAGAGGTACGCGATGTGGCCCACTCCGCGCGCGCCCATCTCCAATACGAGGTGACGGGTCGTCAGATCGGCGGACAGAACGGTGAGCGGCAGGCCGATCTCGTTGTTGAAGGAGCCGGGCGGCGCGATCGTGGTCCCGGCGTGCGCGAGGACCTGGGCGAGCAGGTCCTTGGTGCTGGTCTTGCCGGACGAGCCGGTGATGCCGACGACGGTGGTGTCGGGCAGGCGGTCGGCCACCGAGCGGGCGAGCCGCCCGAGCGCGGCGACGACGTCGTCGACGACGATCGCGGGCGTACCGGTCTCGCGGGTCGCGAGGACCGCGACGGCGCCGTCGCGCACCGCGGCCTCGGCGAAGTCGTGCCCGTCGGCGCGCTCGCCCGAGACTGCGGCGAACAACGCGCCCGGGGTCACCTTGCGGGAGTCGACGACCACCTCGGCGGTGATCCGCGTCTCGGGGTCGGCGCCCCCGGCAAGCCGCCCGCCGACGGCCTGGGCGGCGTCGGCGAGAGTCGTGACAATCACTATCGGGTCTCCTCGGACGGCGGCACGGCGCGGTCGCCCGCGGCGGCGTGCGCCGCAGGGTCGGTGGTCGGGGCGGCGGGGTCGATCTTCCCACCGCTCCCGGCCGCTGGTTCGGGCGCCCCGGGGGTGGCGCCGGAGGTCGTGCCGGTGGTCGTGGCGGTGCTTGTGGCAGCGGTCGTGCCGGTGCCGAAACGGCGGCGCAGTGCGGTGCGGACCTCGACCCGGTCGTCGAACGGCCGTACCTCGTCGCCGATCTTCTGTCCCTGCTCGTGGCCCTTGCCCGCAACCACCACGACGTCGCCGGGGGCGGCGTGGTTCACCGCCCACGCGATCGCGGCGGCACGGTCCGGCTCGACGACGAGGTCGCCGTGCGGTTCGGGGACCTCGCGGGCTCCGGCGAGCATCGCGTCGAGAATCGCGCGGGGGTCCTCGGATCGCGGATTGTCGCTGGTCAGCACCGCGACGTCGGCGAGGCGTACGGCTGCCGCGCCCATCAGCGGGCGCTTGGTGCGGTCCCGGTCGCCGCCGCAGCCGAGGACCACGAACAGCCGGTTCGCGGTCACCTCGCGCAGCGCGCGCAGCGCGGTCTCGACCGCGTCCGGGGTGTGGGCGAAGTCGACGACGGTGGTGAACGGCGCGCCCTCGTCGACGTGTTCCATACGGCCCGGCACCCCCGCGACGGACGCCACCCCGGCCGCCGCGATGTCGAGCGGGACGCCGGCGACGACCTGCGCGACGATCGCCAGCGCGGCGTTGGCGATGTTGAACGGACCGGGCAGGCGCACCGCGGCGTCTGTCTTGGCGCCGTTCGGGCCGACCAGGAGGAACCGGCTTCCGTCGGGCCCCAGTTCGGCGTCCGCGACGTGCCAGTCCGCGGGCCGGGTGCCGCTCGGGGAGACCGTCGTGACGGGAATCGTCGCGATCTCGGCGACACGCGCCCCGAAGGGGTCGTCGATGTCGACGACGCCGGCTCGCGCGCGCCGGGGCGTGAACAGGTCGGCCTTCGCGCGGAAGTAGTCCTCCATCGAGCCGTGGAAGTCCAGGTGATCCTGCGTCAGGTTGGTGAACAGCGCGACGTCGAACACCGTCCCGTCCACGCGGCCCAGCGCGAGTGCGTGGCTGGAGACCTCCATCGAGGCCGCGGTGACGCCGTGTTCGGTCATCGCCGCGAACAGGGCCTGCAGGTCGGTGGCCTCGGGGGTGGTCATGGCGCTCGGCTCGACCACGTCGCCGACCCGGGTCTCGACCGTGCCGACCAGGCCGGTCACGTGTCCGGCGGCGCGGAGCCCGCCGTCGAGCAGATACGCGGTCGTGGTCTTGCCGTTGGTGCCGGTCGCCCCGAACAGCAGGAGCTTGTCGGCGGGTCGGCCGTAGACCCAGGCGGCGACCTCGCCGAGCCGTCCGCGCGGGTCGTCGACCACGAGCACGGGGAGGCCCGTCGCGCGGGCGCGGTCGGCGCCCGCCGCGTCGGTGAGGACGGCGGCGGCGCCGAGGGCCGCGGCCTGGGGGGCGAAGTCGGCGCCGTGCGCGCGCGTGCCGGGCAGCGCGGCGTACAGGTCGCCGGGACGCACCGTACGCGAGTTGTGGGTCACGCCGGTGAGCTCGGAGGGGGCGGTGCGGCCGGTGTCCGTTGGGGTGCCGGGTGCGGCGTCGGCGAGGCCGAGCAGCGCGTACAGGCCGGACAGCGGACGAGGGGGCACACGGGTGGGACGCCGCGGAACACGATCGGACACGGCGGTGAGGCTACCTGCTTTTCGAGGTCTCCGACGCACGGTGCGCACGGTCCCCTCGGCGGCGCGGCCGAGGGTCACGGCTTCCACTCCACCGGGATTTCCGGCGGCTTCGTACCGGTCGGCGGCACTTTGCGGGTCTGGAGTGCGAAGCTCATGACGTCCTTGAACACCGGTGCGCACAAAGTGCCGCCCCATTTGCCGTTGACGGGTGCCTGGATGGTCACCGACACCACGATCTGCGGGTTGTCCGCGGGCGCGAATCCGATGAACGACGAGGTGTATCCGTTGTAGCCGCCCCCCTTGGGATCCACCCGGTTGGCGGTGCCCGTCTTGCCGGCCACCCGGTAGCCGGGGATCTGGGCCTTGTTGCCCGTTCCCTCGTCGGCGGCGACGACGGATTCCATCATGTCGGCGACGGTCCGGGCGGTCTGCGGGCTGACCACCTGGGTGCGCACCGGCGCGGGGGTCGGCGTGGTCTTGCCGTCGGGGCCGGTCGTGCTCTTCACCAGGCTCGGGTCGATGCGTACGCCGCCGTTGGCGATGGTCTGGTAAACACTGGTCGCCTGCAGGGAGTTCACCGCGAGGCCCTGCCCGAAGGGAATGGTGTATTGCTGGGCGCTGTCCCAATTCTGCGGCGGCGGCAGCAGCCCGGGCGTTTCGCCGGGGAAATTGATCCCGCTCTTCGAGCCGATACCGAATTTGCGCAGGTATTCGTCGAGCTTGCGGTTCGCGTCCTGCTGCGTGGGGCCCAGTTTCTCGGCCGCGAGAATGGTGCCGATATTGCTCGACTTGGCGAGCACGCCGTTGAGCGTGAGATACCACGTGCCGTGGTCGACGTCGTCGTGGAACACGCGGTCGGAACGCGGCAGCCCGCCCGGCACGATGACCTCGGTCTCGGGTGTGGCCTTGCGCTCCTCGATGACCGCGGCCATCGTCATGACCTTGCTGGTGCTGCCGGGTTCGTACGCCTCCTGCATCGGGCGGTTGCCCATGTCGGCGGCGTTGGCGGTGGCCACGCGGTTCGGGTCGAAGCCGGGTGTGGTGGCCATCGCGAGGACCTCGCCGCTCTTGACGTCCTGCACGACGATGGTGCCGCTCTCCGCGGCGGCCTCGGTGACCTTCGCGGCGATCAGCTGCTCGGCGTACCACTGGATGTTGCGGTCGATCGTCAGTTGCACGGTGTCGCCGGGCACGGCGTCCTGGCCTTTTTCGCCGGCCGTGGGGACCTGCCGGCCCAGGGAGTTCTCGTACGTCACCTTGCCGTCGCGCCCGGACAGCTGTTCGTCGAGCGCGAGTTCGAGCCCTCCGGCGCCTTTGTCCTCGGCGTTGACGAACCCGACGAGGTTCGATGCGACGGAACCCGCGGGATACACCCGTTTGCTGTGCGGGCGCGCGTAGATACCGACGAGGTCGTCGCGGTTCTCGTCGGAGAGCGATTTCTGCGCGGCCTTGACCTTGTCCCACACGGCGGGCTCGACCTGCTCGGCGATCACGACATAGCGGGACTTCGGGGTGCGCAGCAACTCCTCGATCCGGCCGGCGTCCGCCCCGATGACGGCGGAGAGCGCGGCGGCCGTCGCGGTCGGGTCGTAGTCCTGGACCTGGGTGGGGTCGGCGGTGATGTCGTACGCGTCGACCGAGGACGCCAGCGTGACACCGTTCGCGTCCACTATGGCGCCGCGGTCGGCGGCGAGCCGCACGGTCTGCATGCGCAGGCTGTTGGCGTCGGCGGCGTACGCGGAGGCGTCCAGCGCCTGGAGTTGCACTATCCGGCCGACGAACAGCGTGAGCACCACGGCCAGTCCGATGAGCCCGAATCGCAGGCGCCGCTTCGGGTCGCCGAGCCGCAGTGTGCGGACGCGCACGGGGCCTCGGCGCGCCTCGCGCGGGGGCGCGGCGGGCCGGGTCACGCGGCGGTCCGCCCGGGCCGACAGCGCGTGACCGCGGCCGGACGCCGGGGACCGCGTCGGCCGCGTCGGGCGCGCGACCACACGGGCGGCGCCTTGCGCGTCGCGCACGATCCGGCGTCCGCGAGGCGACGCGTCGGCGCCGCCGTCGGTGCCGTGGCGGGCGGGTCGGCGCGCGTCGGCCGACCGGGGCGCGGGGGCCTTGGGCCGACGGCCGTTCCGCGGGGTGTCGGCCGCCGGGCGGCGCGGTTGCCCTCCGGGCGCGGCGCCGGGCGATTCCTGGGCCGCCCTGCCCCGGTCGGAGCGCGGATCCGGGCGTCGCCCACGACGGTCATGCGGCTCGTGGCGGTGTTCCGGGCGTGCCGACGCCGCGTCGCGGGCGGCGGCACCGCGCTCGCCGCGCGCGGCTTGGCCGGAGGCCGTGCGGGGGCGCTCGCCGCGCCCGGGCGCATCGCCTCCGGACCGGGAGGGGGAGCCCGCACCGCGCGCCCCCGCACCGGGGGCACTCCGGGGCCGTTCGGACGGTCGTTCGCCGCGCCCGGCCGCCTCGCCCCCGGGCCGGGACGCGGACCCCGCACCGCGCCCCGCCGCACCGGGGCGACTTCGGGGCCGCTCGGCCGGTCGTTCGCCGGGTGCTTCGCTTTCGGGCCTGGGCGGCCGGGGTCCCGCGCCGGGTGCGTTCCGTGGGCGCTCGGCCGACCGGTCGCCGCGCGCGGCCACGCCGTCGCTCGGGGGCCGGAGCCGCGGTGACGCGTCGCCGCGGTCGCTCCCGGGGCGGCGTCGGAAGGACATGCGGCGCCCGGGTGTGTCGCGCTCGGGCGTGGTGGTGCGGGCGTCGCCGGTGTCCCGGGCGGCAGGCGCACCCGTCGCTCCGGCGCCGGAGTGGGCGCGTTGTACGTCGCTCGGTGTGGCTGCCCCGGGGGCCGGATCGGTCCGTCGGCCTCGTGCCGGGGTTCGGCGGCCCGGTTGTTCCGCCCGCGCGTCGCGCGCGGATCCGCCGGGGGCGGCGGAACGACCGGGGGACGCGGCGTCCGGTCCGGGGCGCGGTGCCGTACCGCGTCGGCTGTCGCCTCGGCCTTCGGCGCGGGAACCGCCGCGCTCCCCGGCGGGCGGATCCTGGCGTGCGGATCCCCGGCGGAAGCCGAATCCGCGCCCCGACCCCGAGGCGCGGGTGGAGCGCCGCTCCGGGCCCTCTCCGGGGCGGCCCGCGCGGCTCCCGGGCGCTGCCGGACCGTTCGGCGCGGGAGATTCACCGTCGCCGCGACGCGAGCCCGCGCGCCCCGCGGCGGACGCCCGGGCGGAGCGGGGTTCCGAGGCGCGAGGTGTGCCCGCCGCACGGCCGTCGGGCCGGCCGTCGGGCGCGGTCGGGCCCGTCGCGGAGGAGGGTTGGCCGACCCCGGGGCGGCCCGGGGAATCCGGGGCGCCGGCGGGGCGGTCGGGCCGCCTGTCCGGGGTGTGGGTGTCCGGGGGCTCACCGGCACCGCCGCGGGCGCGGGGCCGGTCGGTTTCCCCCTCGGCCGGGCGTCGTGCGTCGTGCCGGCCGTTGTCTCCGGATCCTGGCGTGGTCAAGCCGGTGCTCCCTCGGCTCAGCGCGGCGCCGGTCCGGAGGTCGCGGGCGGCGTCGGGGTCGTATCGGTCGGTGTCGGCACGGCGCTCGGGCCGGTCGCCGGTGCGGGAGCGGGGGTGCCGGCCGCGATCGGGACGGGCGGGCTCGCCGTCGGGGTCGGCGTCGGTTTCGGCGACGCCGGTTTCGCGGACCCGTGCACCTGCCCGGTCCCGGGGTCGATGAAGGCCGGATTCGTACCCGGCACCATGCCGAGGTCCTCCGCCTTGCGGGCCAACTCCCCCGGTGCCGAAACGGCTTCGAGCTGCTGCCGCAGAGCCTGCTCTTCGTCGCTCAGCTCCGCGTTCTGCCTCTTGAGCCGCGACTTGTCGAACGACCCTTGGTTCAACGCGGTGTTGAGCAGCAGCAACCCGAGCAGCCCGCCGCCGAGAAGCAGCACCATCAGCAGCACGAACGGAGTTCGTGACGCGGGGGTGCGGTCCGCCTTTTTGCCGGTCAAGAATCCTCCCGTACGCGCTCCGCCGCGCGCAGACGCGCCGAAGCGGCCCTCGGATTCTCGGCGGTCTCCGCCTCGGTGGCCCCTTCGGACGCCCGCGTCAGCAGGGTGAAGGTCGGCTGGAGCGCGTCCGGCACGACCGGGAGGTCCGGTGGGGCCTTGGATGCCGCGCCGGCGGCGAGCGCGCGCTTGGTCATGCGGTCTTCGAGCGAGTGGTACGACAGCACCACGATCCGCCCGCCGACCGCCAGCGCCGCGAGTGCGGCCGGCAACGCGCGTTCCAGCACCGTGAGTTCCTGGTTGACCTCGATGCGCAGGGCCTGGAAGGTGCGTTTGGCGGGGTTGCCGCCGGTACGGCGGGTCGCCGCCGGGATGGCGTCGCGCACCAGGTCGACCAGCCGGGCGCTGTCGCGGAACGGCTCCCGGGCGCGCTCCCGCACGATCGTGGCGGCGATCTTGCGCGCGAAGCGCTCCTCGCCGTACTCGCGGAGGATCCGGGAGAGGTCGTCGGCCGGGTAGGTGTTGAGCACCTCGGCCGCGGTGATGCCGCGGGTCGGGTCCATGCGCATGTCGAGCGGGGCGTCGCGGGCGTACGCGAAACCCCGGTCGGCCTCGTCGAGTTGCAGCGAGGACACGCCGAGGTCGAAGAGGATCCCGTCGATGCGCGGGATGCCCAGGCGCGCGAGCACCGCGGGGAGTTCGTCGTACACCGCGTGCACGGCGGTGAAGCGGTCGCCGAACGGCGCGAGGCGGCGGCGCGAGCGGGCCAAGGCCTCGGGGTCGCGGTCGAGACCGATCAGGCGCGCCCGGGGGAACCGGGTGAGAAGGGCCTCGCTGTGCCCGCCCATGCCGAGTGTCGCGTCGACGACGACCGCGCCCGGTCGCTCGGCGAGAGCGGGAGCGAGCAGGTCCATGCAGCGGTCGAGCAGGACCGGGACGTGGGCGTGGGCCTCGGCGTCGCCGGATGCTGCGGGTGGCTGGGCCGCCGTCGCGGTCATGTCGACCCTTTCGGTGCCGCCATCGGGCGCGGCGGCGTTCGTGTGCGCGGCCGATCGCCCCGGCGGGACCGGCTCACCGGCCAAGACTGCCACGAACGCGGGGCCGCGACGGTGGTCGCGACGTACGTGCCGCCAGGTCCCCGCCCGCTCGTCTGGGGAAGTGACCGTCTGGCACCGGGGAAGGAGCGCCAGAAAGGCTCGGAGCGGGTGGAGACCTCACGGCACGTCCGTCAGGACAGCACCTCCTCGGACAACTCGGCGAAGGAGTCCTCCCGGTCGGCCAGGTAGACCCGCCACGCCTCGGCGTCCCAGATCTCCATCCGGGCGCCGGCTCCGATCACGACGCAGTCGCGGCCGAGGCCCGCGTACGCGCGCAGCGCGGGCGGGACCAGGACGCGGCCCTGTTTGTCGGGCACCTCGTCGGAGGCGCCCGCGAAGAACACCCGCATGTAGTCCCGGCGGGCCTTGGAGGCCGGCGGGGCGGCACGCAACTGCTCGGTGATCCGGGCGAATTCACCGAGGGGCCACACACAGAGGCAGCGCTCCTGCCCCTTGGTGATCACTAGGCCCTCCGCCAATTCGTCACGGAACTTCGCGGGAAGGATCAGCCGACCCTTCTCGTCCAGCCGGGGCTCGTAGGTGCCCAGAAACACAGGCACCTCCGCGTCGTCCAGAGTTGATGTCCTCCGCCCCATTTCCCGCCACTCTACTCCACCAAACCCCACGGTCAACCCTCTTCGGACGCGTCACACGCCCCCCACGCGCAACAAAATCGCAGGTCGGGGCGGTGCCCGGGAGGTGGAGGGCGCGCGGGGGCACCACGCGCGCCCCCCGGTGTACGGAGACCTCGCCGGATGTTCACGCGACGGTTTCGCGTACGCGAGGGGTCTGTGCGTCGAACGAAACACCGACTCGCTAACTTCATGACATGACCGACTCCGGAGCTCCGTCCAGGAACACCGACTCCAAGCGGCGATTCCACGAGGTCGTCGACGACTTGGTGGCGAAGAACGCCCACTACGCGTCGACCTACACCGACCCCGGGATGTCCGCCCGACCGGTCCGGCGGGTGACCGTCGTCACCTGCATGGACGCACGACTGGACATCCACGAGCTCCTGGGGCTGGAACTCGGCGACATCCACATCATCCGCAACGCCGGCGGTGTGGTCACCGACGACGTGATCCGCTCGCTGACCATCAGCCAGCGCCACCTGGGCACCCAGGCCGTCGTCCTGATCCACCACACGGGCTGCGGCATGCTCACCGTCACCGAGGATTTCCGGCACGAGTTGGAACTGGACACCGGGGTCCGCCCGCAGTGGGCCGTGGAGGCGTTCGCCGATCTGGACAGCGACATCCGGCAGTCGATGAACCGGGTGCGCATGTCGCCGTTCCTGGTGTGCGCGGACAACGTGCGCGGGTTCGTGTACGACGTGGCCACGGGGCTGTTGCGCGAGGTCCCGGCGCATCCCGGCGACACGGATCTGCAACCGAACGGCACCGGTTCCGACTCCTAACCCCCGAGGCCCGGTCCCACAGTCGGTCGGCCGACCGAAAACGATCACTCCGGTGCGTGACACGGACGGCCGATCACCTGTGACAATCGGCCTTGTGGCCCCGTCCAACGTTCGGGGCGTCATGGGGCAGGGAGGGCACGGGTGTCGACGTTCAACGATCAGGCCGGCCGGGGGGAGCTGGCGGCCATCGCCGCACGCATCCGCGGGGCCATGGAGAGCGTGATCGAAGGCAAGCCCGAGGTGGTGCGGCTGGCCCTGACCGTGCTGCTCGCCGAAGGGCACCTGCTGGTCGAGGACGTGCCGGGGGTCGGCAAGACGATGCTCGCGAAGTCCCTGGCCCGCTCGGTCGACTGCTCGGTCCGGCGCGTGCAGTTCACCCCGGACCTGCTGCCTTCGGACATCACCGGGGTCAGCGTGTACGACCAGGAGCGGCGCGAGTTCGAGTTCAAGCCGGGTGCGATCTTCGCGAACATCGTCGTCGGCGACGAGATCAACCGCGCGTCGCCGAAGACCCAGTCGGCGCTGCTGGAGAGCATGGCCGAGCGCCAGGTCACGGTGGACGGCACGACGTACGAGCTCCAGACGCCGTTCATGGTGATCGCCACGCAGAACCCCGTGGAGATGGAGGGCACGTACCCGCTGCCCGAGGCGCAGCGCGACCGCTTCATGGTTCGCGTGTCGATGGGCTACCCGTCCACGGAGGCCGAGTTGGAGATGCTCGGCGTGCACGGCGCGGGTTCGCCGCTGGACGACCTCGACCCGGTGGCCGACGCCCGCGACATCGTCAAGCTGATCGAGGCGGTCCGCGAGGTGCACGTCTCGCCGGGGGTCGCGCGGTACGCGGTCGACCTGGTCAACGCCACGCGCCGCTCCCCCGACCTGCGCCTCGGCGCGTCGCCCCGCGCCACGCTCCAGCTGGTCCGGGCGGCCAAGGCGGCGGCGGCGCTCGACAACCGCACCTATGTGCTCCCCGACGACATGCAGGCGCTCGCGGTCCCGGTACTCGCGCACCGGCTCCTGCCGACGGCCGAGGCGCAGATGTCGCGGCGGTCGGTCGAGCAGGTGGTCCTGGAGATCCTGCGCACCGTCCCGGTGCCGGGGGCGCAGAACCCGCCGCCGCATCCCGCGCGGCAGCCGACCTCCGGGTACGGGCAGCCGGCGATGGGCGCGTACACGACGCAGCAGGCGCAGCAGGCGCCGCAGACGCAGCAGACGCAGCAGACCCACCAGCATCCGAAGCCGTACCCGGGGGCGCAGGGAGCCCAATACGGCGGTGCCCCGGGCGGCCGGCTCCACAACAACGGCCACGGTCCGGCGCGCTGACATGCGGACCGCACTGTCCGGACTGACCACCCGGGGACGCTCCTTCCTCGCGGCGGGCATCGCCGCGGCCATGTGCGCCGTCGTCCTGGGGCAGCGCGATCTCCTGCGCGTGGGGTTCCTCCTCGCGGCGATGCCGCTCGTGGCGGTGCTGGTCGTCGCGCGCACCCGGCATCTGGTGACCAGCACGCGGCTGTTGGAGCCGGGGCGGGTCGCGGCGGGCGCCGAGGCGCAGGTTCGGCTGCGCGTCGACAACGTCTCGCGCATCCCGACCGGGCTGCTGATGCTCGAGGACCACGTGCCGTACGTGTTGGGCTCGCGTCCGCGCTTCGTGCTGGACCGGATCGAACCGCACGGGCACCGGCAGGTGGCCTACCGCGTACGGTCCGACCTGCGCGGCAAGTTCACGGTGGGGCCGCTGCGGCTGCGGCTGGCCGACCCGTTCGGGATGTGCGAGCTGACCCGGTCGTTCGCGGCCCGCGACCTCCTGGTGGTGACCCCGGTCGTGCAGCAGCTGCCGGCCGTGGACCTGGGCGGGGAGTGGACCGGGTACGGCGACGGCAACGCGCGCAGCCTGGCCGCGGCCGGCGAAGAGGACGTCGTCCCGCGCGAGTACCGGCACGGCGACGACGTGCGGCGCGTGCACTGGCGTTCGACCGCGCGGCGCGGCGAGCTGATGGTGCGCCGCGAGGAGCAGTCGTGGCAGAACCAGGCGACGCTGCTGCTCGACACGCGGCCGACCGCGCACCGCGGCGAGGGCCCCTCGTCGTCGTTCGAGTGGGCGGTGTCGGCCGCCGCGTCGGTGGGCGTGCACCTGTGCCGGCGCGGTTACACCACCCACCTGATCGCGGCGGACGGCCGGCAGCTCGCGGGCACGCCCGAGAACCTGCGGGTGGCGCCCGCCGAGACCGAGAGTTTCCTGCTCGACGCGCTCGCGGTGGTCGAGACCGGGACGGCCGAGTCGCTCGACGGCGCCGAGCTGGCACTGCGCCGGCCGGGTGCCGAGGGCATGGCCGTGGCGGTCCTGGCGAACCTCACCGAGGACGACACGCGGCGCCTCGCCCGCTCGCGCGGTACGGCCGGCCGGGGGCTGGCGATCGTCCTGAACACCGCGGCGTGGGACTCCGCTCGGGTTCCCGGGGTGCTGCCGCACGACACGGCGGTCGGCCTGCTGCGGCAGGCGGGCTGGCGCGTGCTGTCCGCGTCCGCGACGACGCGGCTGCCCGATTTGTGGCGGGGTGCGGGCCGGTCGTCGAACGCCTCGCCGTACACCGCCCCGCTCGGCGGAACCTTGTCCGGATCGGAGTTCGGGAGATGACGGGCCGACTGCGCATGGCGGTCGCCGCCGCGATCGCGACGTCGCTGACGGCGTCCTCGCTGCTGCCCCTGGTGCATCGAGGCGCGTGGATCGCGCAGGCCCTCGGGGCGGTCGCGGTGGTCGCGCTGACGGGTGAGCTGGTGCGGCGGCTGTCGGTGCCGCGTCCGCTGATCGGGCCGATCCAGCTGACCGTGCTGGTGCCGTACATGCTGCTGGTGCTGGTGCCGGACGTGTCGGGGCCGTTCCCGACGCCGGGCGCGGTGCGGGCGTACGCCGACCTGCTCGACGCGGGAGGCAGCGATGTGCAGAACTTCGCGCCGCCGGTGCCCGCGACGGACGGGATCGCCGCGATCCTGGTGACGGTGGTGGCCGTCGTCGCGGTCATGGTCGACGTGATCGCGGTGACCTACGCCCAGGCCGCGCCCGCCGGGCTGCCGCTGCTCGCGCTCTACAGCGTGCCCGCCGCACTCGCCGAATCCGGTCTGGGCTGGGCGGTGTTCCTGCTGTCCGGGCTGGCGTACGTCATCCTGCTGCTCGCGGAGGGCCGCGAACGCCTGCTGCGCTGGGGGCGACCGCTGGTGCCGCCCGGCGGGCGCGGCGGTGCCGGCGGGCCGGGACCCCGGCCGTGGGGGCGCGGCGGCGGGCGCATCGGCCTGGCCACGCTCGCGGTCGCGGTCGCCATCCCCGCGGCCGTGCCGATGACCGCGAACCGGCTCGCGGACGACCACAAGTCGGGCGGCTCGGACCGCATCACCACGATCAACCCGGTCGTCAACCTGCAGAACGAGCTGAACCGTCCGGAGAACGTCGACCTGCTGACGTACCAGACCGACGCGGACGACCCGATGGGGCTGTACCTGCGCATCGCCGCGCTCGACCGGTTCGACGGGAACTCGTGGCAGCCGTCCGAGCAGAACCTCACCGACGTCTCCCGGCCGCTGCCGACACCGCAGGGGCTCACCTCCGAGATCCGGCGGGACGAGGTCAAGACGAGCATTTCCGTCGAGAAGAACTACCGGCAGGGCTCGCTGCCGCTGCCGTACGCCGCGTCCGTGGTCGACGCCCGGGGCAATTGGCGTTACTCGCACGAAGGCCGCCTGGTGCTGGGCGACGGCGGCCAGACGGTGTCCGGGCTCAAATACACGGTGACGAGTCTGGACATCAATCCCACGGACGAGCAGTTGCGCGCGGCGAACGCCGCGGCGCCGGACATGAACGGCTACCGCTATGTGCCCGCCGGGCTGCGGCAGGCGTTCCAGCCGATCGTGGACGAGAAGACCGCCGGCGCGACGAGCATGTTCGACAAGGCCGTCATGCTCCAGAACTGGTTCACCTCCAGCGAGTTCACCTATGACACGAAGGTGCCGAAGGGGAACGGGGCCTCCGCGCTGGAGGACTTCATGGAACACAAGACCGGCTACTGCGAGCAGTTCGCGTCGGCGATGGCGGTGATGGCCCGCATGATCGGCATCCCGAGCCGGGTCGCGGTCGGGTTCGTCCCGGGCGAGCCGATCGGGAACAACACGTACCAGGTGGGCAGCCACGACGCGCACGCCTGGCCGGAGCTGTACTTCGTCGGCACCGGGTGGGTCCGGTTCGAGCCGACCCCGGCGCGCGGCACCAGCCCGGGCTACACCGAGACCGCGCCGATGCCGGTCGCGACGAGCCAGGCGCCGACCGCGGCGCCGACCGAGACGTCCGCGGCGCCGACACCCACCGAGTCGCAGGCGTGTGCCGGCGAGGCGTGCGCGTCGCCGACGCCGTCGGAGGCCGCGGCGGCCGGCGGGGGCGGTGACGACACGTGGTTGTCGGGTCTGCTGATCGGGGTCGGGATCGCCGCGGCGGTGGCGCTGCTGCTGGCCGGGCCGATGCTGCTGCGCCAGCGCGTACGACGGCGCAGACTCACGGCGCTGAGCCGGGATTTCGCGGTGGACAGCGGCGGCCGGGATCCGGGCGACGCCGTGCTGGGCGCCTGGCAGGAGGTGCTGGACACCGCTCGCGACCTGGGCATACGTACCCAGGAGTCGGAGACGCCGCGGCAGTTGACGGCGCGTCTGCTCGGCGCGGTGGGCGCCGACGCGGCGTCGGGTACTGTCGGCGACGGGCCCGGGGGCACGCACCACGCCTCGGCCGACGAGGCGCTGCCGCGCATCGCGTTGGCGGCGGAACAGGTGATGTACGCGCCCGAGGCCCCGCAGCGCACGATCGGCCTGGCCGAGGACGTGCGCGTGGTACGGGCCGCGCTGCTCGCGTCGGTCGGCGGCGGGGCGCGTTTCCGGGCCGCGGTGCTGCCGGCGTCCGCGTTCCGGCGCCCGGAGTCGGGGCCGCTGGACAAACTGCGCAGCGGCCGGGAGCCGATGGCGGCCCCCGGCGAGGGGTAGGTTCCGAGGCATAGTCCGCTTAGTCGTGATCAGCCGCACCCTGCCCTTTTTCGCCCGGGTGCGGGCGACAGCGGCTGTGATTGGCAAAGTCACCGACCGCAGGCGCGGGATCCCCGTACGGTGACCATGAAGGCGGAAACGCCAGCCTCACATCGGGGGGATGAGTCGTGGGCCGCGTCTACCAAGCCGTGTTGCAGGGTTCCGGCGAGCACCTTGGGCGGGCGCTCCGGCGCAGCGTCGCGTCGGTGTGGGGGCTGGCCGACGACGGTTCCTTACGGTGTGAGGCCGACGGCGGCGGGGCCCGTGCCGTGCTGCACGACGGCCCGTCCTGCGGGCGCTACACCGTCACCGACGCGGCGGACGACACCCGGTTGACGGCGATCTGGGGGCCCGCGTCGTCGGGGTCGACGGCGTGGGCGGTGATCGCGGTGGACACGCCGGCGGCGGATGGGCGCGAGGGTGCCCGGGGTGACCCGGGGCGGGCGGTGGAGGTCATCTCGGGACTCCTCGACGCCGAACGGGCGTTCGACGGCGCGATACCCCTGGAGACCACGCCGGTCGATGTCGACGGCGAGCAGGTGGACGAGCTTGTCGCGTACCTGCTGGATCCCCGGCGCCGCGTCCCGGTGATCGTGCTGAGCGTCGACGAGCGCGAGCCGTCGCTCCCGGCGCGGCACGCCGCGGATCTCGCGCGGCGCACGGCGGGGACCGCCCTGGTGGCGCGCCTGTGCGACAAATCGTCGCAAAACCGACTCAATGACGTGCTGGGAGACGGATTCGCGGTCTACGGGGGCGCGTTGCGCACCTACATGGCCCCGCTCGACCCCCGGGCGGAGGACTACCCCCACCGGCATCCGGTGCGCAGCGGCGCGGCCTTGCGGGAGTCGGGCGCGCGGGCGCTGGACGTGGTCGTCACCGGTGTGACGGGGGACGCGGTACGCAGGCCGCTGCCTCCGGACGTCCGGCGCGGGCTGCGCGTGGTCCCGCTGGTGCTCGACCGGGGCCTCGACTGGTGCGACGTGAACGCGCGGCCGACGTCGATACGCCCCCGGCCCGTGCCGACCCCCGTGCCGCCGCCGACGCCCGGGCCGATCCCGCTGCCGACGGCACTGGTTCCCGGAGCGGTCGGCCTCCGGCCGAAACCGGCGGGTCCGCCCGGCACTTCCGCCGCCGACGCCCCGGTCGGTGCCGAGGCCGGCGGGGAGCGCCCGGACGCCGCCGACGCGCCGACGGCTCCGGCCGCGAACGGTGTTCCGGTCGCCGCGCCGCCGACGGCGCCGGTCGGGGCGGCGGAACCGCGGGATGTTCCGGCGGTGCCGCAGGCACCCGCTCCCCCGCTCGCGGTGCCGCCCGCCGCGTGGGCCGACGAGGTGGCCCGGCTGGTCGTGGGCCGACTGACGGATGTCGTGGAAGCGCAGCGTTCGTTCGCCCGGCTCGTGGGGGAACTGCGGCGGATCGCCGACCGGTTCGAGCGGTTCGGCACCACGCCCGAGCGCGAGGCGGAGACCGAGGCGCTGACCGCCGAGTTGGACCGGCTCCGGTACGACTACGACCTCCTCGTTCTCCAATATGAGGAGTTGGCGGAGGAAGCACGCCGGGTCGAGGACCGCAACCGCCGCCTCGACGGGCTGCTCGCGCAGTCCTGCGGCGGCGAGGGCGGGGAGACCGCGTACGACGACGTCTGGGCGCCCGACTGCCTGGCCGACGTCCTGCTGCGGGCGCGTGTCGAACTGTCGCATGTGAGCCTTCCGGACTCCCTCGATTCCGGTGCGGCGACGCTCGACAAGGCCGAGACCGGGCACGTGCGGGTCTGGGCGGGTGCGGCGTGGGACGCGTTGCGGGCGCTGAACGCGTACGCGTCGGCGCGTTCCGCCCACACCTTCCGCGGGGGCTTCCACGACTGGTGCCGCAACCCGCCGCACGGGGCGTACGCGCTGTCGCCGAAGAAGTTCGCCATGAAGGAGTCCGACGCCGTCGCCGGACGGGCGAAGTTCCGTAAGGCCCGCACGTTTCCCGTGCCGTCCGAAGTCGCCTCGGAGCAAAGCGTGTTCATGGAGGCCCACATCAAACTGCGCGGCATCGGCAATCCGGCCCCGCGCATGCACTTCCACGACGACGCGGCGGGCAACACCGGGCGCATCCACATCGGGTACCTCGGCCACCACTTGGACAACACCAGAACCAACTGACCCACTGCGAGGGCCGGGCGAGGGCGGGGGGCGGCGGCCCGTTTCGGCACCTCCGGCGCGTGACGGCCGAGGAACCGGTGTGAGAGCGCTCGCGCGCCCCATGCCACCGCGGCCCGGGCATTTCTCACCGGCGCCCCGCGCCCTCCCGCGCGAAGTCCCGTACGACGCGGCCTCGGCGGCGCCTTCCGGTGCGTCGGTGGGTGCGGATGACCTTCGACGAACGACGGACCGGCACCCGGGGCGGGTGCCGGTCCGTCGTGTGTGCCTGTCGGGTCAGCCGCCTTGCTCGTCGCGGCGGCGCTTCCAGCGGTCTTCGATACGCGTCATCATCTTGGCGCGGCGCCGACGTGGAGCACGCCCGCCGCGGGCCTGGCCGCCGGCTTCGCCCGCCGACTGGGCCGGGGCACGGCGCCATCCGGTGACGACCAGCACGGCGCCGGTCAGCATCAGCAGGAAGCCCGCGACGCTGATCCACACGGCCTGCAGCATGACACCGGTCATGAGCAGAACGAGGCCGACGACGAATCCGGCGATCGCCCAGCCTGTCCGACGCCGGGTATGCGTGCGCATGCCGGCACCTTCGAGCGCTGTCGCGAACTTGGGGTCTTCGGCGTACAGCGCTCGCTCCATCTGCTCGAGCAAGCGCTGCTCGTGCTCTGAGAGCGGCACGGCGTCCTCCTTCGTCGGCCGCGAGGCGACCGGTGCGGCCCTTTCAGGATAGGCAGCGAACCGCCATCGTGAAAGCCACCCGCGAAAGACGACCCGGCGAGATCTGGCGCCTTGTCGACTCCTGGCCGCGAGTGGCGTCACCGTCGACGACGGGTTCCCCACTTTTCCCATGCATTCCCTGCCCTTGACGCGGTCATGTCATCGACAAGAGCGCGCGGCGGGAGGGAGGGTGCGGCGACCGGCGCACTGACGTCGGTCACATACCCCGATGATATGCGGCTCCGCGCCGTCCCACAGGGCTGACGCCCGGGATCACCCCCGGGTTCCCGGACCGGGCCTCCGCCCCGGGGGCCGACGGCCGCCGAGCAGGCTGGCCGGGGCGAGCGCACGCCCGCCGAAACGGTCATGCACGGCATCGGTCGCGCGTTCGACCTCGGCCCAGCCCTCGGCCCGTTCACCGAGCGCCAACTGCCGGGGGCGGTCGCCTTCGACGAGGTGTTCCACACGGACGCCGACGAGCCGCAGCCGGGCGCGCTCCAGGCGGAGGCCCGCGTGCAGCGCACAGGCCGTCGCGTAGATCTCCCGGCCCACATCGGTCGCCTCACGAAGGGTTTTCGCCCTGGTCAGCGTGGTGAAGTCGGAAAAGCGCACCTTGATCGAGACGGTCCGCCCGGCCAGCCCGGCGGCACGCAGGCGGGCCCCGGTACGGGACGCCAGGCGCAGGAGCGCGCGGCGCACCACCTCGGGGTCGTCGACGTCGGCGGGGAAGGTCTCCTCCGCGCCCATGCTGCGCTCCGGTTCGGACGGGATCACCGGGCGGTCGTCGTGCCCCCACGCGAGAGCGTGCAGCCGGCGTCCCGCGGCGTCGCCGAGCGCGCGGCACAGCGTGGCCGCGGGGATGTGGGCGATATCACCCACGGTGTGCAGTCCCAGCCGGGTCAGCACGGCCTCGGTGCGCTCGCCCACCCCCCACAGCCGCCCGACCGACAGCGGATGCAGGAACGCGACCGCCTCGTCGTCGCGGACCACCCGCAAACCGTCCGGTTTGACGCTCGCCCCGGCGAGTTTGGCGACGAACTTGGTGCCCGCGATCCCCACCGAACAGGTGATGCCCTGCTCGTCCGCGACACGGGCCCGGATCGTCTCGCCGACCCGGACCGGGTCGGTGCCGAGGCGGCGCAGCGCTCCGCCGAGATCGAGGAACGCCTCGTCCAGGGACAGGGGTTCGACGGCGGGGGTGACCGAGCGCAATAGCTCCATCACCCCGGCGGAGACACGGGCGTACTCGTCGTGGTCGGGCGGCAGGAAGACGGCGTCCGGGCAGAGCCTGCGGGCCCGGCCGACCGGCTGGCCCGCGTGCACGCCGTACGCGCGGACGTCGTGCGTCGCCGACAGCACCACGCCGCGCGCGCCCAGCGCCCCGACGACGACGGGACGTCCGGCGAGTTCGGGACGGCGGCGGATCTCGACGGACGCGTAGAAGGCGTCCATGTCGACGTGCATCACGGTGGGGACCGCGGGGGGATCGCTCACGGGCGGGCCTCCCGCGGGGAGGGCTTCGGTGCCGGGGCCTCCGGGGTGCCGCGGGTGTCGGCCGGGGCAGGGGTCGCCCCGCCCGGTGCCGGCGGGTTCGGTGTGCGGAGGCGGTGCGCGGAGCCCGCGGGGACGGGGGTCCGCGGCGGATCCGCCGGGCGGGCGGGGTGACCGCTTCGCCCGGTGGGGTCACTTGGCGGCGAGCAGGTGGACCTGGGTCGCGAGCGAACGGTACTCGGGGAGTTCGGCGGCGGCCTTCTCCAGGTCGAGGAGGGCGTCGAACGACGCGGGGTCGTCGACGAGCACGCCGGGGACCAGGTCGGCGAAGACCCGCACGGCGTGCACGGCGCCGGGGCGCAGGCCGACCTTGGCGAGCAGCGCGGTGAGTTCGTCGACCGTGAACCGGCGCGGCAGTGCCGTGGGGTCGGCGAGGGCCTCGGCGGCCTCCGCGAAGTGCCCGGCCAGGGCCCGCGCCAACACCGCGCCGGTGCGGTTGGCCGCGAGCAGGCTGAGCGTCCCGCCGTCGCGCAACGCGGCGGCCACGGTGCCCAGCGCGTCGTCGGGCTCGTCGACGAGTTCCAGGACGCCGTGGCACAGCACGGCGTCCGCGGCGCCGCGGTCGACGACGTCGAAGAGGCTCTGGACGTCGCCCTGGCGTGCCGCGACCAGGTCGGTGACCCCGGCCTCCGCGGCCCGCCGCTCCAGCGCGGCCAGCGCGTCCGGGCTGGGGTCGACGACGGTGACGCGGTGCCCGAGGCGGGCGATCGGCACGGCGAAGTTGCCGGTGCCGCCTCCGGTGTCCAGCACATCGAGGACGCTTCGCCCCTCGGCCGCAACACGTCTCTCGAGCGCGTCGCGCAGCACCTGCCACACCACGGCGGTACGCATCGAGCTGCGGCGCCGCATCCGGTCGGACAAGGGAGGCCTCCTGTCGTGTGCCTGGAAGCCCAGCCTAGCCCCGGAGCGGGGCGCGCACCCCGGGCGGCGAGAGGGGCCGGGGCGGTCCGTGGCCGTGCCGGGGCGTGTGGCCGGCCGGGCCCGCCGAAGCGCCGCGGCGAGGCGGTGAACGGGTCGCGGGGCGCCCGGTGCGGCACGCGGGGGAAGGTGCGGCGGATCTCGCCGAAGGCCTCGCGCCCGCGCCGCGCGGTCGCCCCCGACGGCATCGCCGTCGCGGAGGGGCCGGAGCCGGGCCGGGGATTGCGGGGCGGTGTCATCCCGAACTCCCCGGGCTGCTGTGCCACAGCTTGCGCGGTGCGTCCTTGGTCGGTGTGCCGGGCGGGCGGAGGTCGGCGTACGGGGAGACCTTGAACCCGCTGGCGTGCATCAGGACGCGGTGCATCACCGGCCGGGTGGACCGGCTCGCGGCGGCGCCCTCCACGGCGTCCTCGGTGGCGGGACCGGGGGCGCCGGCCATGAGGGCGTGGACGGCGTCGACGCCGCCTTCGCACCAGGCCTCGTGGAGCGCGCCCAACTCCCAGCAGCCGGTCGCGCGCAGGGAGACCCCGCGCGGCCCGGTGCGCCGCAGCACGCCCCGGACGACCAGCATCCAGGAGTGGAACAGCGTCGCGGCGTACGGGCCTTGCGCGTCCTCGAAGAACGTCGCGTCGACCGGGCCGGTGGCGTCGTCGAGGGTGAGGAAGACGACGCGGCGGCCGGAGCGCACCGGCGGGGTCTGGGTGGCCACTTTGACGCCGGCGACGAGGAGTTCGCTGCGGGCCCGGCGGTCCAGCAGGTCGCGGGACCGGGTGACGCCGATCGCGTCGAGGAAGTCGTCGTAGAAACCGACGACATGGCGGTCCGCGTCCATGCCGAGGATCTCCAGCTCGGCGCGGACGCGCTCGGCGGAGGTCATCTCGGGCAGGCCGGTGGTCTCGGGGGCCTCGTTGCCGGCGAGGCCGAAGGCGAGCTGGGTGGTCGACCGCGAGGCGTTCCGGCCCTTGGCGGGGGCGACTTCGCGGCCGTAGCGGTCCAGGTCGGTCAGTTGCAGGAGGAGGTCACGGCGGGTGAGGGCGCCTCCGCTGTCTCCCGGGGCGCCGCCCGTACCGTGCACGGAGTCGAACGCGCCGACCAGGATGAGGCGTTCGACCACCGGGCGGGACACGCCGGTGCGGTGCCAGAAGTCGGCGAGGGACGTGAACGGCCGTGCCTGGACGACGCGTTCGACCTCGGCCTCGCTGATGCCCTTGACCTCGGCGAGCGCGATGCGGATTCCGGGCCGGCCGCCGGCGTCCTCGACCCGGTAGACGGGGTCCGAGACATTGACGTCGACGCCGAGCACCGGGACCCCGAACTGCCGTGCGTCGTCGAGGATCAGGCGTTTGGGGTACATCCCCGGGTCGTGGGTCAGCACCCCGGCGGTGAAGGCGGCGGTGTGATGGGCCTTGAGCCACGCGGACTGGTACGTCGGCACCGCGAACGCCGCCGCGTGCGCCTTGCAGAACCCGAACGACGCGAAGGCCTTGAGGACGTCCCACACCCGCTCGACCGTCGCGCGGTCGTACCCGCGCGCGTCCGCCTCGACGCAGAACCAGTCGCGGATCGCGGTCTGCCCGTCGACCGAGCCGAGGGCGCGCCGGGCCACGTCGGCGCGGGCGAAGTCGCAGCCGGTCATCGTGGCGATGACGCGGATCACCTGCTCGTGGAAGACCACGACGCCCTCGGTCTCGGCGAGCGCGGGCCACAGGTCGCGGTGGATGACGTCGGGCGCGGCCCAGCCCTGGCGGGCGTTGAGGAACGGCGTGACCATGTCGCTCTTGACCGGGCCGGGCCGGAACAGCGAGATGTCCACGATGAGGTCTTCGAACGTCTCGGGGGCGAACTTGCCGACCAGTTCCCGCTGTCCGGGGGACTCGATCTGGAAGCAGCCGAGGGTGCGCGTGGAGCGGATGAGGTCGAAGGTCGCGGAGTCGTCGAACGGCACCGCGTCCAGGTCGACGCGCCCGCCTCCGGTGCGCTCGATCTCGTCGAGCGCGTGGGCCATCGCGGACTGCATGCGCACGCCCAGGACGTCCAGCTTGAGCAGCCCGAGGTCTTCGACGTCGTCCTTGCCGAACTGACTCATCGGGAAGTCCTGCGCGCTGGCCTCCACCGGCGTGCGGTCGAGCAGGCTGACGTCGGACAGCAGGACTCCGCACGGATGCAGGGCCAAGTGCCGCGGCAGCCGGTCGAGCCGCTCGGCGAGAGTGAGCAGGGTGCCGAAGCCGGCCTCGGTGATGCCGGACGCGCGCAACTCGGGCAGATCGCGCAGCGCGGCGCGGACGTCGCGGGCGCGGATGTGCGGGAACGCCTTGGCCACCGTGTCGATCTCGCCGGGCGGCAGGCCGAGGGCGGCGCCGACGTCGCGGATCGCGTGGCGGGCGCGGTACGTCTCCGTCATCGACACCATCGCGCAGCGCTCGGCACCGAACTTCTCCAGGATGCGCTCGTACACATCGGTGCGGCGGGCCGATTCGACGTCGACGTCGATGTCCGGCAGGGCGGAGCGGCGGTCGGAGACGAAGCGCTCCATGATCAGGCCGTACCGCATCGGGTCCACGCCGGAGATGCCGATCAGGTGGTTGACCAGGCTGCCCGCGCCCGAGCCGCGCGCCGCGCAGCGCACGCCCATCTCGCGGATCAGGTCGACGACGCCCGCGACGGTCAGGAAGTACGACGGCAGTCCGAGGCGTCCGATCAGGGCGAGTTCGTCGTCGAGGCGGGTCAGGGCTCGTGTGGTCGGCGCGATGCCGCGCAGGCCGAGGCCGGCCTCGCAGCGGGCGCGCAGCTCGGCGGCGGCCTCACCGGCGCGGACCCCGACGATCTCGGGTTCGGGGTAGAACACGCGCCCCATGCCGAGGTCTTCGCGGGGATCGAGGACGAGGGAGTCGGCGAGGGCGCGGGTACGGGCGAGCAGCGCGCCGGCGGTGCCCCGGTCGGCGGCGAGGGTGATCTCGGCGGCGATCCGGACCATGTCGAGCGACGACTTGAGGTGGCCCTCGCTGCCGACCCGGTCCAGGTGGCGGTGCCCGAGCGGGACGAGGCGGCGCACGGCGTCGAGCACGTCGGCGACGGGAGCGTCGTCGCGGTCGGCGTACCGCACGGCGTTGGTGAGGACGGCCGGGACACCGTGGCCGTCGGCCAGCGCGAGCATGCGCGCGGCACGGGCGGTCGAGAGCGGGCCGTCGGGTTGCCCGAGGTGGCTGACCAGTTCGACGTACAGCGCCCCGGGCGGCAGCGCGGCGTGGTGGGCGCGCAGCAGGCGTGCGGCGCGGTCGGTGCTGCGGTCGGCGACGGCGCGGCCGACGTCGGAGTCGGGGCCGAGGAGGACCACCAGGTCGCCGAGGGCGGCGTGTTCGGCGAGTGAGGCGTGCGTGCAGGCGGGGATGTGGCGCGGCCCCGCGTCGCGCTCGCGGGTTTCGCGGCCCCGGCGGTGTGCGTCGCTGACCAGGCGGCACAGGGCCGCCCAGCCGCTGCGGCCCCGGGCGAGGACCGTGACGCGGGGGTGGCGCGGGTCGACGAACGCGCCGCCGCGGGCGGGGGTTTTGCGGTCGGCGTCCGGCGCGCCGGGCCTGCCCCGGGTACCCGGGTCGCGCCGCGCGCGGGATCCCCCGGGTTCGGGGGCAAGAGCCAGGTCGGCGCCGAGGATCGGGCTGATCCCGGCCTTCGTACAGGCCTTCACGAACGCGACGGCGCCGTAGACACCGTCGCGGTCGGTGAGGGCGAGGGCGTCCATCCCCTCCTCGGCGGCGCGCTCGACGAGGGTGTGGGGGTGGGACACGCCGTACCGCATCGAATACCCCGAGGCGACGTGCAGGTGGGTGAACGGAGGGGTCATGCGGTGCTCGTGGGGTCGAGGCCGGCACGGAGGCGGCGCGGCTGTTCGTACGGGTGGTGCGGCGGGTCCGGCGCGGCCTTCCGGTGCACGGCGCGGTGGCGGCGCGGACCGGTGGGCGTTGCCGGTTGGTCAGTGCTCTTGGGGCGGCACCACCGTCAGCGCCGGCAGGCCGAGCAGCCGGACGACGAGGCGCATGAACACGTCGACGTCGCGTACCAGATCGTCCGCCTCACGGGCGGTGGCGGCGTTGGGCAGCCCGGCCTCGGCACGCGCGCGCTTGTTCGCGCCGCTCGCGAAGTATCCGGCCCATTCGGTGAGTTCGGGAGCGACTTGGGGCAACAGGTGCCACGCGCTGCGCGGCGGGCGGCGGCGCCCCGGCTTCTCCTCCTCGGGCCGGGCCCGGGCGGCCAGGACCGCGGCGGTTGTCCGCAGCGCCGCGAGGTGGGCGGCGGCATAGCGCTCGTTGGGCGCGGTCGCCTCGGCGGCCTCCGCGAGCGTACGGCGGGCATGGGTGAGGAGGTCGAGCGCGCCGGGCGGCGCGGTGGTCCAGCGCACGGGCGCGCGGGGCACCGGCTGCCGCGGTGCGTCCCACACCTCGCGTCCGGCCGGGGGCGGCGGCCTTCGGAGGCGGGCGGCACGGCCGCGGTCGTATCCGGTGTGCCCCGGCTCATCGTCGGGAGGCGGCTCGACGGCGGATTCCGCGGTCATCGTCGTCACCGCCCTCAGTCCAGGGACCGGGCGAGGGTCCACGAACCGTGGGCGTCGAGCCTCAGTTCGAAAACGCCCATGGGCGCACTGCGCCCGGCCGCCGCCTCGACACGCCACACCTCGCGCTCCGCGGCGAGCAGGGCGGTGCCGGCCGTGTTGCCCCCGGAGGCGTCCTCCGCGGAACCGCGTGCGGCGCGGCTCGCCTCGCCGCCGCCGGCCCCGCCCGCCCGGCCGGCGGTGTGCCACCACTCCTCGTTCTCGACCCAGTGGTCGAGGATGTCGCGGACGACGTAGAGCTTGTCGTGCCACAGGAACCGCGCCGGCTCCCCTCCGCTGCGCGCTACCTCCACCGGGTCGATGTGACGACGTGCCATGGCCTCTCCTTCTTGCGGTGCCCCGGCCGAAGATGCGCTTCCCCTCGCACCTTCGGCCGGGGACGGTTTCCGCCGGACGAACCCGAGCCTTCGGTCGACTCCCCCGTTGATCGAACTCAAGTTCGAACATTGATGCCAGTAAACCCCGTGACATCGGTGGCGTCAACGCCATAAGGAGCGAGTCGCCACTCTTGCCGTTCTCCAGGCGTTTTCGATCTCCGTTCGAATACGGGGTGCCTCGACATCCACGGTCGCAGGGCCCACTGACACCGCCCGCCCGTACGCACTCCCCGCGCCCCCGACGCACGGACCGCCCGGGCCTGCCTAAGCTGCCGCCATGGAGATCTGGCACAACCCGCGTTGTTCGAAGAGCCGTACGGCCGTCGCCTTCCTTGACGAGGCGGGCGTCGAGTACACCGTGCGGCGCTACCTCGAGGATTCGCCGAGCGCCGACGAGATCCGGGAAGTGCTCGGCCGACTGGGCCTGGAGCCGTGGGACATCACACGCACCGGCGACCAGCCCGCCAAGGACCTCGGCATGGCCGACTGGGGCCGGACGCCCGACGACCGCGACCGGTGGATCACCGCACTGGCGGCCACCCCCGCCCTGATCCAGCGCCCGATCGTCACCACCGGCGAGGGCCGCGCCGTCGTCGCCCGGACCGACGAAGCGCTGCGGTCGCTGCTCTGAGCGGCCCGACCGCCCGCGAACGGACAAGCGGGCCCGACCATCCCCCGTGATGGCCGGGCCCGCTTCGTCGTCACCACCGCCCCCGTGACGGTGGCACCGACAGCACCCGAACCGCCGCCCCGTGCCGGCGGTGCCGATGCGGTCCCGCGTGCCTCACCCCGCACGCGTCCCCCGCGGTGGCCCGGCTCGGCGCTCCCCCGTAAGCGTCGACCCGGGCCACCCGTTCCCCGTTGCCCCCCTTTTTGCCCGCGCCTCCCGCGTTCCCCGGCTCGGCACCCCCGCACACGAACCGCTTCCCGCGGGCCTCGCGGCCCCCGTCCCGGAACACTCTGCCGGTCGGGCGAACGCCGGGTATCCGTACAAGTACTCAGAAGCCGACCCGAGTAGCCGCACCCGCACCGCTCACCCGCCCTGAGTAGCACTCCGCACATCGGCCCAAAAAATCACCATTTGCCCCCATTCGCCCTCACCCGCCCGGCGCAACGAACACCCCTCGCGTCCCCCTCCTCAGAAATTCCAGAAAAAGAATCCGAACCGCACAACCCTCCGGGGGGCCCGCGAGTCAAACACATCGAAGACCCACTGGGGGGTGGGCCCGTGCAGCCGTGGGGAGCGGGCACGGGAAGGCGGGGCCCGAGACCGGGGGGCGGTCTCGGGCCCCGAGCCTTTTGGTGGCTCGCGGCACCGACTACCCGGCTCCGACCTGCTGATTCAGCTCATCTTGCGGCGACTTCGCGCTTGCCACCCTCAGATCCTGAAAGCCCGGCTTGTTCCACCTTGTCCCAGCTTGAACCGCACGTTGTTCAGTGTGCGTTGGGCATCCGTTGGGCAACACCGGGCCCGCTACGTGGCCTCCCACCTGCCCAGACCCGCTTCGATACGCGCGTTGGCATGCGCCGTTCCAGGCCTTCACTGCAAGACCGGAGATGGCGCGCACTCGGCCACCTGGGATCCTTCATCACGTTGTCGGTGCAGGCGTCGGTACGGGGAGGACGTGTCGTTGACGGGGTTACTGCGCGTGGGAGACGTCTTTCGGTATGCGTCGGGCAAGGACGCAGTACCGCCGGATGTGGATGGGTTCCGGAACTTCTGGCACGTGACGGACACGCCGGGGCGGAAGCGGGTGCTTCTGGAGTCGGGTATCAACAGCATCGCTGAGGTGCCTGCGGTTGACGGTCCGCGTCGCGCGGCGGTGTTGATTCGGTCGAGTCCGTGGAAGGCCGGCAGCGAGCAGACGCCGTGGCATGACGTGTTCAGCCTGGAGGTCGGGCACGTCCGGTACTTCGGGGACCACAAGCCGGGGCTTGGTGTGTCCGTCGGGCAGACCAAGGGCAATGGTGCGCTGTTGAGGGCGTTCGAACGCCATCGGGCGCCGACCGCGGACGTACGCCGTTACGCAGAACCGCTGTTGGTGTTCCGGGCCGTGCGGCGTGGCCGCAGTCCCAAGGGGCATGTCGAGTTCTGTGGCGTCGGGTTGGTGGAGCGGGCGGAGCGTCTGGTTCAGTGGGCCGGCGAGAACCGCGACACGTTCACGAACTACGTGTACGACTTCGCGATGCTCGACCTTGCAGCCGAGGACGATTGCCTTGACTGGCGGTGGATCGAGGCTCGGCGGGATCCGAGTGTCCGCATCGATACGGCACTGAAGTTGGCGCCGGCGGCGTGGCGTGAGTGGGTGGAGAAGGGGCACGCGGCATTGCCGCGGGTCCGACGTCGGGTCGCTCGCTCACGGATAGTGAAGATAAAGGATCAGAAACCGCCAGCCGGGTCACCCCAGGCTGCCGACCTACATACGATCCATCGGTTCTTTGACAACCGGAAGCACGACTTCGAAGCCGTGGCGTCGGCGGTTGCCGGGCGGATCCTCGGCGACGGGGCGTCGTACCGGGAAGGTTGGCTGACCCGTCGGTCCGGTGACGGTGGCGCAGACTTCATCGGGCGGATCGATGTGGGGCGGGGCACGGCGGGCGCCAGTCTCGTCGTGTTGGGGCAGGCGAAGTGTGTGACCCCGGAGACGTCGATCAGTGCGGAGCAGATCGCGCGGATAGTGGCCAGACTTCAGCGGGGCTGGATCGGTGTCTACGTCACAACCGGCTATTTCTCCGAGGCCGCACAGATGGAGATGGTCGAGGATCGGTACCCCATTTCGCTCGTCAACGGCCGCGAGCTGGCCGGCGAGCTGCGAGCCATGGCCAACGAGGACCATAACGGCGACTTGGTCGCTTGCCTCGAACATCTCAGGGCCAACCAAGCCGCGATCGTTTCCGAACGACGGCCGGAGGAAGTCCTCTTGCTCTAGGCATCCGGGGGCGGCGGATGCGGAATGGTCATGGGACGGGTCCGCGCTCGGCCGTCGACGCTGACCGTTGTGCGGCATCGTCAGATCCCGAGGCCCGGATGGGCATGCATCGGGTGCAGGTTTCACTTCATCTGAGGCCACCGCCGACGTGCAGGTCGCCCGGCCTGGTCACCTCGCGTGCCGCGAAGGGGCGGTCTCGGGCCCCGAGCCTTTGGGGCTCGGGGCGCCGAAGAACCCTCTCCGAAGGCGGCGTCGGGCCCGCTACGTGGCCTCCCACCTGCCCAGCCCCGCTTCGATGCGCGCGTTGGCCTGCTCCGTCGCGCCGTCCAAGCACTTGGCGTAGACACGGAGCAGCACGGCGACGCTCTGGCCGGCGCGACGGGCGACCTCGGTCGGGTCGACGCCGGAGTTGAGCCAGAACGACACGCAGGCGTGCCGCAGGTCGTACGGGCGCTTCCCCAACGGGGAATCAACCTGCGACGGCGTGAGTACGGCTTTGCGCGCCGCGTTCCACTCGGCGCGGTACGCGCTGTCCTGCACTGGCTTGCCGAGGGCGCTGCGGAAGAGACGGCCGTCCGCGGCGGTGCCGTAGCGGTAGACGTGCCACCGCAGCATCGCGACGAGTGCCGGCGGAATCGGCACCGGGCGAGTGACGCCGCGATCCCTCGCCTTGAGCCCTCGGTCGTCGTGAGCGTTGCCGCTGTCGGTCCACGCCTTTCCGACGCGGGAACCGGACTTCCGCAGGTTCAGCACACCCCATCCGTGCTTCGGCAACTCGCAGTCGTCGAGCCGGAGTCGGATCACTTCACCGGTTCGCATGCCCGCGAAGTACATGCACCCGAAGAACGCCGCGAGATGCCGCCCCCGGCGGCTCTGCGCATAGACCCGTGCGAGCAACAGGCGCGCCTGACGCGGGTTGACGACGCACGCGGGCTCAACTTGCCGGGCCCCGCTCGCGTGATCCCACTGCACGCGCTCAAGGGGGTTTTCGGTGATCCGGTTCTTCTCCATCGCGTAGCCGACGGCGTTGCGGAAGACGGCGCGCTTCCCCTCGAAGGTGTCCTTCGCGGCAGGCTTTCCGTCGAGCTTGAGGCTGAACACGGTCAGCAACTCGCGGATGACGCCGGCGTCTTGCAAAGCACTCATCGGCAACGAGTGCTGCGCGACCCAGTCAAGGCAGCGCTTGACGTCCTCGGGCGGTTCCTGGTCCCACCTGCTGACGTTGAAGCCCCAGACGTACAGGGCCCGGCTCAATTCGCGCGTGTCGGGACTGCCATTCTTCTTGGCCAGCAGTTCGGCGGATGCGCTGGCGAGCCCTTTCGCAAGCTTGGTCCGCGCGGTTGCCGAACTCCTCGGCCACTTCATCTTCGCGAACTCCCGTGCGTGCGCGTACCACGTGATGTCGGCACGGCGCCGAGCCTCGGACATCGGCAGCCCGGAAAGCTCGTCGAACGGCTCGCCACGGTTGACCGCCTGGAGCAAATCCGAGCGTCGACCGTCCGCAAGCGTCTTTGTCGCGTACGTTTCCTGGCACCGGTTCGCGCCGACCTTCCACAGAACCTCGGCACTCGTCTGCCCCCGGTCTTTGCGCTGCCGAACGGCCCAGATGCGGACCTTGAATGTCGGCTGGAACAACTCGATTCCTCTCATGCGAAAGGCCGGACGCGGCGAACCGCGCCCGGCCTGATGAACCGCTTCCTTGGTCTAGCCGGTCATTCCTCCAAGTCCTCCCACCAGGCGTCGATGTCGACCTGACGGAAGCGGAGCTGACCGTTCGGGAGCTTCTTGAACTTCGGGCCCTTGCCCTTGGCGCACATGCGGTAGAACGCGGTGCGCGACATGTCCAACTGGTCGAGAACCTCGGGGAGTTTCAACGTCTTCGGGCGGCTCACCGCTCGTTCCTCCTGTGCGTGGTCGCGACGTGCGCGCGGTCGTCTCGGCCTGTCCCTGAGAAGTGCGCTACATCCGCTACATCCGCTACATCGCAGGTCAGAGCCATGATTGATGTAGCGGATGGGGTCTGATGTAGCGGATACAGCCGCTACATCGCCGGGTGCGCCTGTAGCGGTAATCGCCCCGGTGTAGCGGACGTGTAACGGATCGCGCGGACCGATCCGCTACACGGTTTCCGCAGGTCAGTGCGCGGTTTCCGGGGCCTGTAGCGGATGTAGCGGACTTTCCAGGGGTGGGGGGCAATAGCGCGACCAGGCGTCGTGCAGGTCGGCCGCGTAGTAGCCCTTCACGATGGGTCCGGCGTTGGTGCGGATGTTCCGCGCGACGATGGGCGAGTTGCTCGCAGTGACGTACTCCTTGAGGAGCTTCGCAAGCCCGCGCGAGTCCAGCGCCTTGCCGTTGAGGTCCGCCCACGGCGCGTCATCCATGGCGTTGAGGTGCTCCAGGATGACCGCCGTAGGCATGCGCTCGGCGCCGCGGAACACGTGGTCCCGCAGATCGGTCAACAGCCGAATCCCATTGGACGCCTTGACGTCCCGGGCAGCTTCGACCAGTTCCACACACGCAGCGCGGGCCCGCTCCGGCCAGTCGCCCCCGGCAGCGTCCGCAACGGCCAACAGTGCTTCCCACACGTCGGCCGGGCGGTCCGTGATGCCCTCGGGCATCTCCGGCCATGCGTTGGCCACCTGCTCCCGAACGGTCGTGGCCCAAGCCGCCAAGCGGTTGCGGATCTCGTTCCCCTCGTCGGTGTGGACGCGTTGCCGGAAGGGTTCCACCTGCTCATTCGGCGCCCGCCGGCGCATTCGGATGATGACCGAGCGGGTCAGGATCGTGTCCGGCAGCGATCCGAGCCCGGCCACCGCGACCGCGCAATACGAGGGAAACGCTTGGACGTTCTGACTCGAACCGTCTCCGACGCATCGGTACGTCACGCCGGACCGGCGGTGGCCTGCGTTCAGCCACCCGCGCAATTCCTCGTTCTCCCCTGCTTTCGGCCCGAAGACCGTGTCGATTTCGTCGAACAGCACCGTCGGCCGTACGTCACCCGCGACCGACCGGAAAAGAGCCGCAGCACTCGCGCTTACGGCGACCATCGGCGCGGGAACGAGCGTTTCGACAATTTCCAGAGCCCGGCTTTTCCCGCTCGCCGGTTCGGGCGAGAGGAACGCAAGTCGGGGCGTGGCATCGAAGCAGTCGACGAGGTGAGCGTGTGCGTCCCACAACGTGACTGCCACGTAAGCCGATTCGAGCGGAAAGACGTTGAAGCGACGATGGAATGCCTCGACGTCATCGAGCACGGCGGAACCGTCGACTCGCGGTCCGGTGTGCTCGGGAGGAAGAGCGCTCTTAAGCGGCTGGCTCGGCGACTCGGTCATGCCGCTCCCTTGCGATTGTTGCGGATAGACCAGTCGAGAGCGCTCCGGAGTGCCGGCACGCTTTCGCGTTCCGGCAGCCCTGCCGCGAACGCCGCCTGCTTAAGAGCGTCTTCCACCACGACGCGCGGAAGGTCGCCCGAGACGACGAGGCGACCCAGAGCCCGCCCGGCGCGCACAAGTGCGGCATTGCGGGTTCCCTCGGGCGCGGTCGCCACCGCTCGGCTCTCGTTCCGCAGTGCCGCAGCGGCGTACGCGGACGCGACCCGTACCGACGTCTCGGGCACCGCGTGGTAGGCCGCCGGGGCCGGAGTAGGCCGGAGAGCGCCCAACAACCAAAGCGGCAGGGGCGCGACGGGCATGTCGCACGCCACGGTGTACGTGCGGTTGTCGACGACACTGCCGGCCGCGATGACGTAGCCGCGACGTGCGCGGGTGTCGACCTTCCAGCCAAGCCGTTCGACCGTGCTCGAAAGCGTCGGACCGTCCGGAGCCTGGAAGTACAGGTGCGTTCCGCCGGAACGGGTAGTGACGGCGAACGTCCCACCCGGGAAGGGCTGTTCCGCGTTTTTCGCCAATACCGCGAGCACATCGGCGCCGTGACGGACGTTCAGGCTCGCCCACGGCTCCTTCCTCGGCTTGTCCCCGACGTGTTTGGGCATGTCGAGATCCACCACGACCAGGCCGCTCGGCTCGGTCGCAATTCCGATGTTGTACGGGGCTCGGTCCCAGTAACGGGCGATGAGCTCCAGATCGGTGCTTGCCCGGTACTGCCAACCCTTGAGCACCGGTTCCTTCCCACCGGGAACGAGCGGGATCACGTGCCACCCGCGAGCCGCCCATGCCAACGCCGCCGCCTTGAACGGGTTGCCGTGCGCGACCGGTTCGGGCATCCGGCGCGCGTCGTCGATCGCCGCTTCCGCGCACATCTTGTGCGACGGCCGCCGGTCGTCGTCGAGCAGGTTGGTTTGCCTGCCGCAGTGCACGCACAGAGCGGCCCGGTTCGACCAATGGCGGCTGTCACGCCAATCAAGTGAGGTCACGTCGCCCCTCCTCACGCGGCGAACGGGCGCGCGGCATATTGCTCCGCGACAGCGCGTCCAATGTGATGGGTGTAGGCGGGCGGGATGGCCTCGGCAAGTTCGCGGCGGACGTCGGTCCATCCGATGCCCATGGCCTGTTGCCATTGGGCGACGGTGCCCTTGCCGCCGCCGTCGCCGTAAACGGCGAAGTACGGGCCCTCGAACCATTCGCCGTGCCGCATCCCGGCGACCCGGCCGCGGTGCGGGCGGTGCGCCGGTTGCGGCACGGTCAGCCGGTGCACTTCGAAGAAGCGGTGGCGGATGACGGCGAGCCCGAACATCTCCCCGCACAGCCGCATGTCCTTGCGCAGTTCGGCGCCGGCGACGTTCTCGATCACGAATGGCACCCCGGCCGCGGTGAGCACATCGCGGGTCGGGGCGATCAACCGCGGATAGGTGCGGCCCTTGTTCGTGCCCTTCGTCAGCGCACACGCGTCCTGACACGGCGGTGAGGCGTGGACGAAATCGAAGCGGTGCGCGTACGCGGCTGCGTACTCGATCGCGTCCGCCTGGACGAACGCGTCCCCGCAATAGTTCGGTTGCGGCGCGATGTCGACGCCGGTCACGTGGAACCCGGCGCGCTGGTAGCCGCAGGTCGCCCCGCCGGCGCAACAGAACAGGTCCAACAGCCGCGGGCGCGTCACCGTTCACCCCACACATGACCGATGACGCCGAGCAGCGACCATGCGGCGTTCAGCGCGTCCGCGAGAGCGTCGGCGTGCTGTAGGGCGTCGCCGAGGGCCTTGGACACCCGATGCAGGTGCATGGCCGGGTCGGTGCCGTCGTCGACGCGCAAGCCGTCCGGCTCGCTCGCGATGCCGTCCACCTCATTCAGCGCGTACGGCAGTCGCTGTACGGCGAGCGTGAGCGCGCCGACGATGTCGTACGCGTCGGTCGGGGACACGGGCCAGTCGCCTTTCGCGGCGGCGTCCTGGAGCGCGTGGTTCAGGCGACGCGTGGCCTCGGCAACGTCGTTCGCGGCGGTCGGCGCGTCGACAGGGCGACGCGCGGCCTTCCTGTGGGTCATGCTTGAGGTCTCCTGTCTGCCCCTTTGGGGGCGGTGAGAGACCCGGGGCACCCGCTTCCGCCAAGAAGAGTTCGGGTGCCCCGGGGCGTGTTCAGAACGGGGGCTGGTCGTCACCGGACTTGCTGGGTTCCCATCCGCCGCCGGGGCTGTTCGCCCACGGGTCGTCGGAGGGTCCGGCGCCGTTGGTCCGGCCTGGGCCGTTGTTGCTGGTGGCCTTGCTCAAGGTCGCGGTGGCCCACGTCAGGGACGGGCCGACGTCGTCGAGTTCGAGCACGACGCGCGAGCGGACGTCGTTGGTCTCCTTGTCCTGCCACCGGTGCGTGCGCACGGTGCCGGTCGCGATGACGCGGTCGCCCTTTTTCAGCGACTCGGCAACGTGCTCGCCGAGGGTGCGCCAAGCGGTCGTGTCCCAGAACGTCGTCTCGCCGTCCGTCCACTGGTTCGACTGCTGGTCGAACTTGCGCGGCGTGACCGCGATCGAGAACCGGGCGAAGAACACTCCGGACGCCGTGAAACCGGCTTCGGGGTCGCGGGTCAGGTTCCCGGTCAGCGTGATGTGCGTGGTGTTGGTGCCCACGATTTGCTTCCTCCTGGAGGGAGGGCCGGGCCTTCCGGCCGTCCCCCGCAAGCCCCGGAAACCCCTTGAGGCTTCCGGGACCACGGCGAGCGGCGGGTTAGGTTCCGTCGGCGCACGGCACGCACGCGCCGAGGCTGGTCGGGATGACATAGCCGCGATCACTGCGGCAGACCGGGCATGTGCGGCGGGCCCGCATCGCTGCCGCGAGTGCGCGGGCGCGTGCCTCGGTCATCGGGCGTACGGGCCGGGCGAGTTCGAGTCGGTACAAGTACGCGATCCGGCGCCCACGACGCCAGATGATTTGTGCGGCCGGTTCCTGCCCGCCCGGACGCAGACCGCGGGCGCGAAGTTGGCGACGGGTGAACAGGCCGTCCGGGGCAAGGCGGTAGTGGTAGGTAGGGATCACGCGTCCTCCGTAGTCCGGGCGAATGCGTGCGGGTGCCGTCCGGCTTTTGGGGGCCGGACGGCACCGGGGAGAATCGGGGTTCCTGTTTCGTCTTCAGGTGAGGCAGGCCCGGAGCGGTCGGCGAGTTTGGCGACCTGACGGCCGCTCCGGGGCGTACTCAGACCTTCAGTTCGCCGACCTCGTTCGCACGCTGGGAAACGACGGTGCGCTGGTAGACGGTGGCGACCGTGACGCGCTTGTTTCCGCGGTGCTCGGCGGTGAGCAGGTTCTGACCCTTCGTCAGAGCGGCGGCGTCGGTGGGCTCGTTGAAGTACTTGTCGCCGTGGCTGTTGCCGACGGCGTCCTTGAACTCGACGTAGTACTCGGCCACTTGAGTTCTGTCCTTCCTCGGTAGTTGTCACGTTGGGTGATGCGTGCGCGGGTGTGCGCACGCTGGTGTGCGTGGGGGCGTGCGTGCCTTTTACGCGGGCGCATGCGCGGGATCGGCGGTGTGCGTGCCGTGCGCACTGTGCGCACGGTTTCGGCGCACAGTTACGCGGCGTAGCCATCGGCCGGGACGATGTCGTACCGTCCGGCCGTCTGGGTCTCGCGCAGTCGCCCCTCGTCGGCGAGCCGGTTGAGGGTCCGAGAGACCCACGACCGGGAACGGCCGGTCCACTGCTTCGTGATGTGCCTCGGGCCAATCTGCGTGTGGCCGGCGGCTTCCAACGCGTCGACGAGCGCGAGCAGTTCGGCGTACGCCTCGTCCTCGGTCAGCTCTCGGCGCGCGAACGGGGACGGCTCGCCGAGCGTGACTCCCTCGGCCCCCTCGGGCAGTTCGGGCAAGTCCGCGTCCGGGTCGACGATCAGGTCGTCGTCGGCGCCGGACGCGAGCACGGCCGCGGCAAGCTGTTCGTCGGTCATCGCGGCAAGCTCGGCGTCCGAGTAGCGGCGCGGGCCCTCGGCGACGGCGAACGACGGTTCGTCCACGATCTCAACCTCCGGCGTGCGGTCCCGAGACACGACGTCGGTTCGCGGTGCCGGAACACCGGCGCGCTCCTCTACCGCTCGGGCGGTCGCGTTCGCCCGGTACGCCGCGTACGCCGAGCCCGCCGCGCGTGCGGTGACCGGGTCGGCGGTGGCCCGGATGCCCTTGTAGAGGGAGATGAGTTCGCGGATCTCCCGCCGGGCTTCCTCGCTGGGGTCGAGCCGGAACGTGCGGTTCGGCGTGGCCCAGCGAGCGAGTGAACGGCCGGGGCTCTGCACGTAGCAGGAACCCGGCTTGCTGTTCTTCCAGGCTTGCGGGTTCGCCCCGGCCTCGATCGTCTCGTCGTTGAGGACGAACGTCGCGTCAACGGGCTTCTGGCAGCCGAACATGAACCCGGTACCGAACTCCGAGCGAACGTCGGTGTCGACGTTCGTCCCGGACGCACGCTGAAGACTGACCGACAGGATGACGCCGGCCGACCGGGCCTGCTGCGCAATCGGCTTGAGGTTCGGGTTGTCCGCCACCGTGCTGTCCGCGGCTTCCTCGAAGTGCGCGACAAGCAAGGGGATTCGGTGCTTCGTCCAGCATTCCGGGACCCACTGCTTGTAGCCGAGCCGACCGAGCTTGTCCGCGCGGGCCCGGATGACGTGCGGCAGCGCGTCCAGCATGGCTTCGACACCTTTCGGCGTCGTCTCCATCCAGTCGAGCCCGTGCGCGATGTCGCCGAGGGTCTGGCGTCCCTTGGAAGGGTCACCCACCCACAGCAACGCGTCGGAGCGGGTGAGGACCTCCAGGGCCATCACGGTGAACCCCTCGGACTTGCCCGAGCCGTTCATGCCCGCCCACATGATGTGGCTCGCGTTGCGCGGAACGTCCGGGTCGCCGGGAAGGTAGAACTCCAGGGGCACGCCGTCTTCGCAGATACCCATGACGATCGGCTTGGCGACCGAGCCACCGGGGGCGGACGGGCCGGGCCACGGCGTCGGCTTCTTCAGGACGTCCTGCGCGACCAGGGACATGGTCACGCGGGAATGGTCGTCCGGATCGGCGGTCATGCGCACGGCGGTTGCCGGGATTCCCGCCGCCGATGCGATGAGCCCCGCCTTGTTCTGCGCGTCGGCCGCAGTCATCTTGCCGGGCTCAAGCTGAAGGACCGCATCCACGCGGGAACCTTCGACGTTGCCCTTGACGACGTTGGCCTTGGCCATGCCGACCATGTCGAGCAGCTTGTCTCCGCCCGACGTCTCGGCCTCGGCCGAATTGCGGAGCGCGTAGCGGACGTTCCACGACAGAGCGAGTGCCGAGCCCCCGATGGCGTACATCGTGCCGACACCGCCCGCGAGCGGTCCCGCCACGGTGCCGGCAGTCACGTACGCGGTCGCCGCGGCGACCGAGAGCGTGGCGTGTCCGCGCAGGCGCGGTGAACGACGGGAAGCCTCCTGCCACGTCGCTGCGGTGACGGCCGTGGCCGTCGCGCCCATGATGGCGGTCGCTGCGGTGTTGTCCTCGAAGTGGACGTGCCCGAGTGCCGCAGCACCGCCGAGCGCGCCGACGATGAGCCACGGCGGGAGGAAGGGTGCCGTCCGAGCGGCCACCCACTTGCCGATCTGTGCGCCGATGTCGGCGCCTTCCTTGCGGAGCGAATTGGTCGCTGCCATGCGTCCGGTAGTCCTCTCGGATCGTCGCGGCGAATCAGGCGAACGTGAACTTCGGGACCGGCTTCTTGTGGCCGGCCGCTTCCAACTCGGGCGCGAAGTGCTTGAGGAACGCGGCGTAGCACTGCGCCATGCGCGCGGCGGCGGACTTGGCGTCCTCGGCCGCGATGTCGATGTGGCGCGCGATGGTGAACGCGCGCACCCGCGAGCCGCCGGGCATGTTCGAACCGACGACTGGGATTTCCTTGAGCACCGCCCGGAGCAGTTCCGAGCCGACCGCCAAGTCGACGGAGACGTCGCGGAGCAGTTCGCGGCCGGCGTTGGTGTAGGTGCGGATGCTCTCCGGGTTGAGGAACTCCGGGTCCGTCAAGATCTGACGGGCGTTGCCGAGGGAACGGCGTGTCATGAGGCTCTTCCTCCAAAAAGAGAGCGGAGCCCGGTCCGTTCCGGACTCCGCATGACTGATGTGCTGTTCTGCGGTCAGGCCGCCTTGGCGACCTCGGCCGCGTCGCGGTTCGCCTTGCGACGCATCGCACGACGCTCGGTCGCCGTCAGGCCGCCGCGGATGCTGTATTCGTCGCGCTCCTCCAGAGCCGCGACGAGGCATGCGCCGCGCACCGGGCAACGGCCGCACAGCGACTTGGCCGCCTGCTCGCGCCACTCCCGCTCGGCGTCCGACTCGCGGACGCCTTCCGGCTCGGCGAACAGGTCGGCGTGCGCCGCCTCGTCGTCACGGCACTCGGCGTTGTGCTGCCATCCCCGGTGCGTGGCCATGGCCTTCTTGACGTTCATCGGGTGATCGCTCCTAGGCGTTGGTTGTGCCGGGCTGGATGGGGAGAGTCAGGACGGTTGCGCCGCTCGCGTACCGCCGCTTCGCCTCGTCGAGAGCGTCTTTGGCGGTGGCGTAGCGGCAGCCGAGCGCTTCCTGAGCGGCGCGGTAAGACACGTCGCCGTTGTTGTCGCGGAGCAGTTGCAGAGCCGCCGCGACGTGGTCGCGGGAACCGCTGTCCGGCGCGATGGCGGCGGGAGCAGGCGTCCGCGTCGGCTTACGGGAAGCGACGACCTTGGCCCGAGTCGCCGTCGCGGGTGCTTCCCGGGAAGCACGGTCAACCGCGCTCCCGGTAGACGTCGCAGGCACCGAATCGGGAGCGGCAGGAAGCGTTTCCGCCTGCTTCCCGTGCTGGTCAGCAAGCCGGGAAGCGCTTCCGTCATGCAAGAGTTCGTGAACTCGCCACAGCACCACGGGAGCGAGCCCGGCAACGGCGATCCGGATGACGATGTGCACCCACCCACCGGGAAGCACCGGGAGCAGGTGGACCGTGACGTTCGTCAGGACCATCACGCCGATGGCCCATCCGACTTCCCGCCGGCGCCGGAACGCAGCGATCACGTACGCGTCGATGCACACCGGACCGAACGCGGCGAAGACGCCGAAGCCCGCCCAGACGTACAGGTGGTACTCGCCAGACGCGGTGAGCGCCACCGCCGCGAGAAGCGCGACGACCGGGAGCAGTCGCCCGAGGATGTTGGTACGCCACCGCAACCGGTCGATCTTCTCGGCCAGTTCGGAGCGCAGTTCCTCGGCTTCCGCGCGCAGTGCGTCCGCTTCCTGGCGAACCGTCGCGGCGTGGGTGCGTTCGGCCTGCGCGTCGCGGTTGGCCTCGGCCGTGATCCGCGTCGCCGCGGTACGCGCCTGCGTGCGCAGGGCGTCCGCGGCTGCGTCGGCGTCCGTGCGCATGCGCTCGGTCTCGGCGCGTGCCGCTCGGGCCATTTCCTCACTCGCGGACTTGGCCGCATCGGCGGTGTCGCCTGCGAGTGCGTGCGCCTCGTCGACGATCCGCTTGGCCTCTCGCGCCGCCTTGTCGACGGCTTCTTGAGTCTGTTGCTTCTCTTGCTCGGCAGCGTCGACAACGCGCTTGGCGTACGTGTCGGCCGTGCCGCGAACGCGAGTTGCGGTCGCCGCGGCATCCTCTCGAAGCACGGCGGCACTCTGCTGTGCCTCGGCCACGATCGTCGCCGCGATGCCGCGAGCCCGCTCGACCGCGTCGCGGCCGGCGGTTGTGTTCTGTTCCGCCTCGTCGCGAGCCCGCCGCGCCGAGGTCTCGGCGCGTTCCCGGGCTGCCTCGGCGGTGCGTCGGTCGGCAATAGCTTCGGCACGCACGCGCTCGGCGTCGGCTTCCGCCTGCGCCAACAGCTCTCGCGCCGCCCGCTCGGCCGCTTCGATCACCTCGGCGGCATGCGCCTTGGCGTCCAATCGGACGGCGAGCGACGACGGTTCCGGGACCCACAGTTGCGCAGGTGCCGCGCCCGTCGGAATCGACGGACGCGACAACGACGACCTGTTCATCCGCCACCGCCGAATACCGCCGCCGCCCGCTTCCAGGCGTCGGCTTCCGCACGGTGCTCGTACTCGTCCCACGTGCGCGCGTCCCAGCTTTCGGCCGGGCCGTAGCGCGCTTCCAGCTCTGCGGCCAAGGTGGCCATGACCCCGACTCGCGTGCGGAAACGAAGCAGTTCCTTCACCGCCTCGTCAGCCTGCGCGTACGGGGTGCCCGTGTTCTTCGCCGTCGGGCGCCGACGTACCAGCGTGACCGTCATCGCGCGCAGCCCGCCTCTCCGCGCAGCTGCGCGCAGACGCGACCGTGACGACCGACGAGTTCGGTACGGCGGACGATCGGCGCCGACGTCAGGAACAACGTGGTCGCGTAGGCCGCCGAGTCGGCGTCCTCCCGCCACAGCTCGTTCAGCACGTCGAACGCGACGTCCAACCGCGCGGCGCGCTCCGACTCGGACTCGACCACAGGCCCCGCGAACAGGACCGGGTCGATGCCGAGCACCGTTTCAGCGAATTCGTGGCCTGACGTTCTCGGGCCACCGGCAACAATGGTTCGCAAGTCGTACTCCTCTCCATAGGAGCGACCCACGGAGCGGTCGCCGCATCCTTGGCCGGACGGCGACCGCTCCGGCACATCTCCGTGTGCCTCGCCACTTCTTGACGAGCGGTCATGGCCCTCGGCGGGCAGCCGCGAATGGGCGCCGACCGAGGACTAAAAGCACTCGTGTCAGTGGTCATGCAGTCCGCTGTTGAGTTCTCAAGGAACGCGCTGTCCCGACGGGCGCGCGACGTGCCACCGCCGCCTTCCCTGCCGGTCGCCTGTGTTCGGCAACGCGCAAAAGCGCAGGTCAAACAACACGTAGCGACACTTAGACCGCTACGTCACTGCCTCACTAGTGAGGTAGTGACGTCACCGTAGCGCGACAACTCGCAGCACCGCAATACCTCACTAGGGAAGTCGCCTACGATGGCTGAATGAGCATCGATCCGACCGACCCGCGGTCCCCCTCGCGGCAGATCGCCGACGAGTTGCGCGCACAGATCGTGAGCGGAGCGCTTGAGCCCGGCGCCGCATTGCCTTCCGAAAGCGTGCTGGTCGAGACGTACGGCACGTCTCCCACGACGGCTCGGCAAGCGGTCCGCCTGCTCAAGGAGGAAGGGCTAGTCGTCTCCGAGCGGGGCCGCGGCGTGTTCGTCCGAAAACACCCACCGACGATCCACATGGGCTCGCACCGTTTCTCCCGCAAGACGCGCGCCGAGGGCAAGGCGGCGTTCGAAGCGGAGATAGAAGCGCAGGGGCGCCGTTGGGGGCAAGAGATCCTGGAGCTTGCCGACGTGCCGGCACCGAAGTGGGTCGCCGAGTGGTTCGGCATCGAGCCCGAGACCACGGTGTTCGTACGTCGCCGGCGCAACTGGGTCGACGACGACCCCACGCAAATCGCCGACAGCTACTACCGCTTGGAGACGGTCGCCGACACGGCGATCCGCACCGAGGACACGGGCCCCGGCGGGAGCTACGCGCGCCTGGAGGAGAAAGGGCTCCGCTTGGAGCGCTTCCGCGAGGAGATCTCCATCCGCATGCCGTCGCCCGACGAGACGAAGTCACTCCGCCTGCCGCCGGGCATCCCCGTCGCCGAGTTGCGACGAATCGCGTTCACCTCAGACGGTCCCGTGGAAGTACTGACATCGGTCGTCGCAGGCGACCGACACGTGTTCTGCTACGAGTTCCCGGCACCCGAGTAGACAGGAAGTCCCTTGCAGGTCACCTACATCAGCGAGCCGACACCCGGCGGCGTCAACGACGACTTCGTCATCGCAGGCGAACGTTTCGTCGTCGTACTCGACGGAGCAACCCAGCTCAGCGAATCCGGCTGCATCCACAACGTCCCATGGCTAGTCAAGCGACTCGGCACCCAACTCGCCACCGCTCTCGTCACCGAGCCGGACGCGTCGCTGACGTCGATCCTGGCCGGCGCCATCGAACGCGTCTGCGCCATGCACGCGGGCACGTGCGACCTGTCGAACCCCAGTAGCCCGTCAAGCACGGTCGCCCTCCTGCGCCACGGCGCCGACACCGTCGACTACCTCATCCTGTGCGACTCGCCGGTGGCCATCGAAACCACAGACGGCAAGGTGCAAGCGATCACCGACGACGCAACGGCCTACCTCCCTGGCTACACGCAAGACGACCTGCGCCGGACCCGCAACCAGCCCGGCGGCTTCTGGGTCGCAAGCACCAAACCCGAGGCAGCCGAACATGCGGTCGTCGGCTCGCTCAACGCCTCCGAGGTCCACCGCGTCGCCCTGATGACCGACGGCATGTCCCGCCTCGTCGAACGCTACGAATGGTCGTGGTCCCGCCTCATGGACGTCGCCGAGTCCGAGGGCCCCGCCGCCGCAGTCCGAGCCGTCCGAGAAGCCGAACACGCCACTGCCCCCGGCACCTTCCGAGGCAAGCAATACGACGACGCCACTATCGCCGTGTGCCGCGAGTTCACCTCATGACCGATCCCGCGAAGCACTCAGTTAGTGTCGCCGGCGTCATCCTCAACGGCGAAGGCCAAGTTCTCCTAACCCGCCGCCGCGACAACGGCCACTGGGAACCTCCGGGCGGCGTTCTCGAAATCGGCGAAACCATCATCGATGGGCTGTACCGTGAAATCCGAGAGGAGACGGGGCTCGTTGTTGAAATCGCCTCACTCACTGGCGCATACAAGAACATGAAAATCGGCGTAGTCGCCCTAGTTTTTAAGTGCTACCCCGTCGGCGGAAAACTGCAAGGGAACGCCGAGGTTTCCGAATTCCGTTGGGCGCCACCCGATGCGGCGCTCCGTCTATTGCTGCCCACATTCCGCATTCGCGTTTTGGATGCTCTCACGGATTCACCCACCGCCGTGCGGGCCCACAATGGCGAGTTCCTATTGCCGCCCTCCACAGAATTTAGCTCGGACCCGCCACATGGCCGATCGCTCAGCATCTGATTGATGGCGAACTTTCGCGAAGTCCTGCCGGACTGGAAGTCAGTTTTGGCACGAAGGCGCACACCGCGATCGCTCATTGCTTTTGCAGGCATCGTCACGCGCCAAAACCGACTATTCTCCAGGCACTTCCCGCAGCCTCAGATGAACCAGATAAGCCACTCCAACGAAGCGGCTCCTAGTGTATTGGCGGCCCCGCCCATAAACCCGAGCGCAGCGGCGAGCAGAAGCCGCTTAAAGAGCGGACGCTTTAGGAGAGATCGGAGCCACCGGAAACGAACTTCGCGACGCTTCTTGTAAGTCATGGGAAAAGCGTGGCAGCCGAAACCGGAAAGTTCTGCAAAGAAATCATTCTCATACACATGCACACGATCTCTTACAGAATCTTGCGGTGAACTTGCTGTCACTTTACAATGCCGTACGGTAGCGGACACCAGGGGGCATGCATGAGCGAAGCACTGGGAGTACTGCGAGGCCGACTCAAGGAAGCTCATCTTGCATCTGGAGAACTAAGCACCCGAGAGATCTCTCGGCGTGCTCATGGCGCCGTGAGTCACACAACTGCCCACCAGGTTCTACGAGCAGCAACACTGCCGTCCTGGAGGGCCCTAGAGCCTGTACTTTGCGTATTAGAGGCAGACCTTGATGAATTCAAGTCGTTGTGGATTCGGGCGCGAAACGAGGAAGCAAACGATGATGTTGCCTCACCGGCTCCAGGCAACTATCGCGAACCGGTACATCCAGCTTTGGCAGCCAAGCTGAATCTTTTTCGCCAGTATTGCACATTGGAAGAAGAGGAGAAAGCGAAAGATTTCCTAATTTCTCAAATCGAAAAACAGGACTCTCATGCCGTCGAACTCACAATCGAGCTCTACGACTACTTTTACGACTACGACGACACCGAGTCCATCGGGAAGTATGAGCCGGTAATCCAAAACTTCATGCACCACGGGAATCCAGAAAAATTGCAGAGTGCGCATTCTGCATATATTCTTGCCCGGAGATGCCTTGAGCAAAACGAGGCCCAGAAGGCTCTAGCCTTTGCGCAAAGGGCATACTTTCTCAACCCACTCCAGCGCGGATACGTCAACATACATTGCGAGGCACTAATTGCCTTGGGTCTCTACCGAGAAGCAGAGCCTCTCGCGACAGCGGCCCACGAACTTGATTCGCACCACCTTTTAATTCACTCGCCGCTCGCCGAGATACTGAAGGTGACTCGAAATTTCAGTAAACTGGAGAGGATTGGAAAAGAGTCCTATGAAAAGACGAGGGCCTTTCGTGGCCTTGCCGCGAGCTTCTATGCCGACTGTTTGATCCTTAGCGGCAAAACCGGCCAGGCAATTTCAGTTCTCAAGGAGAGTCTCGCATCCAGCAAAGAGGAATGGGAGAGAGTTCATCTTGTAGTCCGCCTAGCGCAAGCGTACTGCCAACAGGGATCGTTCTCAGATGCCCAATCCGCCCTGCAAGAGGAGCAGTCCCACTCAGCGGATCCAAGGCTGCGCCTGGAAGTTGCCAACGTCCTTGCTCGCGCAGGGGAATTGCAAGCATCGGTTGCCCTGCTGGAAACCCTCCACAACATGCCCCAGTGAGCCACTAGAACCTTACGTAGAATTTGCGAACTTTGCGACGAAAAAGGAAGTTCATACAGTCGCAGCAATCGCCTTTGGGCATCCGTTGGGCAGTTCGGTCCGCCGGTCCGCAAGGGACACGAACATGCAGGTCAACGGCTTGTCTGGCAACGTCTGCCGCGAGCGGGGGGCGGTCTCGGGCCCCGAGCCTTTTGTGGGCCGGGGGCTGGGGGCTGGTCGGCTTGTTTGGGCGCCGGTTGGGGTGTGGCCATCGGTGGTTGCTCGTGGCTGGGATGCCTTGGTTGTTGCGGGTTTTCGGGGCGCGGTTGTTTGTGTGGGGCTTGGGGGGTGCGGGGTGGGTGGGATGCTGGGGGGGTGGGTCTCGGTGTCGGAAGGAGTCGTGTGGGGTCGGGTTGTGGGGAGCAAGAGGCTTGGCGGGGCGGGCTGTTGCGGGGGGAGGACGCGGAGCAGGCGGCGCTGGTCGCGGAGTTCTGGGACGGGGAGTACGTCGCGGGGCGGCTCGCCGACCTTCCGCCCGATGATTTCGTGGCGGACATCCTCGCCGCCGCCCGGCGCTTCGGCCTCGTGCCGGGGAGCGGGTTGTACATCGGGCCGGGCACCGGGCGGAACTACTTTCCGCTGGTGGCCGGCGGGCTCGACCTCGTCGGCCTGGACATCTCGGCGGTGGGGCTCGACGCCATCCGCGCGCGTACGCCCGAGCGCTCCGAGCGGCTGGTGTGCGGCAGCCTGGACGATCTGCCCGCCGGGCGGACCTATCCCGTGGTGATCGGGCTGCACGTCTTCCACCACGGCACCCGGGACTTCGCCCGCGCCCACATCCGCTCGGCCCTGGACCGGGTCGCCCCTGGCGGGTTGTTCTGCGTGCGCGTGGCCGCGGTGGGTGCGCGGGCGAGCCGACCGCACGAGGTGGTCGGCCACCACGAGGACGGCTCGGTGACGCTCCGTTATCTGCAGGACGACCCGGCCACCCCCGGGATGTACGCGCACTTCTTCGGCGAAGAAGGGCTCCGCGACCTGCTGGCCGGCTTCGAGACCGTCGTCCCGCTGTCCGCCGACGACATCGACCCGGCGACCGGGGAGCGCGGGCCGTGGCGGCGCTGGGACGCGATCGTCCGGCGGCCCGTCGCCTCGTAGCCGCACGTGCGCGGGACGGCCGGTTCGCGGGTGGACGTACAGTCGTGGGGTGAGTCGCCTCCAGGCCGGCGTCCGGGGAAGGGCGGGTGACCGATGGTCGTGAAGATCGCGCATCGCGGGGATCCCCTGCGGATCCGCGAGAACACCCTGCCGTCGGTCGAGTCGGCGGTCTCCGCGGGAGCGGACTGGGTCGAGATCGACGTCAAGCTGACCCGGGACGGCGTCCCCGTGCTGCTGCACGACCACACGCTCACCAGGCTGTGGGGCGTCGACCGCAAAATCGCCTCGGTGCCGCACGCGGAGTTGGAACGCCTGGTCGGCGGCGGGGAGTTGCGCATCCCGACGCTGCGCGAGGCGCTGGATCTGACGGTGCGGCGCGAGGCCACCTTGATGATCGACGTCCCGAGCCCGGCCGAGGGAGCGGCGGCGGCCCGCGAGGTGCACGCGCTCGACTGCCACGACCGCGTCGTCTTCACGGGCGACCCGCGCGCGCTGGCCGACATCCGGGTCGGCGCGAAGCACGTGCGCATCGCGATGAGCTGGAAGTCGCCGCTGCTGCCGGACCCGGATCTGGTGCGCCGGGTACGCCCCGACTACCTGAACCGCCGCCACATCTGGGTCACGCGGCGCAACGTGCGGACCGTGCAGCGCCGGGGCGTGAAGGTCAGTACGTGGACGGTCGACCACCCGCGCCGCATGGCCGCGGTCGCGGCGGCCGGCGTCGACGCCATCACGACCAACGACATCCGCGCGCTCGTGCGGACGCTGGCCGGATCGCGTCGGGGCGACGCGGCAGCCGCCTGACCGTCCCCGTCCCGGGCACGCGGCGAGCGGGTCGGCGAAGGCCCCGGCAACCGGAAGGCCCACCCGCCCGAGCCCGTGCCGAGGGTGGCGTACGCTCCTGCGACGTGGCTCGAATCGTCGTCGTCGGTGCAGGTGTGGGCGGGCTCGCGGTCGCGGCCCGGCTCGCGGTCAGAAGGCATGACGTGACCGTGTGCGAACGCTCCGACGCGGTCGGCGGGATGCTGGGGTCCGTCACGCGCGACGGCTTCACGTTCCCGTCCGGTCCGGCGGTGCTCACCCTCCCGGCGGTCTACCGCGACCTGTTCCTGAAGACGGGCGCGGCCCTGGAGGAGTGCGTCGACCTGGTCGGCATCGATCCGGCGGCGCGGTGTTCGTTCGATCGCGGCCGAACGGTCGTCGACATCCCCAACGCGACGCGGGCCGGCGCGGCGGGCGCGTTCGACGCGGCCTTCGGTACGGGCGCGGGCGGGCAGTGGAACGCGCTTCTGGACCGCGGCGCCGATATGTGGGGCGTCCTGCGCACCGGGTTCTTCGAGGTACCCGCCGAGCCCGACCGGCCGCGCGACCCGCGCAGGCCCGCCCGAGGGCCGGCCGCCCTGCGGACGACGACGCCGTGGCGCTCGTACCGCCGCACGGTGCGCTCGCGCGTGCGCGACCCCAGGCTGCGCGCCTGGGCCGAGCGGTTCGCGCTCGACGCGGGCCTCGACCCCCGGGCCGCGCCGGCCACGTCGGCCGTTCTGCCGTATCTGGAACAGACGTTCGGTGTGTGGACGGTGCGCGAGGGCCTGCACCGCATCGCGGAGGTGCTGTACGCCCGATGCCTGGACCGCAAGGTGAGGTTCCGCTTCGGCACCGGAGTCGCCGAGGTGGACACCGCGGGCGGCCGGGTCGGCGGTGTCGTCCTCGACGACGGCGGCCGGATCGACGCGGACATCGTCGTCCGGGGCACCCCGCCGCGCACACCCCCGACCGCGCCGGGCGTGTTCGCCCTGCACCTGGCCCTGCGCGGCACGACACCCGAACAGCCGTGCCGGACCTACCTGTTCCCGAACGACCCGGCGGCCGAGGCGGCGGCGTTGTTCGACGCACGCGACGCCCGTCCCCCCGCCGACCCGACCCTGTGCGTGCTGGCCCCCGGCGGCAACGCCCCCGAGGGCGACGAGGCGTGGACGGTGCACGCACGCGTGCCCGCGCACGGCCGCATCGACTGGACCGACCCCGGCGTGCGCGACACGTACGCCCGAACCGTGCTGGATCTGCTGGCCGTTCGCGGCCTGCCGGTGGCGGACCGGCTGCGCTGGCACGAGGTGCGGACGCCCGCCGACACCGAGGCCGCGACGGGGGTGCCGGGCGGCGCGGTCGCGTGCTCGCCGATCGGCGGCGGTCAGCCCAACCGCTCGTCGGTGTCCGGGTTGTACGCGGTCGGCGCGGGGGCCCACCCGGGCGGCGGGTTGGTCGGGGCCGGGATGGGCGCGGCGTTGACCGCGGAGCTCATCGGGTCCGGCTGAGCCCCGTACGGCCCGGAGTGGCCGATCGCGTCGAAGCCGATCGTCTCGTAGGCGCCGGAGTCGGGCCCCGCGCCGTGGGCGCCGCCGTACGGTTCCGGGTACCCCGCGTTGTGGCCGTCGGCCGTGTAGTCGGGACGGGGCTCCGCCGAGGGCGCGTAGCCCGCGGCGTACGTCGCGTCCTGCCCGGGAAAGCCGCCGGACGGGGTGGCGTCGTACGCGTGCGCCGGTGCGTGCGAGGGCATTTCGGGGATCTGCTGCCCGAATCCGCTCTGCCGGTAGGCGTCGTACACCGCGAAGGGGTCCTCGTCGGCCGGGTCCGCGGCGAAGTGGCCCGGCTGCGCGGCGTATCCGCCTTGGTCGTCGTAGCCGGCCGGCGCGCCGTACCCCGAGTACTCCGAGTAGTCCGGCTCCGGCTCCTGCTCCACGGCCGTCTCGGTGGGCCTCCCGTGCCGGGCGCGGCGGGCGCGCTTGCGGCCGAACCGCACGGTCCAGCCGTGGTAATAGCCGCTGCGCACGTAGCGCGTCACGAGCAACTGCCCGATCACGAAGATGAGTCCGCCCGCGCCCGAGATGACGCCACTTGCGGCGGCCACGCCCACGACGACGCCGACGAACCCCGCGAGGGCCAGGACGCGGTAGCGGAACGGCGCACCGTGCTGCCACATCGCCTCGGTGAGCAGCCACAGCCCGACCGGGACGAACAGGACATACAGCAGGATCATGCCAACCTGCACCGGCGCGCCCTTCACTCGAACGGATGACGGCCCCTCACCCTAACCGGGAAGGGGCCGTCGTACAGCGTGCGAGTACGGCGTTCGGACAGCGCTCGTCGGGGCGTTCAGCGTTCGCGGTCGCGCAATCCGAGGTTCTCGTGGATGCGCAGCGTCGCGGTCGACCGGTTCAGGGTGATGAAGTGGAGGCCGGGGGCGCCCTCGGCGAGCAGGCGCTCGCCCATCGCGGTGCCGTATTCGACACCGATCTCCTGCACCGCGGCGGGGTCGTCGGCGACCGCGCGCACGCGGTCGGCGAGCCGCGCGGGGAAGTCGGCGTTGCTGAGCTGCGCGAAGCGCTCGATCTGGCCGACGTTGGTCACCGGCATGATCTCCGGGATGATCGGCACGTCGCAGCCGGCCGCGGCGACCCGGTCGCGCAGCCGCAGGTAGTCGTCGACGTGGAAGAACATCTGGGTGATCGCGTAGTCGGCGCCCGCACGGCACTTGCGGACGAAGTGCCTGATGTCGTCGTCCCAGTTCGTCGACCTCGGGTGCATCTCGGGGAACGCCGCGACGCCGACGCAGAAGTCGCCGGACTCCCGCAGCAGCCGCACCAGTTCCTCGGCGTACGTGAAGCCGTCCGGGTGCGACACCCACGTGCCCTGCGGGTCACCGGGCGGGTCGCCGCGCAGCGCGAGCACGTTGCGCACCCCCGCGTCGGCGTACTGCCCGATGATGTTGCGTAGTTCGCTGACCGAGTGGCCGACCGCGGTGAAGTGGCCGACCGGGGTCAGGGTGGTCTCGGTGGCGATGCGCTCGGTGATGCCGACCGTGCGGTCGCGGCTGGAGCCGCCCGCGCCGTACGTCACCGACACGAAGGACGGGCCCAGCGCCTCGACGCGGCGCAGGGCCTCCCACAGGTGGCGCTCGCCGGCGTCGGTCTTGGGCGGGAAGAACTCGAAAGAGAACGTCCGCTTGCCGCTCGCGAGGAGATCGCGGATGGCGGGGGCGCGATCGCTCCGGGGCCTCCGTGATCCGGCGGCGCCCGACTCCGCTGCGCCCGGCCCGGCGGCCACCGACTCCCCTGAGGCGACTTCGACTGACATGAGGGCATGTTATTCCCCGACGCCGGTCCGGGCAGGCGTTGTCCGGACCGCGAGACGCGGGTGCGCGCCGGATACCGCGCCCGGGCCACCCCGCTGACCTCGGGCAACGGTCCCGGCGGTGTCGTGCCCCCGCCCCCGCGGCGGCCTGGCGTCACCGGTCGTCCGCTCGCCCGGTTACCCTGCTGAGGCTTGGTTCTCTACGGAAGACGACCCGTGACCTCCTCCCAGCCCCCCGCCTCCGGCGCTGTGCACCCGCTCGACCGGGACGGCCTGCGCGACCGGGTCAACGCCGCACTCACCGCGTTCATGGACCGGCAGGGCGCCGTGCTCGCCGAGGTCGGCGAGGGCATGGTGCCGGTGACCGCCGCGCTGCGCGACTTCATGCTCGACGGCGGCAAGCGCCTGCGTCCGGGGTTCTGCTATTGGGGCTGGCGCGGCGCGGGCGGGGCCGACGAGGGCGAGACGGGCGAGGCGGCGATCCGCGCCGCGACCTCGCTCGAACTGCTCCAGGCCAGCGCGCTCATCCACGACGACCTGATGGACAGCAGCGACACGCGGCGCGGCAAGCCCGCCGTACACAAGCGCTTCGAGGCGCTGCACGCCCGGTCGGCGTGGCGCGGCGACGGGACGGGCTTCGGGGCCGCCGCGGCGCTGCTGCTCGGCGACCTGTGTCTGACCTGGTCGGACGAGATGTTCTCGGGCAGCGGCGTGGAGCCCGCCGCGCTCGCCGCCGCCAAGCCGCTGTTCGATGTGATGCGCACCGAGGTGATGGCCGGGCAGTACCTGGACGTCCTCGAACAGGCCATGGGCGGCGGCTCGGTGGACCGGTCGCGGCGCGTGATCCGCTTCAAGTCGGCCAAGTACACGATCGAGCGCCCGCTGCACGTCGGCGCGGCACTCGCCGGCGGCGGTCCGGACCTGTTGGCCGCGTACTCCGCGTACGGGCTGCCGCTCGGCGAGGCGTTCCAACTGCGCGACGACGTCCTCGGCGTCTTCGGCGATCCCGCCGAGACCGGCAAGCCCGCCGGGGACGACCTGCGCGAGGGCAAGCGCACGGTGCTGCTGGCGCTGGCCGCCGAGCGGGGCTCCCGGGCGCAGGTCCGCATGCTCGACGACCTGGTCGGCGACCCGCGGCTCGACGACGCGGGCGTCAAGGACCTGCGGGGCGTGATCGAGGAGACCGGGGCGCTGACCGAGGTCGAGGCGATGATAGGGGCGCTCACCGCGCGGGCCCTCGCCGCTCTCGACGCCGCGCCCGTCACCGAAGACGCACGGGCGGTGTTGCGCGGCCTGGTCGACGCGGCGACGGTACGCACGGTCTGACCCCGCCACGGCCTCGCGGCCCGGTCCCTTCCCGAGGCCCCCGTCGGGGCGAGTGAATGGTCCGCTTCCCCCGTCGGTCCGGGGCCGGCCTCGGACGCCCCCGGACCGCGTGACGGTCTTCTAGGGGTCTTCGGCCAGGGCGTCACCGACCGGCCAGGCACGGGCTGTCGGCAGCCCCGCCGCGTATCTTCGGGGCGGCGAGAGCAGAGACGCCGAGAAGGCGTCGCCCGGACCGTCGAACGGGGCGTCCGCGTCGGACACCGTCACGGGCGCGGCCGGTGCGGTCGCCGGTCCGGCGAGCGGGACCACCGGCATCGGCCCGGAGGGGGCGGCCACCGACGCCGGTCCCGGGTGCGCGGCCGGCGAATACGCGGTAGGCGCTTCGGCGGTCACCGACTCCGCTCTGTTGGCTGTGGCGGCCACCGACTCCGCCGCGTCGGTTGAGGCGGCCATCGACTCCGCTCTGTTGGCTGTGGCGCCCACCGACTCCGCTGTGTTGGTTGTGGCGGCCACCGACTCCGCTGGTACACCCCCCAGCCCCGCGGAGTGTGGGCCCGGGTCCGCGTGCTCCGCGGTGGAGGGAGCGAGTAACACGCTGTCGTAGAAGGCGCCGGCCCGGCGGCGCTCGACGGAGCTTTTCATGCCCCGCAGTGTGGCGACTCGGCGGCGGAAGTGCCGCATCGCCCGGCACTTCCGTCCCACCAATCACATCGGTGACCACTCGAACGGCGGGCATATTCGAATGATTCGGGCGGTGCCGGGACCGCGGCCCCGGCACCGCCCCGGCGTCACGGACTCAGACGCCGGACGAACTCGGCGGTCGCCGCGGCCGGGTCGTCGGCCTCGGTGATCGCCCGGACGACCACGACCCGGCGGGCTCCCGCCGCGACGACCTGGTCCAGGTTGCCCAGATCGATCCCGCCGATCGCGAACCACGGCCGCTCGGGGCGCCGAGCCGCCGTATGGCGCACAAGGTCGAGCCCGGGAGCGGGCCGCCCGGGTTTGGTCGGCGTGGGCCACACAGGTCCGGTGCAGAAGTAGTCGACCCCCGGCTCGGCGATGGCGGCGTCCGCCTCCGCCGCGGAGTGCGTCGAGCGTCCGACGAGCATGTCGTCGCCGACGATCCGGCGGGCGTGCGGCACCGGGAGGTCGTCCTGGCCCAGGTGCAGCACGTCGGCGCTCGCCGCGAAGGCGACGTCGGCACGGTCGTTGACCGCGAGCAGCCGCCCGTGCCGGTGGGCCGCGTCGGCGAAGACGGACAGGTACTCCAGTTCCTGCCGGGCCTCCAGGCCCTTCTGCCGCAGTTGGACGATGTCGACGCCGGCGGCGAGCACGGCGTCCAGGAACTCCGGCAGGTCGCCCTGCTTCTCGCGGGCGTCCGTGCACAAATACAGCCGTGCGTCCGCCAGTTTCCGACGGTTCGTCATACGGCGAGCGCCTGGGCGCGGCGGCGAACCTCGGTCTTGCGGTTGCCGCGCAGCGCCTCGACCGGCGTTCCGGGCAGCGACTCGTCCTCGGTGAACAGCCACTCCAGCATCTCGTCGTCCGAGAAACCGGAGTCGGACAGCACGGTGATCGTTCCGGACAGCCCCTTGACCGTGGCGTTGTTCTGGATGAACGCGGCGGGCACCTGGAGGCTGCGGTTCTCGCCGCGGCGAACCGCGAGCAGTTGGCGGTCCTTGAGCAGTTGGCGGACGCGGGTCACCTCGACGCCGAACATCTCGGCGATCTCGGGGAGGGTCAACCACGCGTGCACAAGCTTTTCGATGGTCGTATCGGTGTCGCTCACGCGTTCCAGGATAGGAGAACGGGCCGACTCGGCGATCGGGCCGAGCGCCACCGACACACTCCGCACCCGACCGGATCAGCGTGCCGTGTCCTTCACCGGCACGTCGATGTCGGCGAACCCGGCCTTGTCCACGGCGGTGCCGGCCTGGACCAGCCGCCGCCCCTGGGCGAGGTCGCGCGGCCGGGCGACGGCCAGCAGCGCGACCAGGGTGTCGCCCGCGAACCAGCCCGCGGTCCACTTGCCGTCCGGGCCGGGACCGCGCAGCACCAGCTCGTCGCCGGCGGGGTGGTGGCCGACGTACTGGACCATGCGGCCGAACTGCTCGGACCAGAAGTACGGCACCGGGTCGTACGCTTCGTCGCCGCCCAGCAGGTGGGCCGCGAGCGCGCGGGGCGCCCGCAGCGCGTTGTCCCAGTGTTCGACGTGCAGCCGGGTGCCGTAGCGCGCGGAGGCGAAGACCGTGCAGTCGCCCACGGCGTACACGCCCGGCACCGAGGTCCGCAGGCGGCTGTCGACGATGACGGCGCCGCGCTCGTCCAGACCGACGCCCGAACCGGCGAGCCACGCGGTGTCCGGGCGCACACCGATGCCGACCACTATGGCGTCGGCCGGGAGTCTGGTGCCGTCGGTCAGGTGGACCGCGCCCGGTTCGAGGCGGTCGACGCGCGCGCCGAGCAGCAGTTCGACGCCGGCCTCGGCGTACCACGGTGTGAACCGCGCCCCGACCTCGGCCGGGAGCGCGCCCGCGAGCGGCGCGTCCAATGCCTCCACCACGGTCGTACGGCAGCCCGCGGCGGCAGCGGCGGTCGCCACCTCGGCCCCGATCCACCCGGCGCCGACGATCACCACGTGCGCGCCCGGGACGAGCTCCGTCCGCAACGCACGTGCGTCGTCGATGGTGCGCAGGACGTGCACGCCGTGGACGTCGCCCGCCCCCGGCAGGCCGATCGCACGCGCGCCCGTGGCGATGACCAGGCGGTCGAACGCGATCTCGCCCTCGGCGGTCTCCACCCGGCCGCCGCCGTCGCCCGGCCGCAGCGCGGTCGCCGTGCGCCCGAGCAGCAGCGAGACGTCCAGCGCCGCCCAGTCGACGTCGAACGACGTGTCGTCGGTCTTGCCGGCCAACACCTCTTTCGACAGCGGCGGCCGGTCGTACGGCCGGTGCTCTTCCGCACCGAGCAACGTGATCGGGCCGGTGTACCCGAGGTCGCGCAGCCCCAAGACGGTCTGCAGCCCGGCCATGCCGGCACCCGCGACAAGCACGTTTTCCATGCCCGGCACCCTAGGGCCGAGCGGTCGACCATACGAGGCCGCCGCCGCACTGTCGCGGGTGTCGGCACTGTGGCGTTGGTCGCAGCGCCCGGCGGGCTCCGGATCGGGCGGGGGTAGGGTTGAAGCCTCACGGGAGCCCGGTGGGACCGGGCTGAGAGGGGGGCTGGCAGCTCCCGACCGTCCGAACCTGATCCGGGTCATGCCGGCGTAAGGGAGTGTTCAGCAACCATGGCTTCCGCAAGCCCCCCGGCCGACGCCCTCGTCATCGGCGGCGGTGCCATCGGCCTCGCGATCGCCTGGCGCGGCGCCGCGCGCGGGCTGGCCGTCACCGTCGTCGACCCCGCGCCGGGCCGCGGCGCCTCGCACGCCGCGGCGGGCATGCTCACCCCCGTCTCCGAACTGCAGTACGGCGAAGAGGCGCTGCTGCGCCTCAACATGGACTCCGCGGACCGCTACCCCGCCTTCGCCGCCGACCTGGAGGCGGCCTCGGGGCTGCCCTCCGGCTACCGCGCGTGCGGGACGCTCGCGGTGGCGCTGGACGCGGACGATCGCGCGGTGCTCAAGGAGCTGCACGCGTTCCAGGGACGCCTCGGCCTCGCGTCGACGTGGCTGACCAGCCGCGAGTGCCGCCGCCTGGAACCGATGCTGTCCCCCGCGGTGTCCGGCGGCCTGCACGTCGAAGGGGACCACCAGATCGACAACCGGCGGCTCGTCGCCGCACTGCTCGCCGCGTGCGAGCGGGCCGGGGTCGTGATCGTGCGCCGCGCGGTCGCGGAACTGCTGGCCTCGGGCGGCCGGGCGACCGGTGTGCGTCTCGACGACGGCACCGAACTCGGGGCCGGCCACGTGGTGTTGGCGGCCGGATGCGGGTCGGCGCGGCTGCCGGGTCTGCCGCCCGGGGTGATCCCGGCGATACGCCCCGTCAAGGGGGAGATCCTGCGGCTGCGGGTGCCGGAGGCGTACGCCCCGTTCCTGTCCCGCAACGTCCGCGCGGTCGTCAAGGGCGGCAGCATGTACCTCGTGCCGCGCGCGGACGGCGAGTTGGTGGTCGGCGCGACCGAGTACGAGATGGACGACACCGTGGTCACCGCCGGTGGCGTCTACGAACTCCTGCGTGACGCACGCGAGTTGGTACCCGGCATCAGCGAACTCCCGCTGATCGAGACCTACGCGGGCCTGCGCCCCGGGAGCCCCGACAACGCCCCGGTCATCGGCGCCACCGAGCTGCCCGGCCTGATCGCGGCCACCGGCCACTACCGGCACGGGATTCTGCTGACGCCGGTCACCGCCGACGCGGTGGCCGGGCTGCTGGCGGACGAGACCGTGCCCGACGTCGTACGCCCCTGGGGCCCGTCGCGCTTCGGCGCGTCCGGGACCCGGCCGTCGAGGGAGGTCTCGTACGCATGACCGTGCAGCCGACCGAGTCCGTCTCCGTCAACGGCGAGCCGCGCCCGCTCGCCCCCGGCACCACCCTCGCCGCGCTCGTCGCGACGATGACCAGCGCGACCAAAGGGGTCGCGGTCGCGGTCAACGAGCATGTCGTGCCGCGCAGCGCGTGGCCGGTCACGGTCCTGAGGGCCGGCGACCGCGTCGAAGTACTCACCGCCGTGCAAGGAGGTTGACCCGTGACCGTCCCGCAGAACGGCCCCGCGGACGACAAGTTCGAACTCGGCGGCGAGGTCTTCGCGTCGCGCCTGATCACCGGGACGGGCGGCGCGCCCAGCCTGGACATCCTGGGGGCCGCCCTCGTGGCGTCCGGGACCGAGATGACGACGGTGGCGATGCGCCGGCTGAATCCGAAGACCTCCGGGTCGGTGCTCGATCTGCTGCGCCGGCTCGGCATCCGCCCGCTGCCGAACACCGCCGGCTGCTACACGTCCGGCGAGGCGGTGCTGACCGCGCGGCTGGCCCGCGAGGCGCTGGAGACCGACTGGGTCAAGGTCGAAGTGGTCGCGGACGAGCGCACATTGCTGCCGGACACGGTCGAACTGCTCGACGCCGCCGAGCGGCTGGTCGACGACGGGTTCACGGTTCTGGCGTACACCAACGACGACCCGGTCGTGGCCCGCCGCCTCGAACAGGTGGGGTGTGCGGCGGTCATGCCGCTGGGGTCGCCGATCGGCTCGGGGCTCGGCATCCGAAACCCGCACAACATCCGCCTCATCACCGAGCAGGCGGGTGTGCCGGTGATCCTGGACGCGGGCCTCGGCACGGCGTCGGACGCGGCACTCGCGATGGAACTGGGCTGCGAGGCGGTCATGCTGGCATCGGCCGTGACGCGTGCCCAGGACCCGGCGCTCATGGCGGCGGCGATGCGGCACGCCGTCGAGGGCGGGCGCCTCGCGTTCCGCGCGGGGCGCATTCCCCGGCGGCATTACGCCGAGGCGTCGTCACCGACCGACGGACTCGCCGAAATCCCGGCGTTCTGACGCGCGATCCCAACGGAATCGGTGGCCACCACGGCCGCGTGCGCGAAGTCGGTGGCCGCACGAGAAGATGTGCGGAGTCGGTGGCCGCCACGACAGCACGCGCGGAGTCGGTGGCCGCCACCGCGAAGAGAGTGCCGGACGACCCGGCCACGCCCGCCCGGCAGGCCGGTCGCCGGGCCGCCGACAGGCTTCTGACCGGCGGTTAAGCACCTTTGACAGGGGATCAGTTGCCGGAACCGAACAGTCTCGTGACCCGTCCCAGCCAGGGTGACCGTAAAATCCAGAGCGTGGACATGAGTATGGACGACCCCCTCGTCGGGAGCGTGCTCGACGGACGGTACCGGGTGCAGGCCCGGATCGCGGCGGGCGGCATGGCCACCGTTTACCGGGCACTGGACTCCCGTCTGGACCGCACGGTCGCGGTCAAGGTGATGCACCCGGCGCTCGCCGCCGACGCCTCCTTCACCGACCGCTTCATCCGCGAGGCCAAAGCCGCGGCCCGGCTCTCGCACCCCAACGTCGTCGGGGTGTTCGACCAAGGGCACGACGGCGACGTGGCGTTCCTCGCGATGGAGTACGTCGAGGGCCGCACGCTGCGCGAACTCCTGCAGGACCTCGGCACGCTGACGCCGCGTGAGGCGTTCGGCGTGCTGGAGCCGACACTCGCCGCGCTCGGTGCGGCACACCGCGCGGGTTTCGTGCACCGGGACGTGAAGCCGGAGAACGTCCTGATCTCGGACGACGGCGGCATCAAGGTCGCCGACTTCGGGCTCGCCCGGGCGACCGCGTCCACGGCGTCCGCGGCCACCGGCAAGGTGCTGGTCGGCACGGTCGCCTACCTGGCCCCCGAGCAGATCGAGCGCGGCACCGCGTCGCCGACCTCGGACGTGTACGCGGCCGGGATCATGCTCTACGAGATGCTGACCGGCCGCCCGCCCTATCCCGGGCGCTCCGCCGTCGAGATCATCTACAAGCACGTGCACGAGGACGTCCCGCCTCCCTCGCGGACCATTCCCGGGCTGCCCGCCGCGCTCGACACCGTGGTCGCGAAGGCCACGGCCCGCGACCCGAAGCAGCGGCCCGCGGACGCCGAGGAGTTGCTCGCCCTCGTCCGCGCCACCCGGCAGCGGGAGATGTCCGAGGCGGATCTGGACTTCGGCGCCGACCAGCGCGTGCTGCCGCCGCCCGTACCGGAGTACGGGGAATCGCCCGAGTACGCCGCCGCGGGCGCCTACCCCGGGTTCGCCGACGACGCCCCCGCCAAGGCGCACGCGCCGCTGGAGATCGGCCCGTTGGGGCTCGCCACCGAGTCGGTGCTGGACGAGCACCCGCACGCCGCGTACCACGGGGGCGGCCCGGAGGATCCGGACGGCTCCTTCGTGGCGGACGCCGACCCGCGGCGCCGCGGCCCGTCCCTCGGCATGATCGCCTTCCTCGTCGTGATCGTCGTGGCCGCGACGATCGGCATCGTGGCGTGGCAGATGGGCTCGGAGAAGTCGGTCAAGATCCCGGCGGTGATCCAGGTCGCCGCGTCCGAGGCGCAGAAGCGCCTCACCGACGACGGCTTCAAGGTCGACGTCAAGGAGTCCTACAGCGAGACGGTCCCGCGCGACCAGGTCATCGCCACCGACCCGATGCCGGGCAAGAGCCTCGACAAGGGCTCGATCGTCACGATGACCGTGTCGCTGGGCCCCGAGCGGCTCGCGGTGCCGAAACTGGCCGGGCAGACGGTCGACCAGGCCAAGCAGGCGCTGCAGGGGGCCGGCCTGGCGGTCGGCGACGTCACGCAGCAGGACAGCGGCCAACCCGTCGGCCAGGTGATCGGGACGAGCCCGCAGGTGGGCACCATGCTGGCCCGCGACACCGCGGTCGACCTGGTGGTCAGCCAGGGCACGCCGGTCCCGGTGCCGAGCGTCGTGGGTCTGACCGAGGCCGAGGCGCGCGACGCCGTGACGGCGAGCGGCCTGCAGTTGGTCGTCGACCCGACCCCGGTCTTCTCCGCCGACGTCCCGGCCGGCAAGGTCGCCGCGCAGTCCCCCGCGGACGGCAAGCTCCACCCCGGCGGCCCGGTCACCGTGGCGATGTCGAAGGGCCCCGACCTGGTGCTGGTCCCGAAGGTCGACGGCATGAGCGAAGGCGACGCGCGCAAGACGCTGGAGGCGGCGGGCTTCAAGGTGAGCGTGAACACGGTGTTCCCGCTCGGCCCGAAGAACGTCACGAGCATGAGCCCGGGCGGCAACAACATGGCGCCGCGCGGGTCCACGGTCACCATCAACGTGTTCTGACCCTCGGGGCCGACGCACGGGGCCGCAGGGGTCGGGAGAGCAGGGTGAAGCGGGCGGGGCGGGCGACGGATCAGAGTTCCGGGCCTTCCCCGTCCTGCTCTTGGTACGAGTAGCGCTGCTCGCGCCACGGGTCGCCGATGTTGTGGTAGCCGCGTTCCTCCCAGAAACCCCGTTTGTCCGCGACCATGTACTCGATGCCGCGGACCCACTTGGGGCCCTTCCAGGCGTACAGCTGCGGCACGATCAGCCGCACCGGGAAGCCGTGCTCGGCGGTGAGCGGCTCGCCGTTGTGGTGGGTCGCGAAGATCGTCCGCTCGGTGGCGAAGTCGGTGATGCGGAGGTTCGAGCTGAAGCCGTACTCCGCCCACACCATCACATGGGTGACTTCCGGGGCGGGCGGGGCGATGTCGAGGATGGTCTCCGCGCCGACGCCGCCCCACTCGTTGCCCAGCATGCTGAACTTGGTGACGCAGTGGAAGTCGGCGACCACGGTCGTCCGCGGCAGCGCGGAGAACTCGTCGTGGTTCCAGGCGTGCTTGTCGCCGGACGCGGTGGCGCCGAAGACGCGGAAGTCCCACGTGTCGGGCCGGAAGCGGGGAACGGGGCCGTAGTGCAGCACCGGCCAGCCGCGTTGCAGGCGCTGGCCCGGCGGCAGGCGCGAATCACCCCGGTCGGGCCCGGCCGCCGCGGCCGTGCCCGGCGCCGAATCCCGTCCCCCCTGCCCCGTTCCGGTGTGACCCATATCCCTATGCTCCCAGACCCTCGCGGGCGACCACGACCGGCCCCCGGGCCGTCCGGGCGCCGCCCGGAGGGCATTCCGCGGCCCGTGGGGAACGCCGGCGCCGACGCCGCGCGCTGTACGGCATTTACCGTAAATCAGCATTCAATACCCAAGCGAGGCAAGCCTTCCCTTCCTGGAATTTAGGACACAGGAGGTGACAGCATTCGCATATCCGTGATCACACCTGTCTCCGGTGCCCCACGGACCTCTTCGCCAACTCCTTCGGAAGGTGCGTAACGATGCACGGCGACCCGCAGATCCTCGAACTGCTCAATGAGCAGCTCACCGCCGAGCTCACCGCCATCAACCAGTACTTCCTGCACGCCAAGCTGCAGGAGCACCGGGGCTACACCAAGCTCGCGCACTGGACGCGCCACGAGTCCTTCGACGAGATGAAGCACGCCGAAAAGCTCACCGACCGGATCCTTTTCCTCGAAGGCCTGCCGAATTACCAGCGGCTCAACGCACTGCGCATCGGCCAGACGATCGAGGAGATGCTGCGCGCCGACCTCGCGGTCGAAATGGAGGCGGTCGAGCGCCTGCGCAGCGGAATCATCATCATGCGCGAAAAGCGCGACGCGACCTCGGCCAACATCTTCGAGGACATCCTCGCGGACGAGGAAAAGCACGTGGACCACCTGGAGACGCAGCTCGACCTGCTGCAGAAGCTCGGCGAGCCGCTGTACATCGCGGAGCTGTTCTCGATCCCGGAGGACTGATCGGCGACCCACAGCGTCGGAGATCACACCGGACAAAGGCTGCGCATCGGCGCATGCCGGGCGGATACTGAATCCTCTGGCGTCCGACGAGCCCGCCGAGCCCACGCGCCGGCGTCGGCCACGTGACGCAGGACTCTCTTCACTTACCCCCAGGGGTGAGGTTAACCTTACCTAAGTGACCTCAGCCCTGGGGGGCCTCTCGTGTACGTGTGCATCTGTTTCGGTGTGACCGACACCCAGGTCGGTACGCAGATAGAAGGCGGCGCGCGCAGTGTGCGCGAGATCGCCGCCGCGTGCCGCGCCGGGACCGACTGCGGTCGCTGCGTCAAGACCATCTCGGCGATGATCCCCCGCGACGACACGCGCTCCTGCAACGGCTGCACGAAACGCTGCGGCCGGATATGCCGCGCCGACCGCGACACCGCCGCGGCGCCCGAGCCCGTCGCTCCCGTCTTCGGCGACCTCGCGCCCTCCGCCTCCGGCCTGCCGCGCTTCCCCGGCCCGCTGACCATCCTGGGCGCCGCGGACCCCGGCAACGCCGCACCGGCCGCCTGAGCCCGGTCTCCGGCCCGACCGGCCCCCCACACCCGCCCCCACACCGCCGGACGCGCGGACACCACCAGCACGCGCGCCCTACGGGGTCACACCGCGGCGGCGATCACCGCGGCGGCGTTCGCACACGACGTGGCGTCCACGTCCAGATGCGTCACGATGCGCAGCACCCGCGGCCCGAAAGCCGATACCAGCACGCCCCCCGCCGCGCAGCGCGCCGCCACCTCCGCGGCGTCGGGACCGGGTTCGGGCAGCAGCACGAGGACGAGATTGGTCTCCGGAGCCGTGACGTCGAGGTCCGCCTCCGCCAACCGGTCCGCGATCAGGCGGGCGTGCGCGTGGTCCTCGGACAGGCGTTCGATGTGGTGGTCCAGGGCGTACAGCCCGCCGGCGGCGAGGATGCCCGACTGACGCATCGCGCCGCCCATGCGGTGGCGCATCCGGCGTGCCTCCGCGCGCCGCTCGTCCGGGACGAGGGCCACGGAGCCCACGGGCGCCCCGAGGCCCTTCGACAAGCACACCGACAGCGTGTCGAACAGGGCCCCGTACGCCGCCAACGGCGTCTCGGTGGCGACGTGCGCGTGCCAGATCCGCGCCCCGTCGCAGTGCAGCGCGACACCGGCGGCGGACGTCAGCTCCCGGATCGCGGTGAGGCGTTCGAGCGGATAGACGGCTCCGCCACCGCGGTTGTGCGTCTGTTCGACCGCGACGGCGCGCGTGCCGACGGTGAACTCGGCACCGGTCCGCAGCAGGCGCGCGATGTCGGCGGGGTCGAGCAGACCGCGCGGGCTCAGCGTCGTCCGCGTCTGCACGCCGCCGTGCCACGCCGCGGCACCGCCCTCGTGCGCGACGATGTGCGCGTCCGCGTCCAGCACCAGCTCCTCGCCGGGCGCGACCGACATGCGTACCGCGAGCTGATTGGCCATCACCCCGGTCGGGACGAACACCCCGGCGTGGTGGCCGCCGAACATGTGCGCGACGCGTTCCTCCAGGGCCCGCACGGTCGGGTCCTCGCCGTAGACGTCGTCGCCGACCTCGGCATCGGCCATCGCGGCGCGCATGGCGGGAGTCGGCCGCGTGACGGTGTCGCTGCGCAGATCAATCACCGTCCCAGACTGCCACCCGAAAACGCCGCAGGGGCGTACACCGCGATGTGTACACCCCTGTGACGGTTCGGCGCGCGTTCAGTGACCGCGGCGGTACATCTCCGCGACGAGGAACGCCAGGTCGAGCGACTGGCTGCGGTTGAGGCGCGGGTCGCACGCGGTCTCGTAGCGCTGGTGCAGGTCGTCGACGAAGATCTCGTCGCCGCCGCCGACGCACTCGGTCACGTCGTCACCGGTCAGCTCCACGTGGATGCCACCGGGGTGGGTGCCGAGCTCGCGGTGCACCTCGAAGAAGCCCTTGACCTCGTCGAGGACGTCGTCGAAGCGCCGGGTCTTGTGACCGCTGGTCGCCTCGAACGTGTTGCCGTGCATCGGGTCGCAGACCCACGCGACCTGCGCACCGGACGCCGTGACCTTCTCCACCAGGTTCGGCAGCGCGTCGCGCACCTTGCCGGCCCCCATGCGGATGATGAACGTCAGACGGCCCGGCTCGCGGTTCGGGTCGAGCTTCTCGACCAGCGCGAGGGCGTCCTCGGGCTTCGTCGTCGGCCCGAGCTTGACCCCGATCGGGTTGCTGATCCGCGACGCGAACTCGATGTGCGCGCCGTCGATCTGCCGGGTGCGCTCGCCGATCCACACCATGTGGCCGGACACGTCGTACAGCGCGCCGGTGCGCGAGTCGACCCGCGTGAGCGCCGACTCGTAGTCGAGGATGAGCGCCTCGTGCGACGCGAAGAACTCGACCGTGCGGAACTCCTCGGGGTCGACGCCGCACGCGTGCATGAAGCGCAGCGCGCCGTCGATCTCGGAGGCCAGCCGCTCGTAGCGCTCGCCGGACGGGGACAGCGCCACGAAGTCCTGGTTCCACGCGTGCACTTGCCGCAGGTCGGCGTAGCCGCCGGTGGTGAACGCGCGGACGAGGTTGAGCGTCGCGGAGGACGCGTGGTACATCCGCTTCAGCCGCTCGGGGTCCGGAATGCGCGCGTCGGCGGTGAACGCCAGGTCGTTGACCGCGTCGCCGCGGTACGTCGGCAGCGTCACGCCGTCGCGCGTCTCCACCGGCTGCGAACGGGGCTTGGAGTACTGCCCGGCCATCCGGCCGACCTTGACGACCGGGACCGACGCCGCGTACGTCAGCACGACGGCCATCTGGAGAAGGGTCTTGAGCTTGTTCCGGATCGCGTCCGCGGTGTTGCCGGTGAAGGTCTCCGCGCAGTCTCCGCCTTGGAGCAGGAACGCCTCACCCGCCGCCACCGAGGCCAGTCGGCCCCGCAGCTGATCGCACTCGCCGGCGAACACGAGCGGAGGATAGGACGCGAGGTCCGCGAGCGCGCTGCTCAGGGCCTCGGAGTCCGGCCACTCGGGCTGCTGCGCCGCCGGGAGGGATCGCCAGGTGTGCGTGTCGTTCTCGGTCACGCCCCAAGGTTAAACGCTGAGGCAACCCATTTGGGGGCGTGACCGCACAACGAGACGGGCCGCTGACCGGCGGAGGAACGATCCTGTGAGGTCAGGGCGTTTCCGGGCAGAAGCACCCCGTCGGCCGGAACGCGCGCACGCGACGCGGATCACACCTTCGGGTGCCCCAAGGAACCGCCGAGGGGACCCGAACGGGGTGCCGGCCGCTCGGACGGGCTACAGTGGCGGCGTGATCGCGCTCTCCGGTTCCGGGTCTCCCGGTTCCGCCTCCTCCTGGTGGTGGCCCCGCTCCGCGGCGGCCCCACGCTTCGCGATCCCCAGCCCCACCCAGGACTGACGATCCGACGGCCGCCCGATGGCGGCCGTTTCGCGTCGAGGGCGCGGAGGAGCAGCCCGCTCGGGCGGTGCGTCCCCGACCGATGGGACTCCGACCGTGACTCTCGGCACCCCCGACCCGGCGTCCGTGCTCGCCCCGCTGTTCGCCGCGGCGCCGCCTCCGTTCGCCTTGATCCGCCGCGAAGGCGCACGGGAACTCGACCTTCTCCTCGGCGAGTTCACCGAGGTCCCGACGCTCGACGCGATCCCGCTGCCCGACCCGGACGACGCGCCCGGCACCGTGCGCCACGACGTCCTCGCGCTCGTCCCGTACCGGCAGATCCGCGAGCGCGGCTTCGAGGCCCGCGACGACGGCACGCCGCTGCTGTGCCTGCGGGTCACGTCGCAGGTGTCGCTCGCGTACGAGGACGTCCTCGCGGCGCTGCCGGACACCCCGGTGGTGCTGGAAGGCGGGGGCTTCGACGTCGACGACGCGACCTACGCCGACATCGTCGGCCGGGTGATCGCCGACGAGATCGGCCGCGGCGAAGGCGCGAACTTCGTCGTGCGCCGCGACTACCGCGACCGGCTGGCCGACTACTCGCCCGCGACCGCCGGGACCCTGATGCGCAGGCTGCTGACACGCGAGTCGGGGGCGTACTGGACATACCTGATCCACACCGGCGACCTGACGCTGGTCGGCGCGAGCCCCGAGCGGCACGTCAGCGCGACCGGCGGCGACGTCGTGATGAACCCGATCAGCGGGACGTACCGCTACCCCGCCGACGGTCCCGACCGCGACGGGCTGCTGGCGTTCCTGCGCGACGGCAAGGAGGTCGACGAGCTGTTCATGGTCGTCGACGAGGAGCTGAAGATGATGAGCGAGGTGTGCGACCTGGGCGGACAGGTGCTCGGGCCGTACCTGAAGGAGATGGGCCACCTCGCCCACACCGAGTACGTGCTGCGCGGCCGAAGCTCCCTCGACGTCCGCACGATCCTGCGCGGCACGATGTTCGCCCCGACGGTGACCGGCTCGCCGCTGGAGAACGCATGCCGCGTGATCCGCCGCCACGAGCCGACCGGGCGCGGCTACTACTCGGGCGTCCTCGCCCTCATCGGACGCGACGCCGCCGGGCGGCGCACGCTCGACGCACCGATCCTGATCCGCACCGCGTACGTCTCCCCCGACGGCACCGTGCGCGTGCCCGCGGGGGCCACGCTGGTGCGGCACTCCGACCCGGCCGGCGAGGTCGCCGAGACGCACGCCAAGGCCGCCGGGGTGCTGTCCGCGCTCGGGGCCGTGCCGGCGCCGTCGCGCTCCGGCGCACGGGCTCCCGGGCGGTTGTCCGACGATCCCGAGGTGGCGTCGCTGCTGGCCGCCCGGAACGCCGCGCTGTCCCCGTTCTGGCTCACGCCGCGCCACGAACAGGACGTCCTCGCCCCGGAGTTGGCGGGCCGTCCGATTCTCGTCGTGGACGGCGAGGACACGTTCACCGCGATGCTCGCGCACCTGCTGCGCACACTGGGCCTGCGGGTCACCGTGCGGCCGTACGACGAGGTGACGGGGCGGCAGGTCACCGACGCCGACCTGCTCCTCGTCGGCCCCGGGCCGGGCGATCCGCGCCGGGCCGCGGACCGCAGGATCCGCAGGATGGGCGCCGTCGTCCGCCGCCGCCTCGACGCGGGCGGGCCGCTGTTCGGCGTATGCCTCGGGCACCAGCTCCTCGCCGCCGAGCTGGGGCTGGACCTCGTGCGCAAGGACACTCCGTACCAGGGCAAGCAGCTGGACATCGACCTCTTCGGGCGCGAGGAACGCGTCGGCTTCTACAACACGTTCGCCGCGACGGCGACCGAACGCCCGCGGCACGGGCTGGAGTTCAGCGCCGCGCCGGACACGTCCCACATCCACGCGATGCGCGGCAAGGAGCTGCGGATCGCCGGTGTGCAGTTCCATCCCGAATCGGTGCTCACCAGGAACGGCGCGGCGATCCTCCGCGGGATCCTCGCGGCGCTGTGAGCGGCTGACCCCGGACACGCCGCCGGGCCTCCGCCCGTGTGCGGAGGCCCGGCGGTCCGCGGCTCGCGGGGAGGCGCGGAGGTCGTTCAGCCGAAGAGGACCTTGGCCTCGTCGTACAGCGCCGGAGGGACGGTCTTGAGCTCGCGCGTCGCGTCCTCGAGCGGGACGGTGACGACGTCCGTGCCACGCAGGGCGACCATCCGCCCCCACGCGCCTTCGTGCACCGCGTCGATCGCGTGGAAGCCGAACCGGGTGGCGAGCCACCGGTCGAACGCGGTGGGGGTGCCGCCGCGCTGCACGTGCCCGAGGACGGTCGTCCGGGCCTCCTTGCCGGTGCGCCGCTCGATCTCGGCGGCGAGCCAGTCGCCGATGCCGCTGAGCTTCACGTGGCCGAACGCGTCGAGCGTCTGGTCCTTCGTGACCATCTGGCCCTCCTTCGGGATGGCGCCCTCGGCGACCACCACGATGGGGGCGTAGTTCGTCCGGAATCGGCTCTCGACCCAGCCGCACACCTGCTCGATGTCGAACTGCTGCTCGGGAATGAGGATCACGTTGGCGCCGCCCGCCATCCCCGAGTGGATCGCGATCCAACCCGCGTGGCGGCCCATGACCTCGACGATCAGCACGCGGCGGTGCGACTCCGCGGTGGTGTGCAGGCGGTCGATCGCCTCGGTGGCGATGTTGACCGCCGTGTCGAAGCCGAACGTGTAGTCGGTCGCGCCGAGGTCGTTGTCGATCGTCTTCGGGACGCCGACGACCTGCACCCCGTGCTCGTGCAGCCGCGTCGCGACGCCGAGGGTGTCCTCGCCGCCGATCGCGACGAGCGCGTCGACCTCCAGCTTCGCGAGGTTCTCGCGGATGCGCTGCACGCCGCCGTCGATCTTCATCGGGTTGGTGCGCGACGACCCCAGGATCGTGCCGCCGCGCGGCAGGATCCCGCGCACGGTCTGGACGTCGAGCGCCTGGGTGTCCGCCTCCAGCGGACCGCGCCACCCGTCGCGGAAGCCGAGGAAGTCGTACCCGTACTCCGCGACGCCCTTGCGGACCACCGCCCGGATCACCGCGTTGAGACCGGGGCAGTCGCCCCCACCGGTCAGGACTCCGACACGCATCGAGCTTCCCTTCGCCATCCGAGGACGGGTGACCGCGCCTGGTTCCGTGTCCCGCGCGCGCCGCCCACGCTATAAGGATCCGACCCGGTTCCATGGTCTCGAACAACCCGTTCGGGTGACCACGAACGAGTGGAGAACACCTAGAGTTTCGTGCCATGGGTGTGCTTGCGATCGATGCCGGGACGACCGGGGTGACGGCGCTCCTCGTGGCCGGCGACGGGCGCGTCGTGGCGCGCGGCTACCAAGAGTTCCAGCAGCACTTCCCCGAGCCGGGGCGGGTCGAGCACCAGCCCGAGGAGATCTGGCAGGCCGTGCTCCACGCGTGCCGCGAGGCCCTGGCCCGCACCTCCGAGCGCCCGACGGCGGTCGGCATCACCAACCAGCGCGAGACCGCCGTGCTGTGGCACCGGCGCACGCTGTCGTCGCCGTGCCGCGCGATCGTCTGGCAGGACCGCCGGTCCGCCGCGGTCTGCGCGCGGCTGGCCGAGGCCGGGCACGAACCGCGCGTCGCCGAGCTGACCGGGCTGCGCCTCGACCCCTACTTCACCGCGACGAAGCTCGCGTGGCTGGCCGAGCACGCCAAGGACACCTGGCGCGAGGTCGAGGCGGGCCATGTCGCGGTCGGCACCATCGACGCGTATCTCATCGCCCGCATGACCGCCGGCCGCGAGCACGTCACCGACGCGTCCAACGCCTCCCGGACGCTGCTGTTCGACATCGTGCGCGGTGCGTGGTCGCCGGAGCTGTGCGGGTTGTTCGGCGTCCCCGAGGAGGCGCTGCCGCGCGTGGTGCCGTCGTACGGCGAGGTCGCGCGCACCGACCCGAGCGTGTTCCTCGGCCTCGACCTGCCGATCGCCGGGATCGCGGGCGACCAGCAGGCGGCGCTCTTCGGGCAGGCCTGCCACGCCCCCGGCGACGTGAAGTGCACGTACGGAACGGGGTCGTTCGTCCTGATCAACACCGGGGCGCAGCCGGTGCGTTCGTCGGCCGGGCTGCTGACCACCGTGGCGTGGAAGGCGCCCGACGGATCACTGGTCTACGCCCTCGAAGGCGCGATCTTCGTGACCGGAGCGGCGGTGCAGTGGCTGCGCGACGGCCTGGGCGTCATCGGTGCGGCGGCCGAGACCGAGGCGATCGCGCGCACGGTGCCCGACTCCGGCGGCGTGGTGTTCGTCCCCGCGCTCACCGGCCTCGGCGCGCCGCACTGGGACCCGACCGCACGGGGCACGATCCTGGGCATCACGCGCGGCACGGCCCGCGCCCATGTGGTCCGCGCGACGCTGGAGGCGATCGCGTACGAAGTCCGCGACGTGGTCGACGTGATGGCGTCGGACGCGTCGCTCGACCTCCGCACCCTCAAGGTCGACGGCGGCGCGTCGGAGAACAATCTGCTGTGTCGCCTTCAGGCCGACCAACTCGGCGTCGCCGTGGAGCGCCCCACGGTCAGCGACACCACCGCCCTCGGCGCGGCCTTCCTCGCGGGCCTCGGCACCGGCGTCTGGTCGAGCACGGAACAACTCGCCGCCACATGGCGGTTGGACGCCCGCTTCGAGCCGGGCGACCGGGACGACGCGGGTTACGACCGTTGGCGTCTGGCGGTGGAGAAGGCGAAGGGCTGGGCCGTCTGACGAGCGTCACCCGCCGTCCGTTCCGGCCCCGCGGGCTTCGGGGTGTTTCGGGGATCGGCGCGGTTCGGGCCGCGGCGATTCCGGGTGACGGGTCCGAGGGTGGCGCTCGCGCCGCCCGATCGCACCGAGATGACCACCGGAAGCCCCGGCGTTCTCAGTCGTCCAAACCCCGCTCGATCGCGTAGCGAACCAGTTCCACGCGGTTGTGGAGCTGCAGTTTGTTGAGGGTGTTCTGGACATGGTTCTGCACCGTCCGGTGCGAGAGCACCAGGCGTTCGGCGATCTGCTTGTACGAGAGCCCCTTCGCGACCAGCCGCAGTACCTCCGTCTCGCGGTCGGTCAGCCTGGGCGCGGACGGGTCGCGGGAGCCGGTGGCCGGCGGGGCGGTGGCGATGCGGCGGAACTCGCCGAGGACGAGGCCGGCCAGCCCCGGGGTGAAGACGGCGTCGCCTTTGGCCGTGCGGGCGACCGCGTCGAGGAGTTCGGCGGCGCTGGCGGACTTCACGAGGTAGCCGGTGGCGCCCGCCTTGACCGCCTCCAGGACGTCTTCCTGCTCGCCGCTCGCGGACAGGACGAGGATGCGGACTCCCGCGTCGTGCGCGACCAGCTCGCGTGCCACCCGGTCGCCGCTGAGCTTGGGCAGGTTGAGGTCGAGGATGACGACGTTCGGCGAGGTCGCGCGGGCGCGTCGGATCGCCTCGGGACCGTCTCCGGCGGTGGCCACGACGTCGTACCCGGCCTCGGCGAGGTCCCGGGCGACGGAGTCGCGCCACATGGGGTGGTCGTCGACGACGAGCACGCGGATCGGCGGACTCGTCGCGGCGGACTCGGACATCACGGGGCCTCTCGTCTGATGCGGCGTCAGGACACGTCCACGGCGCGCCTGGTCAGAACCTACCGGAGTTCCCGGCGCCCACCGCGTCCAAGGCGGCGCGCGGAAGCCGGAGTTCGACCTCGGTGCCCTGGCCCGGGACGGAGGTCAGCTCCGCGGTCCCGCCGACGTCGCGCAGACGGCCCTCGATCGACTGCGCGACACCCAGCCGGCCCGCCGCACGGGCCTCTTCGAGCCGCCCGGGGGCGATGCCGGGGCCGTCGTCGCGGATGCTGACGATGATCGCGTCGGGGTCGTCCTCCAGCAGGATCCAGGCGCGCGCGTCCTCGCCCGCGTGGCGCCGGACGTTGTCCAGTGCGGCGGAGGCCGCGGCGGCGAGTTCGCGGGCGACGGCGGTCGGCAGGAGGACGGGCGTACCGGGCGACGCGACGCTGACCCGGGCCCCCGCGAGGCGCCCGAGCAGCGTGCGGACGTCCTGGCGGGCGGGATCGCCGCCGGTGCCGGAGCCCGGCAGGTCCGCGGTCTCCAGCTCGGCGGGCGCGTCGGAGACGAGTTGCCGCAGCGCGACTTCCTGTTCGCCCGCGAGCCGCCCCAACTCGGCCGCTTCGCCGCCGATCTCCGCGCCGCGCCGCTGCACCAGCGCGAGGACCTGCAGCACGCTGTCGTGGATGTCGCGGGCGAGCCGCTCGCGTTCGCGGGTGGCGGCCTCCAGTTGCAGGGCACGGGCGAGGGCGCGTTCGCTGGCGCGGGCGAGGTCGACGACATAGCCGATGACCGTGCCGGCGAGCATCATCAGGACGATGTTGTGCAGATTGCCTTGCGCTATGTCGCCGCGCTCGACGATGTTGGCCGCGCCGGTGAGCAGCGCCGCGATCGCGCCGGTCAGCCAGCCGCCCATGATCGCCCAGGCGAGGACGGGGGCGGACGACCACACCGTGGGCAGCGTCAGCGCGCCGTCGGCGACCCGGTCCGCGTCGTCGAGCCACCGCGTCGCGACCACCGACCCGACGGCCATGCCGAGGTCGGCGGCCAGGATCGGCCAGCGGCGCAGCTCGGGCTTCTCGAACGCGTACATGGTGAAGGCGGTCCACAGCGTCAGCAGGCCCATGACCGCCCAGCCGCCCAAGGGATGGCGGTATTCGCCGGACACGCCCACGAACTGCGCGATGGCGTAGCCGAGAGCGAGCAACCGGAACACCGCCAAGGCCCGCCACAACGGCTGCTCGACCGACATCGTTTCCCTCCCGCGACGCACGACTCCCCCGCGAGCCGCTGCCGCCCGCGCGACGATCGTAGGCCGCGCCGGGCCCGGCGGGCAGTGCCCGACCGGTCGTCGGGCGCGCGTCGGGGGCGTTCGCCGCGCGGTGTCAGGCCTCGGGCTTCGGTTCGTCGGCGTCGCCCGGCTCGTCCGGTCCGGCGCCGCGCTTCTCCTTCGCGGCCTTCTCCGCCGCGGCGGCCTGTTTGCGGGCCTCGGCGACGGCCTTCTTGGCGTCCGCGGCGTAGACGTCGACGTACTCCTGGCCGGACAGCTCCATCAGCGCGTACATGATCTCGTCGGTGACCGAGCGGAGGATGAAGCGGTCGTCCTCCATGCCCTCGTAGCGGGAGAAGTCGAGCGGTTCGCCGATCTTTATGCCGACGCGCATGATCTTCGGGATGACCTTGCCGGGCGGCTGGATCTTCTCCGTGTCGATCATGACGACGGGGAGGACGGGGGCGCCTGATTCCAGGGCCATGCGGGCGATGCCGGTCTTGCCGCGGTAGAGGCGTCCGTCGGGCGAGCGGGTGCCCTCGGGGTAGATGCCGAGGAGCTGGTCCTGGCCGAGGACCTTGAGGCCCGCCTGGAGGGCGGCCTCGCTCGCGGTGCCGCCGGTGCGGTCGACGGGCAGTTGGCCGACGCCGCGGAAGAACGCCGCGGTGAGCCGGCCCTTGACCCCGCGGCCGGTGAAGTAGTCCATTTTGGCGAGGAACGTGACCCGCCGGGTGACCATCGCGGGCAGGAAGAACGAGTCGGAGAAGGACAAGTGGTTGCTCGCCAGAATCGCCGGTCCGCGTTCGGGGATGTTCTCCCGGCCCTCGACCTCGGGGCGGAAGAACAACCGCAACAAGGGGGCGACGATGGCTTTCATCAGCCGGTAGAACAACCCTGACCTCCTCGTGAGCCGACTCGAACCTTAAGGCATGTCCTCGGGCTGGTCCCCTGGCCGGGCGTACGCGGCTGTACGGCGTACGCGCCCCCGTGGGAACATGCCGGTGGACCGGCCCGACGGGCGCGCGAGGTGGGGCGCGGCGTTCGCGGGCCGTCCCGCCGGCCGCCGTGCGCCGTCGGCGCACGGCGCGCAACCGGCACAATCGACGAGTCCGCACCGCCACACGCGGCCGTCACGCGCCCCCGGGGTCGCGGACGCCCCGCGAGGAAGTGAGAGGAGCCGCCGGTGTCGATCCTGCCTGGTGCCGAGCCGTACGAGCGCGACGGAGGCCCCGTCGGCTTCCTGCTCGCCCACGGCTTCACCGGCACCCCGCAGTCGCTGCGGCCTTGGGCCGAGCGCCTGGCCGACGACGGCCTGACGGTGTCCCTGCCGCTGCTGCCCGGCCACGGGACGCGCTGGGAGGACATGCAACTGACGACCTGGCAGGACTGGTACGCCGGTATCGAACGCGCCTTCGACAACCTGCGCGGCCGGTGCCGACAGGTCTTCGTCGGCGGCCTGTCGATGGGCGGCACCCTGGCGCTGCGCCTCGCCGAGCAGCGCGGTGAGCAGGTCGCCGGGCTCGTGCTGGTGAATCCGTCGGTGCACGCCGACGACGCGCGCCTGAAGGCGCTGCCGGTCCTCAAGCACCTCGTGCGCTCGCTGCCGGGCATCGGCTCGGACATCCGCAAGGAGGACGCGGTCGAGCTGGCGTACTCGCGCGTGCCCCTGAAGGCGCTGCACTCGCTGACCAGGCTGTGGCCGCTGGTCCAGGCGGACCTGCCGCAGGTCACGCAGCCGGTGCTGCTGTTCCGCTCGCCCCAGGACCACGTCGTCGCGCCCGCCAACTCCGAGACGGTGCTGGCGCGGATTTCGTCGACGGACGTGACCGCCGAGCAGTTGCCCGACAGCTACCACGTGGCCACCCTGGACAACGACGCGGACCTCATCTTCACCCGAAGCCTGGAATTCGTGCGCCGTCTGACCACGTTGGATCGTCAGGACGACGGCAAGGACGACGCGAAGGACTGAGAGTGCCAGGACGTGGCAACGGGCTCGACGCGGAGTCGTACAAGCCCCTCACCGACCTCGACCCCGAGTACGCGGACGACATGCTCGACACGCTGCGCTCGGAGGGCGTGGCGGCGTATGTGACGCCGCTCGACCACGAGCCCGGCCTGCTGCGGCTCTGGGTGGACGCCGCCGCGACGTCGCGGGCGCGGACGCTGCTGCGGACGCGTCGCGAGGCCTGGGCCGAGGCCGCGGACGACGACGAGGCGGGCGAGGCGGGCGAGACCTCCGAGCGGGAAGGCGCCGAGGCGAAGGCGTCGACCGTCGCGGACGGCGACGCGGCGGGCCCCGCGACCGGGACGGCCGCCGGCACCGCCGCGCCCGACGAGGACGAGTTGTGGGCGCAGATCGTCGCGGGCTTCGACACCGAGGTCGCCGACCCCGTGCCGCGGTGGCCGGTCGCGGAGGACATCGACCCGGGCGGACCGGCGCCGACGGGCGGGCGCAAGGGCGGCAACGTGACGCGCCCGGGCGACGGCTCGTTCCGCATCGGCGTCGTGACGCCGGGCCCGCGCGACTGGTCGCCCGCCGAAGGCTCGCCGAACAAGGACGAGCCGGAGGAGCCGGACGAGCTCGACGAGGATCCCGACGAGCATTTCGTCCCGCCGCCTCCGCCGCCGCTGCCGAAGACCGACGTGGCCACCAAGCTGGCCTGGGTGGCGCTGCTGGGCGGGCCGCTCTTCCTGCTCGGCGCGGTCCTGCTCGGGCGGCCGATCGGCGAGTGGACGACGTTCGCCGCGATCGCGGCGTGCGGCGGCGGCTTCATCGCGCTGGTGTCCCGGCTGCGCCGCGACCAGGACGAGGACGACCCGGACGACGGCGCGGTGGTGTGACGCGGCGCGGTCGCCACGACGGCCGCTGACGCGCGGCGCCTTCGCGGTGTCGCCGATCCGCCCGGCGCCGGGTCAGACCCGGGCCAGGTCCGCCGCCCCGACCAGGCCCGCGTCCGGGCCGAGGGTCGCGACGACCACCTCGGCGGCCGGACGGTGGCCGCGCGTGAGGATCCGGTGGTACGCGGCCAGGGCGGGCGTCAGCAGCAGCTCGCCGGCCTCCGAGACGCCGCCGCCGAGGACGAACGCGGCCGGGTCCAGCATCGCGGCGAGGTCCGCCATTCCCTGCCCGAGCCATTCGCCGACCTCGCGGAACGCGGCCAGCGCGACGGGGTCGCCGAGCCGTGCGGCCTGCGTGACGTGGGGCCCCCGGAGGCCCGCGGGGGTGCCGTCGCCGAGGGCGAGGAGTTTCTCGGCCGCCTCGGGCTCGCCGACGGCGCGCTCGCGGGCGAAGCGGGTCAGGGCGTTGCCGCTCGCGTACTGCTCCCAGCAGCCGTTGTTCCCGCACCCGCACGCCAGGCCGTCGGGCACCATGCGCATGTGGCCCGGCTCGCCGGCGATGCCGTTGCGCCCGCGTACCAGCCTGCCGCCCTGCACCATCGCCCCGCCGATCCCCGTGCCGACGGTCAGGCAGACGACGTCGTCGTGCCCGGCGCCCGCTCCGAAGCGGACCTCGGCCCACGCCGCGGCGTTGGCGTCGTTCTCGACGACCACGGGCAGGCCGACCGCGCCCTGGACGCGGTCGCGCAGGGGCTCGTTCACCCAGGCGGGGACGTTGGCCGAGAACAGCACGGTCGCGCGGTCGGCGGCGATGAAACCGGCCGCGCCCAGCCCGACGCCCTCGATGACGCGGCCCTCCGCCAGGCGGCGCACGGCGTCGCAGATCGTCTCGGAGACCGCGTCCGGGTCGCTCGGTGTCGGGATCTTCGTCCGGTCCAGGACCGCGCCCGTGGCGTCCACGACGCCCGCGAGGATCTTGGTGCCGCCGATGTCGACGCCGATCGTGAGTCCCATGTGCCGTGTTGTCCTCGGTGGTTCGGGGGTGGGAGGCGGTACGGGCGTGCCCGTCGGTCAGGCGGAATCGTCGTCGAAGGCGCCGCCCGAAGTCTCGGGGTCGTCCTTGCGCGGCCGGTCCGGCCGCTCGGTTTGCTCATCCGGTGCGTCCGCGTCGTCGTCGAGGTCGAGCGCGACGCGCTCCGTCGGCGCCGACCGGGATGCCCAGCGGCGCTCCCGCGCGGCGACGAACGCCCGGTAGGCGGAGAGCAGTTCGGAGCCGGCCGCGCCCAGGTGCGCGGCGACGTCGGGGTGGCGCCGCAGCAGCGGTTCGACGACCTTGCCGTGCACCTCGTCGCGGACGTCGCCGAGTTGCTCGACCAGGACCTCGGCGAGCCTGCGGGCCTCGTCGGCGAGGCGGTCCGCGGGTGACGCGGGACCCGGGTCGGCCGGGTCGCCGGGCGCGGCGCCGGTGTCACCGCCGCCGCCGGGCGGGTGCGCACCGGTGTCGTCCGGGTCACCGCGCTCGGTGTCACCGGATACGGGATCCACGACGTCCGCCCATGGATCGTCGGATCCGTCCGTCGTCTTCCTCGAAGGGTTCATCCGCCGTATTCTCCCGCGCGACCCGCCGTTCCGGCGACCTCACCCGGCGACCCACCGGGTGTGTTTCCCGCAAAATCCGACAGGAACCGGGGCCCAGTTGTGTCCCCGGGGCGTCAACGCCGCATCCACACACCGGGGTCCGGGACGAAGCGCACCCGCAGCGCGCCGCCGCGCAAGCCGGCTCCCTCGATGACGCAGCGGCGCAGCGCGGAGGGGAGCGGGATCATCCGGCGGTGGGCCCCCACGGTCACGATGAGTTCGTCGCCGCGCCGCAGCAGGTCCAGGTCGCCGCGGTCGGCACCGGGCAGCGGGACGACGAGGACGAGGCGCTCGCCGTCGGATTCGACGTCGAAGGGTTCCGCGGCGGCGTCGAGGACGGCCGGGACCTCGATCTCGTGCCCGACGACCGGCGGCAGTCCCGCGGCGAAGGCGGCCAGCGCGTCGGCGCCGATCGGCTCGTCGTCCGCCGCGGCGAGCACGGCGATCCGGGCCTCCGGGAACAACTCCCGGAGGGCTTCGGCGCGTTCGTCCGGGGTAGCGGCGGAAATCCCGGCGTACGGAGCGCTGTTGACGACGACGTCGTCGACGCGGCGGCCGTGCAGCGCGAGTGCGGTCGCCGCCCGGCGGTCGCCCGCCCCGGCCACGCGGCCGGCCCGGGTGACAAGTCGGATGGTCGTGGTCGGTGCGTCCAACACCCGGCGGGTGGCGTCGAGTTCGGCGATACCGGCGCGGGCGGTGTCGAACAGCCAGTCGTCGGGCATCGGGACGCCGGCGAACGCGGCGAGCACCGGCCGCAGCGCGCGGGCCGCCTGCCGTTCGACGGGGAGGAGGCGGTCCAGGTAGCGGGTGAGCGATTCGGGGCCCGCGAGCATCGGGGCGGCTCGTTCGACGGGGGGCAGATCGACGACGACGAGGTCCCAGGGCGTTTCGGCGGCGGCCTTTCCGTCGGTGCCGTCGGGCGTGTCGGCTCCGGTCGCGTCCGCAGCCGCCGGGGTCGCCGGCCCGGCACCGGTCGGCCGCCCCGGTCCGGGCGCACCCGGGAACTCCCCGATGCCGAAAGGCTCGTGGCCGACCGCGCCGAGGTGCCGGGCGAGAACGCGCAGTGCCAGGGCGTCGGCGGCGCCCGGCACCGCGGTGATCTCCTCGGGTTCCAGGGGGTCGACGCCGATCATGGCCAGGAGGCCGCCGAACCGGCTTTGCAGGCGCAGGACTTCGCGTTCCAACTCGTCGCGCGCCACGACGCGCGCGGCATGCAGGCCGGGAGCGGCCTCGACGGGTTCGGCGCCCAGCGCGGCTCCGAGGACGGTCTCCAGGTCGGCGGAGCCGTCGGCCCCGAGCAGCAGAGTGCGTGCTCCGTCGCGGGCCGACGCGGCGGCGGTCGCGGCGGCCACGGTCGTCCGGCCCGCGCCTCCCGCACCGGTGACCAGCACCACGCGCGTCATCCGGCACCTCCCGGGGCGGGTCGGTCGGGCACGTGCGCCACCGCGCGTCCTCCCGTCTCCGGAACCACCGTGCGCGCCATCGAGCGAACCGCCACGCCCTCAGTCGTTCTTCACGGTGCCGGGCCGCTGCTCGACACGCTTCTTCAGCCCGGAGAGCGCGCGGTCGATGATGACCTTCTCGGCCTTGCGCTTGATCATCCCGAGCATGGGGATCTTGACGTCGACCCGGAGTTCGTACGTGACCTCGGTGCCGGCGGCGACCGCTCGGAGCGCGTACGACCCGTCGAGCGACTTGAGCATCTGGCTGGACACCAGCGTCCAGCGGACCTCGTCGTCGCCGTTCCAGGTGTAGGCGAGCGTGTGTTCGTCCTTGATGGCGCCGGCGTCCAGGACGAAGCGCACGCGCGTGCCGCGCCCGATGTGCTCGTCCTTCTCCAGGACCTCGGCCTCCTTGACCTCGCCGGTCCAGTCCGGGTACTCGGCGAAGCCCGCGATGACGGCCATGACCTCGGTCGGGGTGGCGTCGATCGTGATGCTCGATCTGGTCCGTTCCGCCATCGTCAGCAGCCCTCCGGAAGCCTTTGTCCTGCCGCCGTCCCGGGCGGGGACGCTGCGGTTCCGTTGCGAAGGCTACCGCGCCGGGCCACCCGCGTGGCGCCGACCGTCCGGCTACCAGGTCAGGACGTACGGGCGGCCGGTTGCCTGGAAGTGACCGACATTGACGCACTCCGTACGCCCGATGCGCATACGCCGAGCGAGCGGCTGGTGAACATGGCCGAACAAGGCGAACTTCGGTTGCGTCGCCCGGATCGCCTCCAGCACCGCCTCGCTGCCACGTTCGAAGCGCCGGGCCACGACGTCGTACGTCAGTTCGGGCACGGCGGGCGGGATGTGGCAGCACAGCACGTCGACCGGGCCGAGCGCGGCGACCTTGGCGGCGTACTCCTCGTCGGAGACCTCGAACGGCGTGTGCATCGGCGTCTTGAGGCCGCCGCCGACGAACCCGAAGGTGCGGCCGCCTATCTCGGTGGTCGTGCCGTCGAGCACGGTGACGCCGTCGCGCACGTAGTCCTTCCACAGCGCGGGGATGTCGACGTTGCCGTAGGTCAGGTAGGTCGGGTCGGGGAACGCGGCGAAGAGTGCGGCGTACTGCCGGCGCACGGCGGTCTCGATGGCGTCCTGCGGATCGGACTCCAGCGACGCCCACAGGGCGCGCGAGAACGACCGGGCCTCGTCGAACCGTTTGGCGGTGCGCAGCTCGACGAGTCGCGCGGCGTTGTCGCGGCCGAACAAGTCGGGAAAGATCCCCTGCGTCAGATCGTGGTAATCGATGAAGAGGATGAGGTCGCCCAGGCAGACAAGGGCATCGGCGCCGTCACCCGCCCGGGCCAATGCCGCCGCCTCACCGTGTACGTCGCTCACCACGTGGACCCGCATATGCGCAGGGTATTCGCTTACCCTCGGAGACACGGGCACGACGGAAGCACACGGCACCCGAGGTGACGCATGGCACAGGATGGTCGGCGCCCCTGTTCCGACCGTCTTTTCTTCGACCTTACTTGCCAGTAACGTCTGCCCGACCACTGGCACCCGCCAACAAGGAGCAGCTCCGTGCGCGAGTTCAGCGTCCCGGCCGTGGCCGAGGTTCCCGCCGAAGGCAACCTGACCGACATCATCAGGACCAACGCGGCCGAATTCCCGGCCGCACCGGTCCTGTCCCGCAAGGTCGAAGGCCGCTGGACCGACGTGACCTCCGCGGAGTTCGAGGCGCAGGTCCGCGCCGCGGCCAAGGGCCTGATCGCGTCCGGCATCGCGGCCGGCGACCGGGTCGCGGTGATGGCGCGCACCCGCTACGAGTGGTGCCTGCTCGACTTCGCCATCTGGTACGCCGGGGCGGTCAGCGTGCCGATCTACGAGACCTCGTCCGCCGAGCAGGTCGAGTGGATCCTCACCGACTCGGGCGCCAAGGCCCTCGTCGTGGAGTCGGCCGACCACGAGGCGATGGTCGCGGGGCTGCGCGGCAACGTGCCCGGGCTCGACCACGTGTGGCGCATGGACGACGGGGACGGGCCCGCGGTCGAGGCCGCCCTCGCCGAGGCCGGTGCCGACGTCGAGGACGCCGAGGTGGAGAAGCGCCGCGCGGGCCTGACGGGCGCGAGCACCGCGACGCTGATCTACACGTCGGGGACGACCGGCCGCCCCAAGGGCTGCGTGCTGTCCCACCGCAACTTCCACGGCGCCGCGACCAACCTCGTCGAACAGCTGGACGAGCTGTTCAGCGTCGAGAACCCGTCGTGCCTGCTGTTCCTGCCGCTGGCCCACGTGCTCGGCCGGGAACTCCACATCATTTGCATGGCGGCGCGCGTACGCACCGGGCACTGCCCGGACATCAAGCAGCTCAGCACCGAACTCGCCGATTTCAAGCCGACGTTCGTCCTCGCCGTCCCGCGCGTCTTCGAGAAGGTCTACAACACGGCGAGCGCCAAGGCGGAGGCCGACGGCAAGGGCAAGATCTTCAAGGCCGCCGCGGACACCGCGATCGCGTACAGCGAATCCCTCGACGGGCGCGGCCCAGGCTTCGGCCTGCGGGTCAAGCACGCGATGTTCGACAAGCTCGTGTACGCCAAGCTGCGTGCCGCGCTCGGCGGCCGGTGCAAGTTCTCCGTGTCCGGCGGGGCGCCGCTCGGCACGCGGCTCGGGCACTTCTACCGCGGCGTGGGCCTGACCGTCCTCGAAGGCTACGGCCTGACCGAGTCGACGGCGGCGACCTCGCTCAACCCGCCGAGCGCGGTCCGCATCGGCACCGTCGGCCGCCCCATCCCCGACTCGGCGATCCGCATCGCCGACGACGGCGAGATCCTGCTCAAGGGCATCAACATCTTCTCCGGCTACTGGCACAACGACGCCGCCACCGAGGAGGCGTTCGAGGACGGCTGGCTGCGCACCGGCGACCTCGGCACGCTGGACGACGACGGCTACCTCACGGTGACCGGCCGGAAGAAGGAGATCCTGGTGACCGCGGGCGGCAAGAACGTCGCCCCGGCGGTGATCGAGGACCGCATCCGCGCGCACTCGCTGATCAGCGAGTGCATGGTGGTCGGCGACGCCCGCCCGTTCGTGGCGGCGCTGGTCACCATCGACCCGGAGACCTTCCCGCACTGGAAGGCGACCCACGGCAAACCGGCCGACGCCACCGTCGCCGACCTCCTGGCCGACCCGGACCTGATCGCCGCCGTCCAGGAGGCCGTCGACGAGGGGAACAAGGCGGTCTCGCGTGCCGAGGGCGTCAAGAAGTTCCGCATCCTCACCATCAACTTCACCGAGGAGAGCGGCCACCTCACGCCGTCGATGAAGCTCAAGCGCAACCTGGTGATGAAGGACTTCGCGTCGGACGTGGAGACCATCTACACGGCATAACCCGCGCGAGGGCGATGGACGCGCCCGGCCGACGGCGACCGAGCCGTGGGCCGGGCGTTCCGCCCAGGGCAGGCCGGCGCGGGGGCGAGCGGGGCGCGCCCCGCCGACCGGCGACCCCGTGGGGGCCGGGCGTTCCGGCAGGGTGGGCCGACCTGGGACGGGCGGGGCCCCGGGCCGAGGGTTACGCGTAGCCGAGCAGCCCCCGCAGCCGGGCGGCCAGCACATCCCAGCGCCAGGCCTCGGCGACCCAGCGGCGACCGCGTTCGCCCATCGCCGCGGCCCGGGCCGGGTCGCGCAGCAGTTCGGTGATCCGGGCCGCGACCCGGGCGGGCGCGGTGCCGTCGACGACGTATCCGGTCTCGCCGTCCAGGACGGCGTCCGGGGCGCCGCCGGAGTCACCCGCGACGACCGGCCGCCCGACGGCGGAGGCCTCCAGGTAGACGATGCCGAGGCCTTCCACGTCCAGCCCCCGGCGCCGCGTGCGGCACGGCATCGCGAACACGTCGCCCGCCTCGTGGTGGGCGGGGAGTTCGGCCCACGGCACCGGCCCGGTGAACATCACCGAGCGACGGACGCCGAGCGCGTCGACCAGCTTCTCCAGGTCCGCGCGGTACGGCCCGCCGCCCACGATCAGCAGTGCCGCGTCCGGGACTTCGCGCAGGATCGCGGGCAGTGCCCTGATCAGCGTGTCCTGGCCCTTGCGCGGCACCAGCCGCGAAACGCACACCACCACGGGCCGGTCGGCCAGCCCGAGGCGGGCCCGCACCTCGGACCCGCCGACGCCGGGCCGGAAGACCGTCTCGTCGACGCCCGGCGGCAACCGCGCCATGCGCGCCGCCGCGTCGGGCCGCAGCGCGGGGGCGATGCGCGACCGCGTGTACTCCCCCAGGTACGTGACCGTGTCGACGCTGTCGCCGATCCGGCGCAACAACTGCCGGGAGGCGGGCAGTTGCGCCCACCCGGCCTCGTGCCCGTGGGTGGTCGCCACCAGGCGCGTCGCCCCCGCCGCACGCAGCGCCGACCCCATCAGGCCGAGCGGCGCGGCGGCACCGAACCACACGGCGTCGCACCCCTCGCCCCGGGCGATGTCCCCGGCCCGGCGGGAGATCCACGGATAGGGCACCATCATCTTGGTCGCGTCGCGGATCACGGGGAACGGCTGCGCGCGGTCGAACGCACGGACCTCGCGGTTGTCCTGCCACGACGACGTGTAGACGACCACGCTGTCCCGCGGCAGACGCGACGCCATCGCGTGGACGAACGACTGGATGCCGCCCGGGCGCGGCGGAAAGTCGTTGGTGACGATCAGCGTTCGCGCGGTCGGCGCACGATCGGCCGCGGGGGGCTCCTCGCTGCTCGACGTCGTGTTCGGGAAAGTGTGCGTCGGGTCGTTCATCGGGTCCCGATGATGGCAGACGGTACGGTGACGCGCACGACGCCGACCTCCGGTGATGAGGAGATCCGAGGAGACCATGAGCCGCGAAGCACGCTGGACCATCGCCGCGGCATGGGTCGTGTCGCGCGCCTGGTTGCTCTTGACGACTCTCGGCGTCCTGCACAACCCCTACCCGATAGTCACCAGTGACGTCCCGGGCATCTACCAGCCCTGGTACGAGGTGCTGCGGTCCGGGACCTTCCCCGTCGACGACGTCATGTGGCAGTACCCGCCGGGCGCGGCGGGCGTGTTGCTGCTGCCGGGGCTGATCACGCCGCTGTCGTACACCCACGCCTTCTTCACCCTGATGCTGGTCGCCGACGCGGTCGCCCTGGTGTGCCTGCTGCGCGGCCGGTCCCCCCTGGGGGCGGGGCTGTGGGTGCTCGCGGTGCCGCTGCTGGGCCCGATGATCCTGTCGCGGTACGACCTGTTCGTCACCGCGCTGGCGGTCGCCGCACTCATGCTGCTCGCGTCGCGCCCGCGGCTCAGCGGCTTCGTGATCGGCATCGCGACGGCGGTCAAGGTGTGGCCGCTCCTCCTGCTCCTCGGCGCGCCGCGGCGCCGCGTGGTCGAACTCGCGCTGTACGCGGTGCTGGGCGCGGGCGCGGTGGTCCTGGGCTTCGCGGCCGTGCTGCCGGGGGCGTTCGACTTCCTGGACGCGCAGGGCAGCCGCGGCATCGAGATCGAATCGGTGTTCGCCACGCCGTTCCACCTCGCGCGCGACAACGGGTGGTCCGGCGAGGTCCGGTTCAACTACGGTTCGATCGAATTCCTCGGCCCGCACGTCGGCACCGTCGCGGTCGTCAGCCTGGTGACGAGCGCGCTGAGCATGCTGTGGCTGCTGTTCTGGCGGCTGCGGGCCCGGCGCTGGACGGAGGCGACACCGTACGACGCCGCGCTGACCGCGGTGCTGCTGTTCGTCGTGACCAGCCGGGTGCTGAGCCCGCAGTACATGGTGTGGCTGATCGGCCTCGCGGCGGTGTGCCTGACGCGACGCGAGACCACGCAGCGCCCGATCGCGGTACTCATCCTGCTCGCGGTACCGCTCACCACCTGGGAGTTCCCCATCTGGTTCGGGTCGCTGATGGCCGGCGAGCCCGAGGCGATCCTGGTGCTGCTGCTGCGCAACGCGCTCCTGGTGGGCGCGGCCTTCTGGTCGGCCGCGCGGCTGTGGCGGGCCGCGCAGCCGCTCCCGGTCAAGGCCGAAGATCCGCCGGCTCCGGGACCCCGTGCAGCTTCGCCCAGTCCCGCGCCAGTGCGATCCGTTGCGCCGCTGCCGGATGCGACGCGAACAGCGCGTGAAGCACAGGGTTCGGGGTGAGGTTCGCCTGATTGGTGAGCGCGAGTCGGCGCTGCATCGCGGCGAACCCCTCCGGGTCGCGGGTGAGATCGAGGGCGTGGACGTCGGCGCGGGCCTCCAGCCGACGGCTGACCAGCATCTGCACCGGCCCGGACACCGTCACGACCACGGCGACGACGGCCAGCAGCAGCGCGAGGGCGCGGGGGTCGCCGGCACTGTCGGCCGAGGCGCGGCGCAGCAGGGGCCGCCAGGTCGTCGCGAGCCCGGTCAGGCAGATGCCGGCCGCCACGCCGGCCGCCCCGATGAGGGTGCCGTGCAGCACGTCGTGGCGTTTGGCGTGGCCGAGTTCGTGCGCGACGATCAGCTCGATCTCGCGCGGCGACGCCGCGTTCAGGGTCGTGTCGTAGACGACGATGCGACGCGTCGAACCGAACCCGGAGACATACGCGTTGAGGGCCGTCGTCCGGCGTGAGGCGTCCGCGACGAGGACGTCGTCGACGGGGACGCCGTCCTTCTCGGCGAGTTCGAGCAGCGAGGTGCGCAGCGGCCCGTCCGGCATGCGGTGGAACGAGTTGAACGCCGGTTCCACCACCAGCGGGTACAGGAACGACAGCGCCACGACCAGCAGCGCGCCGGCGCCGGCGGCGATGGGCCACCCGGCGCGCGGCCAGTGGCGTACCAGCGCGAACAGCGCGACCAGGACCGCGACCAGCAGGCCTGTCGACATCGCGAAGCCCTTGGCGACGTCGAGCCACCAGTTCCCCCAGCTCTGGACCGACAGCCCGTGGTGGCGGCGGACGGCCTCAAGCCGCGCGTCGAACGGCAGCGCCACGACGCGGCCGATCAGCAGCAGGGCCACGCCGCCGAGTACGACCTGCCACACCCAGCCGCCGCCGAGCGGACGCGCGACCGCGGTGACCAGGCGCGCGCCCAGCGGGGTGAGGCCGAGCAGCAGCGACACGACGAGCGACAGCGCCATCGACAGGTAGGCGGGCGGACGGGACTGCTCGGCGAGGGCCCGGCCCCGGGCGATCTCGGCGACGCCGAAGTCGCGTGCCGCGTCGGGCGCGACCGAGCCGCCCGGGACGGCGGGCAGGGGTCGCCACGGGGTGGTGACCACCAGGGCGACCACGAGCACGGCGGCGGTGGCCGCCAGGCACACGACAAGCACTTTCTGACCGGTCATCGGCCGGTTTCCCTCCCCGTTTCCCGAGCGGCACGGCGGGTGAGCGACCGTGCCGGTGTCGTGCGGCGCACGCGTGGCGGTCCGTCCCGGCTCACCGGACCTGCGTGGTGACGTACGCGATCCAGGCGCCCGTGAACTCCTCCGGCGTGGTGCCCAGGACGTCGGCGAACGCGGCGGCGAGCCGTGCCTTCTGGTCCGGCGCGCCGCCGCCGGGGCCGTCGGTGCCGGCCGCCCGGTAGAACGCGACCAGTTTCTCCTGGCCCCAGCGCTCCGCGATGAGCCGGCAGGCCAGCCAGCCCATCTCGTACGCCTGCGGAAGCGCCTCGTGCGTCGTCGCGAACTGCTCGTCGGTGGGCAGCGACTGGGGCACTTTTCCGGCCAGGACGTCGCGGCGCAGTTCGGGAGCCGCGCTGCGGACACTCTGCCCCGCGTCGAGGTAGCCGACGTAGTCCGCGAAGCCCTCGGACAGCCAGGTGGGGGTCCAGTTGCGGGTGAAGGCCCGGCTCGCGACGTGGGTGATCTCGTGGGTCATCACGACGCGCCTTTCGATGGCGCCCAGTTCGCGGAACGCGTCGGGGTTCACGATCACCCGGTCGGCGGCGGCGTCGTCGGCCGAGGCCCCGCGTTCGCCCGTGGTGACGGCGGCGATCCGCGCGTACTGCTGCGGTTCGGCGCCCAGCATGCGGGCCATCTGCGCCTGGTCGGCGGGCACCACGACGACCGCTTTGCCGGGCCACCGGTCGCCCCAGACCTTGCCGACGTCCGCGACCGCGGTCTCGATGTCCTTTTGGTACAACGGCAGTTCGGCGACCCGGTCGCCGACTCCCAGCACGATGCCGATATCGGTGCGGAGCACGTGGACGGGCCCGAGGTCCCACGGCTGCACCGCACCGTGCAGGCCGCTCGCGTCGCCGTCGCCGTCGGCCGCGAGGTACCACGCGCCGTCGCGCGACACAAAGGTCAGGTATTGCGCGCCGCGCACCGGCGCGGTGTCGAAGTCGGCGACGCGGTAGACGAGATCGACGCGCGCGGTGGCGGTGGCCGTGCCGCCGAGCACCGCGCGGCGGGCGTCGCCGAGCGGGAACGGGTCCGCCTCGACCACCTCGTACTCCCACGACGAGAACGGCACGGCGGCGGCGTTGTCGAACACCTTGGCCTGGGCATCGCGGAACGCCGGGGAGCGGGGGTCGACGGTCGCGAGGAAGGCGTCGCGGTCGCGGTCCCGGAAAGCGGCGGCCCGGCGGTCCAGGAGCCGCGCCAGCTCAGCGTGGTCCTTGAGCCGGGGTACGGCGCCCGGAGGCTCGACGGCCGTCTCGGCGCGCGGGCCGGCGGACGGCGGTGCCGCCGGCGCGGGCAGGGCCGCCCGACGCTGATCGGACGACGTCAGCCCGAGAATCCCCAGGGTGAGCCCGAGTGCCGCTGTGACGGTGAAGACCACGAGCAGCAGGAACCACCGGGGGGTCCGTCGCTCGTTCGGGCTCCGGCCGTCCACCCAGTGATCGTACGAGACCACACGTCAGGGCACCTGTCGAGCGTGGCGTCCGGGGGACGTGACGGCGGCGGACCGGCTGGGATCGGCCCGCCGCCTTGCGGGTCAGGAGACGCGCACCACCTTGACGACCGGCATGGAGTTGAGCGGGGCGTACCGCACGGTGCTGCCGGTGCTCGGGGCGTGGATGATCTGGCCGTTCCCGGCGTAGATCCCGACGTGCGACATGCCGCTGTAGTAGATGACCAGGTCACCGGGCTGGATCTGGCTGACCGAGACGCTGCGCCCCGCACCGGCCTGGCCCTGCGAGGTACGCGGCAGGGAGACGCCGGCCTGCTTCCACGCGTAGCCGGTGAGGCCGGAGCAGTCGAACGAGCTGGGCCCGGTCGCGCCGTACACGTAGGGCTTGCCGATCTGCGCCGCCGCGGCGGCCACCGCGGCACCGGCCCGGCCGCTGACCGGGACATTGGCCGCAGGCGTCGTCGTCGTGGACGTCGCGCTCGGCTTGGTGGTGGTCTTCGACGAGGACGGCGAGGTCGAGGGGGACGGCTTGGCGCTCGCCTCGGCCGCGGCCTTCTCCTCCGCCGCGTGCTCCGCGGCCAGCAGCGCCTCGCGCTCGGCCTGCGTCAGGGTGTTGAGGAGGGCCTGGGCCTTCTGCAGCTTCTGCTCGATCTCCGCCTTCTTGGCGGTGAGATCCTTGCGGGTCTGGTCGAGCTGCCCGAGCTTCTGCGAGGCCTCGGCCCGCTCCTGGTCGAGGATCCGCTTCTTCTCTTGGAGCTGCTTGAGCGCCTCGGCCTGCTGCGCGTTCATCTGGTCGAGGGCCGACACCTTGTTCAGGTAGTCGTCCGGATTCTCGGACAGCATGAGCTGGAGCGACGGGGCGAGCCCGGCGCTGCGGTACTGGGCGCTGACGAACGCACCCATCTGGCTCTGCAGCGCGATGTAGTCCGCCTGCTCCTGGACGATGCGCTCCTGAACCCGCTCGACCTCCGCCTGGAGTTGCTCGGTCTTCTCCTGGAAGCCGTTGAACTCCTCGGTGGCGATCTCCGCCTCGTGGTTCAGTGTCTGGATCTGCGCCTTGACCTGGTCCTTCGACTGAGCGGGGTCGGCCTGGCTCGTGCCAGAGGACAGAGCGACCGCGGTCGCGGCGGCAGCGGTGAGCACGCCTACACGGGCCTTGCTCGGCTTCTTGGGTCGTCGGTGGGACGCCACGAAGGCGAACTCCTTCTTCCTCACGGCCGCCTACCGGGTGAGCTGACGGGTTCGGGCCGGAAGAAGCCCTACGGCACGAGGGAGGTCGTACCGATTCACCCCAAGGGGAGTTGGTTCCCCGGTTCCGGTTCGGCCTGGGCGGCTTCCCCGGATTCGGCGGTCGTGCCCGCCACCGCCCCGGATGGGCGGTCGACTTCACAGGCACTCGGCCCAGACATTAGTGACCTCGCCGTGATCCGTTCAAATCAATCCGAAAACTTTTACCTCCGAATCGGGGATATCTGCCTGTGAGGCAACAAGCGGTCGTTCACAGGGCAGCCATTTGTTCATATTTTCGTGGTCGTTTCCGCTTCGGTTCGCCGGCGGGCGAGACCCCGGGCGGCGGCTCGGCCGCGGGCGTGCCCGGAGGGCCTTCGCGCAGGTCAGGCTCATAGCGCAAGGGGGCACAAAGATCAACTTCGGCCATCACGGTGATGCACTCGACCGTCGCGGGCGCAAGATCGAAGCACCCACCGTCCGCCATTGTTCGCCCTCCGGGCAAATCACCCGCTTCGGCGATGGAGCGACGCCCTGTGGGATGTGCCACATCGACAGGCACATGTCGACACGCTCGTGCATTTCCCCCTGATCCACTTGATTGAGATGAAAAGTCCGATTTTCCATCGAGAATCGACGGAACGACACATTCAGCACACGCCGGACCCAGGGCACGGCACGTACGGCAGCAGACCCGCATGCTCGCCCATCCCTTCCGTTGCGTTCCGGTGGAGCACGTACACGGAACACACGGTAGGGACGGGCACTGACACAACGTCACATGTCAACCACCGCAGTCGAGATGGGGCGCTCCCGCACCACCCGGTCACCGCCGGGCGCGCACGGCCCCGACCGCCTCACCCGCGCGCGAGGCGCCGCAGCAACATCGTCGACGGCACCGGGCGCGCGCCGGCCCGGCGTACCCCGTCGGCCACCTCGCGGTCGGACGAGACCACGATCACCGGACGCCCCAAAGGCTCGGCCCGCACCATGCGGCGGATCAGCTCGTCGGCGGTCTCCCCCGCCTTGCTGAACCGCACCCGCACCCCGCGCGGCGGGGCCAGCAGCACCGGCGCGTCCAACTGCGCGCCGTCGAACACACAGGTGACCTCGCACCCGGTCTGCGCCGCGATGACCGCCAGCCCGCCCAGCAACCGCACACGCTGCTCCGAAAGCGCGAGGGTCGGGTAGCCCGTCTTGGTGACGTTGTAGCCGTCGATCACCATGTGCGCCTGCGGCAGGCTCAGCAACTGGTCGAGCAGAGCGGGGTCGTCGCCTTCCAGGGCACGCTTGGCGACGTCCTTCGGACTCGCCCCCTCGGGCGCCACGGCGTCGACGGTGTCGGCGGGACGCATGCCGACCGGCGGCAGCGCGAGTTCCCGGCGCAGGCCTTGGGCGGCCTCCAACACGGTGTCGAGGAGCAGGCGTACGCGCGTGTCCTCCATGCTGCGGCCCTCACGCGCGGCACGGCGGCTCGCCTCCAGGGCCGATTCGACCTCCGAGACGCGCCCGCGCAGCCGCCGCGTCTCCTTGTCGGCCGCCGCCACCGCGGCCTGCGCCTCCGAGCGCACGGCCGCCAATTCGGCCTGCGCGCGCTTGGCCTCCTTCTCGGCGTGCTTGGCGCCGCCTTGCAGGCCGCGTACTTGGCGCCGCAACTGCTCGGCCTCCTTGCGGGCCCGGTCGAGGTCGGCGCGCAGCTTCTCCTGCTCCGACCGCGACGAGGCGCGCAACGCGCCCAACTCGGCCTCCAGGCGGTCGACCACCGCCGCGGCCTCGGCTCCCGCGCGATCCCGCGCCGCCTTTTCGGCGGCCTGCCCCGCGCGGTCCAGCAACCGCGTCCATCCGCGGGGCCGCAGCAAGTAGGCGGCGGCGGCGACGTCCAGCGGATCGGCGGCGGCGGGCGGACGCCCCGCCTCCAACGCGGCGGCCAGATCGGGCAGGCCACGACGCAGTCGCTCAGCTATGCGCTGCCGGAACACCGGGTCGTTCTCCAGGACTCCGGCCAACGGCGTCGCCGCGAGCTTCGCCCGCCGCGAGGGCGTGAAGCGCGCGAACTGCCGCAACGGCACCGGAATCTCGTCGGACGTCATCGCCCCGAGCCCGTCGGCCGCCAACGCGATGACGCGCTGCCGCACCCCGTCGGGCAACGGCCCGCGCGCGGCATCCGCGTCGTCGGACTCGCCCTCGGGGGAGTCGGAGGCGGCCCCGGGTGCCGGCGCCTCACCGTCCCGCGGCGAGGCGCCGGCACCGGACGGCCGCTCACCCCGGTCGGCCGGCGCGGGCTCGTCGGCGGCGGTGCGGTCTCGCGAGGCCCCGTCCTGATCACGGGCCGGTTCGGGTGCGGGGTCGGCGTGGTGTGCGCGCGCTTCGCCGTCGCGGGAGACCTCGGCGTCGCCCGACGGGCGTTCTTCGGCGGCGCCGGTCTCGGGGGCGTGGCCCGTCGCGGTGTCGGAGGCGGCCGTTCCGTTGCCGGTCGGCGGCCCTCCGGTGGCCGCTTCGGTACGGGACGCCTCGCCGGGAGACCGCCACACCGCGTCGTGTCGGCCGGGGGCGGACGCCCAGGCCGGGCCGGATCCCGGGACGGACGGGACGGCGTCGCGGGCGAGATTCCCCGGCTCCGCTCGTGTGTCCGACTCGCCCACTGGTCCTCCGGTTGGTCTGCGCCCGGTCTCCCCTCGCCGGGCCGGTTCGTTGGCTCCTGATCATGGCCTGCCCGCCCGAATGGGTGGACACGCCTCCCCGAGACGATGCCGAACCGATGCACAAACGGCGCAACGATCGCGGCCCGAAAACAAGGTCGGCCCGCCAGCGTGCCGTGCCGGACACGGCTCCCGCCACCCCAAAGTGCCACACCGGACCGAATCCATGGCCGCCCAACGGGACGTTCTCCGGCGCGTCGGCCACTGCCGGCACCGCCGCACACGGCCCCGGGACACGCCCGGCACGCGTCGGGCGGACGGGTGCGACCGCCGTGTCCGCGGTGGCCGCGGCCCTCCGGTGCGGGGTATCGCGCACACGGGTGCGGCATCAATCGTCCGGCCTTCGCGCCGGGTGCCGGAACCGCCTCCGGCCGCGCCGAGACAACGCGTCCACCAGGGGAAACACCGCCGACGCACACTCCGGCACCCGAGGACCGGCGGCTGATTCCCGTCCCCGGCGCCGTCGCGTCGCCGGGGCCTCGTCAGTCCGAGGCCGGGCCGTCCTCCTCCGCGCCGGGGCGCGGGACCAACTGCACCGAGTCGGTGGCGTTGCACCACCGGCAGCGCACCGATTCGATCGTGTCCTCCAGCACCTCGCGCTCGTCGACCCGGGGCTCACCGGCGAGGTCGAGGTGGACGAACTCCACCGCCCGCGTCGTCCGGGTCACGTCGAACCGGGTCAGGTTTCCGCACAGCGAGCAGCGCCACCGCGTCGCCGCGGTGGGGGCTGGGACCGACATGGACGTTCCTCTTTCGGTTTTCGGTCGTTTCGGGGCCAGTTGCTCCCGCAGGGTGCCCCGGGCGTTCCCCGGGGTCCGCTCCGGGCCGCCCACCATCATCCCGCGCCCCGCCGGGCGACCTTGCCGGGAGGGCGTCCGCGTCCGTGTCAGGGCGGATCCGTACCGTTCGCGGCATGAGCAGCCACGCGTCCGGACCTCCAGTGCCCGTTCCCGTGCCGCGACCAGGTTCGTACGACGTGGCTCCGCCATGGTCGGACGGCCCCGCGCGGGACAGTACCGAACCAACGCACGCGGTGCGAAACGCGTCCGCCGCGCGGAGCCGCGGCACACCCTTGGACCGCCAGATATTCGTGGTCGTCGACGTGGAGACGACCGGCCTCGACGCCGAGAGCGACCGGATCACCGAGATCGCCGCGGTGCGGCTGCGCGGCGGCGACGTGCTCGGCGAGTTCGCGACCCTGGTCGCGCCCGGGATCCCGGTCCCGGCCTTCATCACGACGCTCACCGGCATATCGGACGCGATGGTCACCCAGGCGCCGCCGCTGCGCGACGTGCTCCCCGCGTTCCACGACTTCGCGCGGGACGCGGTGCTGGTCGCGCACAACGCGCCCTTCGACATCGGCTTCCTGCGGGCGGCGTGCGCGTCCTGCGGTGAGCGGTGGCCGCATCTGGTCGTCGTCGACACCCTGGAGCTTGCCAGGACCCTGGTGTCACGCGGCGAAGTGGCCAATTACAAACTCCCGACTCTCGCCCAATTGTTCGACTCGCCGTCGCCGTCCGCGCACCGGGCCACCGCGGACGCCCGCGCGACCGCGCACATCCTGGGCGCCCTCATCGCGCGTCTGCGCCGCGCCGGCGTGCACGACCTGTCCGGCCTGCTCGGTTGCACCGCGCACCCGAGCGATCCGGCTCCTGATCGCGGCGCGGCTGCCCGATAGGCTCGTAAGCCCGTACGGCCCGAGGAGAGGCAGCCGCTGTGATCACCGCGATCGTGCATGTCAAGGCCGCCGTCGACCGCATTCCGGAGATCGCCGAGGCGATCACCGCGATCGACGCCGTGAGCGAGGTGTACTCGGTGACCGGCGAATTCGACTTGGTCGCGATGGTCCGCGTGCGCGTGCACGACGAGTTGGCGGAGGTCATCCCCGGGCGCCTCAACAAGGTGCCCGGTGTGCTCCACACCGAGACGCACATCGCGTTCCGCACCTACTCCCGGCACGATCTGGAGGCCGCGTTCGCGATCGGCCTCGACGACGCGCTCTGATCCCCGGCGCCCGGAACGCGCTTGAGGTGTCAGGGCGTTCGCGGCGAAAGCGCCTCCGCCCCGACCGTGGTCACCGCACACCCGCCGCCGCGACGGGGCCGCGCGGGTCGGCGTCCGGGACGCAGCGCCCGCCGTCGGTGCGGTAGCTCCAGCGGGCACCGCGACGCACCAGCTCGCGCACCGCGGCGAGGAAGCGGTCGATGTGCTCGTCCGGTGTCCCGGCGCCGAAACTCACCCGGATCGCGTTGAGGTTCTGCTCCCCCGTCGGCGCGTCGGGCGCACCGCACTCCGCGGGCGCGTCGGTGCGGGCGCCGAGGAGCCGGCGGACCAGCGGGTGCGCGCAGAAGAGCCCGTCCCGCACTCCGATCCCGTACTCGGCGGACAGCGCCGCCGCGAAGCGCGAGCTGTTCCATCCGTCGACGACGAAGGACACGACGGCCACGCGGGGCGATTCCGGGCCGAACAACTCCAGCGTGCGCACCTCGGGCACCTGGGCCAACCCGTCCCGCAGGCGTGCCGCCAGGGCCTCCTCGCGTGCCGCCAGCACCGCGGGGCCCGCCTCCGTGAGCGCCCGGCAGGCCGACGCGATGGCGTACGCGCCGATCACATTCGGTGAGCCGGCCTCGTGGCGGGCCGGGCCGTCGTTCCACTCCACCGAGTCCGCGGTGACCGACTTGCTCGCGCCGCCTCCCGCGAGATAGGGCTCGGCGTCCGCGAGCCAGTCCGCGCGTCCGGCCAACACCCCCGCGCCGAACGGTGCGTAGAGCTTGTGCCCGGAGAACGCCACCCAGTCCACGTCGAGTCCGGTGACCGACACCGGGTGGTGCGGGGCGAGTTGGGCCGCGTCGAGCACGATGCGGGCACCGTGCCGGTGGGCGACCCGGGCGAGGTCGGCGACCGGGAACAGCTCGCCCGTGACGTTGGACGCGCCGGTCACACACACCAGGCGCGGCCCGTCGCCCGCGTCCGCGGCGAGCGCCGCGTCGAGTGCGGCGACCGCGCCCGCGTGGTCGGTGGGAGCCGGCAGGCGGGTCACGCGGTCGGCGCGCCGCCACGGCAGCAGGGCCGCGTGGTGCTCGGTCTCGAAGACGAACACCCGTGTCCCGTACGGCAGTACCGACGCCAGCAGGTTGAGCGAATCGGTCGTGCCGCGCGTGAACAGCACCTGGTCGTCGGGGCGGACGTCGAGGTACGCGGCGACCGTCGCGCGGCTGGACTCGTAAAGGTCGGTCGACAGTTGCGACAGGTAGCCGGCGCCGCGGTGCACGCTGCCGTAGAAGGGCAGGTACGCGGCGACGTCGTCCCATACCCGCTGGAGGCAGGGGGCACTGGCCGCGTAGTCGAGCGCGGCGTACTCGATGTCACCGCCCGTGACCAGCGGGACGCGCACGTCGCGGCCGACGACGGCGAGCGGCGGTGCGAGGCCGGGCGTCCCGGCCGACGGCTCGGTCGACGGCGCGGCCGGTGCGCTCACGGAAATCCGGGACGAAACCGACGAATTGGCAATAAATGCGGCAGCGGTCATGGCGACACTCCAGGGCCAGGGACCCCGGTTGCCATCGCTTCGCAGAGGTCCGCGCTTGCCGGAACACGGTTGTGTCCAGCCTGGTCATCACCCGGGGCACCCCACCGCGGAGGAGGGTTGCCGGACAGCAGGCCGGGGCCGAAACGCTGTCACTCGTGACCTGGGAAGCATTATTACCGGAGGATCCCCCGACAGCCAAGACGGTATCGCCGCGGCCCGCGCCGCGTACCGGACGATCCGGGCAACTCCCGCCGCCCGCAGGCACGTTGAGGGAGTGCGGGACCGCCGTCGGGGCCCCCGGAGACCAGCCCGCGAGGCACCCGCGACCCCCGGTTCGCGGAAGCGGCTTCTCTCGCGTATCCGCCGCCCGACCGCCCGCCGCACCAGGCAGATCGCGGATGTCGTGGACACCGAAGGGCTCCCCTCGGGTATCCGCCGTGCGACAGCCCGCCGCACCGCCGCCCGGCCGCCGCGAAACCGCCGGGCGGCCGTCGTGCCTCAGCCGAACGACCGCGTGGTCTCGACCCACCGGTCCAGCGCGGCCTGTGCCTTGCCGGAGTCGATCGCGTCGGCCGCGCGCGCGATCCCCGCCGCGAACTGCTCGCTCAACGGCCCCTCTCCCGGCCCCAGCGCGACCAGGGCCGCCGCCGAGTTGAGCAGCACGGCATCACGCACCGGGCCGCGCTCCCCGGCGAGCAACTGCCGTGCGACATCCGCGTTGTATGCGGCATCGCCCCCGCGCAGCGCCTCGATCGGCGCGAGCGCGATACCGAAGTCGCGGGGGTCGAGGCGGTCCTCGCGCACCGCGCCGTCGCGGACCACCCACACGGTGGACGTCGTGGTGATGGTCAGCTCGTCGAGGCCGTCGTCACCGCGGAACACCAGCGCCGTCGTCCCGCGCCGCGCCAGCACGCCGGCCATCAGCGGAGCCATGCGCGCGTCCGCCACCCCGATCGCGGTGTACGGCGCGCGGGCCGGATTGGTCAGCGGGCCCAGGATGTTGAAGGTCGTCTGCACGCCCATCTCCCCCCGGGCCTGGGCCGCGTGCCGCAACGCGGGGTGGAAGCGCGTCGCGAAGCACAGCGTCACCCCCGCGTCGACGGCCGTGCGCGCCACCTGCTCCGGCGTCAGGTCCAGGGACACGCCGAGCGCTTCGAGGACGTCGGCGGCGCCGCTCGCCGACGACGCGGCCCGGTTGCCGTGCTTGACGACCGTCGTGCCCGTCCCCGCGACGACGATGGCCGACATCGTGGAGATGTTGACCGTACGCGCGCGGTCACCGCCCGTCCCGACGATGTCGACGATGGGGCCCGGCACTTCGATGGTCACGGCATGCCGGTACATCGCCTCGACCAGGCCGGTGATCTCGTCGACGGTCTCGCCCTTGGCGCGCAGCGCGACGGCGAACGCCGCGATCTGCACCGGCGTCGCCTCGCCGCCCATGATGCGGTCCATCGCCCACGCGGTCGTCGGGGCGTCGAGGTCGTCGCCGCGCATGAGCGACGTCAATACGTCCGGCCAGGAACGGGCCTGCCCGGGATTGGTGCCGCTCACCGTTGCCGAGGCCGAGGCGCCCATGGTCCGCTCCCGCTGAGGTGTCCGATCCGGTCGGGGCAAGCGTAGTCGCGGACGCGGGCCCGCTTATCCCCCGTCCGCGGTATGAACGAGCGACATCCCGAAGCCGCATCGCAGCAAAAGCCGCACCGAAAACACGCAATCAAGCAGACCCGGCAAAAATCCCCGCCGAAGTGCTTCCGGCGGGGACTCCGCACAAAAAGCCGGGCGGACCGAAAAGATCTAGGAAACGGGAGTGCGCGACGCCGCCCGCTTCCGCATCAGGTCCGCCGCCGACGCGGCGAGCGTCACGGGATCGAGGGGATGCGAGACCACCGCGTCCGCCCGGCACCAGGTCGCGAGCCACGCGTCCTGCGGGCGGCCGACCAACACCAGCACCGGAGGGCAGCGGTAGATCTCGTCCTTGAGCTGGCGGCAGATCCCCATGCCGCCGGCCGGCACCGCCTCGCCGTCGAGGATCACCAGGTCGACGCCGCCCTTGTCCATCTTGCCGATGACGGCCGCCGGGGTGGCGCACTCGAAGTAGTCCACGCGCGGGGCGTCGGCGGCGGGCCGCCGTCCGAGCGCGAGCATGACCTTCTGACGGGTGTTGCGGTCATCGCTGTACACGAGGACGGTCATGGTGTCGCCGCTGTGCGCCATTGCCACCTGCCCTGGTCGTCAAGCCGGATGTGATCCGCGTTACAACACGCCGGATGCTACTCCTCTTGTTTCACGCGCTCCAAGCTCTTGATCGAAACCGGGGACCGCCTCGGAGCCCCCGTCAGGGGCGGCCGAGCAGCCGCCATCCCTCCGCGTCGCCGCCGAGCCGCTGCGCGAGCCCGGCCATCCGCGTGCGCTCACGCGCGAGTTCGAGGGCGTTCACGCGCTGTGAGCGGTCCGCGTACGTCGCACCGTCCGGCCCGGCCGACACCGCCCACCCGTCGGGGCCCAGGAGCCGCGCGGCCTCGGCGACCGCGGCGTCGTCGGGCAGTCGCAGGACGTGACGGAGCATCAACTGCCGTCCCTCCACGACCACCCCGGCCTCGGCCAGGTCCGCGAGCACCGCCGAGTCGGCACGCGCGGGATCGAAGCTCTCACCGACGACCACGAGTGTCCCGTCGTCGACGAGCGGCGGCTCGGGCTCCTCGCGCCCACGCCGGAACCACCGTCGGCTTCGTCTCTCGGCCATGCCGTGACGGTACGCCGCGCACCACCGCGCCCACGCGCCGGGTTCGCACGGCCGGTGCGCGCACAAGGAACGCCCCGGCCCCGGACGGCGTTCCGGAATCACTCGTTCGAGAACCGCGCGGGAATCGCCGCGACCGATCGAAGGGAATGCCGCGCGGCCCCGGCCGACTAGCGCCGAACAAGCACTGACTAGGCGTCTTCCGGTGATCTTCGGTCGATTCCGGAAGCATCGGGAACAGGTCCGAGACTCAGACACGTTCTCGCCAGGATGCCCCCCGAAGCGCGGGCTCATCCGGCGACCGCAATAATGGCCGCCGTGGCGACAGCAACTGCAGTAGAAGCCGGGCATGCGCCCCACGGGGCGATCGACCGCCCCAACTTGGTCAGCATCGGCACGATCGTCTGGTTGGCGTCGGAGCTGATGTTCTTCGCGGCGCTCTTCGCGATGTACTTCACGATCCGGTCGGTCCAGGGCCCCGAGGTGTGGGACCAGGGTGCGGACATGCTCAATGTCCCGTTCTCCTCGGTGAACACCACTGTTCTGGTGCTCTCTTCGCTGACCTGCCAGCTCGGCGTCTTCGCGGCGGAACGCGGCGACGTCAAGAAGCTGCGCATGTGGTTCATCGTGACGTTCGTGATGGGCGCGATCTTCATCGGCGGGCAGGTGATGGAGTACACCGAGTTGGTCAAGGAGGACCTGACGCTTTCGTCGTCGGCCTACGGCTCGGTCTTCTACCTGACCACCGGCTTCCACGGCATGCACGTCACAGGCGGCCTCATCGCCTTCCTGTTCGTCCTCGGAAGGACGTACGCGGCCAAGCGGTTCACGCACGAGCAGGCCACCAGCGCGATCGTCGTCTCGTACTACTGGCACTTCGTCGACGTGGTGTGGATCGGGCTGTTCGCCACGATCTACCTCATCAAGTAGACGCGGCCTCTGGTCCCACTCGACAAACCGACGAAACCAACCGAGGTTTTTGGTGAAGAAGCTCTCCGCACGACGACGCCACCCCCTGGCGGCGTTCGTCGTCCTACTCTTCGCGCTCGCGGCGACCGGGGGGCTGTACGCCGCGTTCGCGCCCGCCAAGTCCGCACAGGCCGAGAACGCGCCGTCCTCCCTCGCGGTCGAAGAGGGCAAGAAGCTGTTCCTGGCCGGCTGTTCGAGCTGCCACGGTCTCAACGGCCAGGGCAGCAGCGACGGTCCGTCCCTCGTGGGCGTCGGTGCCGCCGCGGTCGACTTCCAGGTCATGACCGGCCGCATGCCGATGCAGCAGCAAGGGCCGCAGGCTCCGGGCAAGCCTGTCGTGTACACGCAGGCGCAGTCGGACCAACTCGGCGCGTTCATCGCGTCGCTGGGCCCCGGCCCCGCCGTGCCGCGCGAGGAGGAGTACGCCCTCAACGGCAGCCTCCAGGAAGGCGGCGAGCTTTTCCGGACCAACTGCTCGCAGTGCCACAACTTCTCCGGAGAGGGCGGTGCGCTGCCCGAGGGCAAGTTCGCGCCGGCGCTGACCAACGTCGACCCGAAGCACGTCTACGAGGCGATGCTGACCGGCCCGCAGAACATGCCGTCCTTCCCGGACACGATCCTGCCGCCGGAGCAGAAGAAGAGCATCATCACGTACCTCCGGAACACGACGCATGAAGAGCCGAACCCGGGTGGTCTCGGTCTCGGGCGCATCGGCCCGGTGGCCGAAGGTCTGTTCGTGTGGATCTTCGGGCTCGGCTTCCTGATCGCCGCCGCAATCTGGATCGCCGCCCGTACCCCCAAGGCCAGGACCAAGTGAGTAGCCACGACGACATGTCACAAGAGAAGCTGCCGGAGGCCCACGGCCCGGCCGGGGAACTCGAGCCGTTCGCCGACCCGGGCCTCCCGGAACACGAACCGCGCCGGACCGACATCGACGAGAAGGCCGCGAAGCGGGCCGAGCGCCAGGTATCGCTGCTGTTCCTGATCTCGATGCTGGCGACGATCGGCTTCATCGCGTCGTACGTCAGCATCGACAAGTACGACACCGTCGACATCTTCTTCTTCGGGAAGATCGGCGCCCTGAACATGGCGCTGGGCTGCACTCTCGGTGTCGCCCTCTTCTGCATCGGCGCCGGCGCGATCCACTGGGCTCGCACGCTGATGACGGACGAGGAGATCGTCCAGGAGCGCCACGAGCTCAAGTCGGCCCCGGCGGACCGCGAGGCCGCCATCCGCGAGTTCCAGCAGGGCGCCTCCGACTCCAGCATCGGCCGCCGCCCGCTGATCCGCCGCACGATGATCGGCGCGATGGCCCTGGTGCCGCTCTCCGGCGTCGTGCTGCTGCGCGACCTCGGACCGCTGCCGGGCACCAAGCTCCGCCACACCTTCTGGGGCGAGAACGCACGGCACGGCGTCAACAACGGCAACACGCTGATCATCAACGAGAACACCGGCAAGCCGCTGCGGCCCTCGGACATCATCAAGGGCTCGCTGACCATGGCGAAGCCGGACGGCCTCACCGTGGAGAACCACGAGTACCTGGAGGAGATGGGCAAGGCCGCCATCCTCCTGGTGCGCCTGGAGCCGGACGAGATCAAGTCCACCAAGCAACTCGACTGGTCCTACGAAGGCATCGTCGCGTACTCGAAGATCTGCACCCACGTCGGCTGCCCGATCGGTCTGTACGAACAGCAGACGCACCACCTGCTGTGCCCGTGCCACCAGTCGACGTTCGACCTGGCCGACGACGGCGCCGTGGTCTTCGGACCGGCCGCGCGCTCGCTGCCGCAGCTGAAGATCTCCGTCAGCAACGAGGGCTACCTCGAAGCGGTCGGCGACTTCGCGGAACCGGTCGGCCCGAGCTTCTGGGAGCGTGGCTGATGGCTACGACGCACGGCGCCAACGCGCCGACGGGTCCGGTCCCCGACAACGCCGCGACCAAGACGGCGGACTACTTCGACGAGCGGCTGGGCCTGTACGGCGCGGCCAAGAAGAACCTCCGCAAGGTCTTTCCGGACCACTGGTCGTTCATGCTCGGCGAAGTCGCGCTCTACAGCTTCATCATCATCCTGCTGACCGGTGTCTGGCTCACGCTGTTCTTCAAGCCGAGCATGACCGAGGTCGTCTACGACGGCTCGTACGTGCCGCTGCAGGGCATCCACATGTCCGAGGCGTACGCGTCGACCCTGGACATCAGCTTCGACATCCGCGGTGGCCTGGCGATCCGTCAGATCCACCACTGGGCCGCGCTGATCTTCGTGTCGTCGCTGTTCGTCCACATGTTCCGCATCTTCTTCACCGGTGCGTTCCGCAAGCCCCGCGAGATGAACTGGCTGTTCGGGTTCCTCCTGCTGGTGCTCGCGATGGTGAACGGCTTCACCGGCTACTCGCTGCCGGACGACCTGCTGTCCGGTACGGGTCTGCGCATCGCGGAAGGCGTGGTCCTGGCGATCCCGCTGGTCGGCACGTACCTGCAGTTCTTCCTGTTCGGCGGTGAGTTCCCCGGCCACGACATCGTGCCGAGGCTGTTCACCATCCACGTGCTGCTGGTCCCGGCGATCATGGTCGGCCTGCTGACCGTCCACCTGATCCTGGTCTTCTACCACAAGCACACGCAGTTCCCGGGTGCCGGAAAGACCGAGAAGAACGTCGTGGGCCTGCCGCTGCTGCCGGTCTACACCGCCAAGGCGGGCGGGTTCTTCTTCATCGTCTTCGGCATCACCGCGCTGCTGGGCGGCCTGGTCCAGATCAACCCGATCTGGTCGTACGGTCCTTATCACCCAGGGCAGATCACGGCAGGCTCGCAACCCGACTGGTATATCGGCTTCCTGGAAGGCTCCCTGCGGCTCATGCCGAACTGGGAGACCAACTTGTGGGGTCATACCATCAGTTGGAACGTGCTCGTGCCGTCCCTGGTCGTCCCGGGCGTGATGTTCACCTTCATCGCCGCGTACCCGTGGCTGGAGGCGTGGGTCACGGGTGACAAACGCGAGCACCACCTGCTGGACCGCCCACGCAACGTCCCGGTCCGCACCGGGCTGGGTGCCGCGTGGATCACGATGTACCTGGTGCTGTGGCTCGGCGGCGGCAACGACATCATCGCCACCCACTTCCACCTGTCGATCAACGCGATCACGTGGACGTTCCGGGTCCTGTTCTTCGTCGCCCCGGTGCTCGCCTTCGTGGTGGCCCGCCGGATCGCGATGGCGCTCCAGCGCCGCGACCGGGACAAGGTCCTGCACGGCCGCGAGACGGGCATCATCAAGAAGCTGCCGCACGGCGAGTTCATCGAGGTGCACGAGCCCCTCGACGCCGAGCGCCTGCACTTCCTGACCGCGCACGAGCAGCCGACGCCCGCCGAACTGCCGCCCGCGGTGGACGAGAACGGTGTCGCGCGCAAGGTGGGCGCCGGCGAGAAGCTGCGGGTGCGGCTGTCGCGCTGGTACTACGACGAGAAGATCGAGAAGCCCACCGCGGAGGAGTACAAGGAGATCACCAGCGGCCACGGCCACCACTGATCCCACGCACCACTGCTGACGCCACATCAGCGGACCGAGGCCCCACCGGATTTCCGGTGGGGCCTCGGTGTTTCCACGCGAGGTCCGGGTGCGAGCGCCGGTGGGCCGCCGCCCGGAAGAGCCTCTGACGGCCTGTGACGGCCGCTCGCGACAGGGATAGGACAGGGAGACAAAAAGGCCCGCTCCGGTGCCTCAGGCGGCCGTGGGCGTGCCCGTGGTGACGGCGCCGGCCGCGCTGCTTTCCAGCCAGCGGTCGAACGGCAGGTTCCATTCGCCGTAGCCGTTGCCGGTCGTCTCCATCGCCTTGTCGCTGCCGGTGTTGACGACGTTGACGACATCGCCCACCTTGACGACGCCGAAGTACCAGCGGGCGTCCTCGGTGCTCATGCCGACGCAGCCGTGGCTGACGTTCGCGACGCCCTGGGAGCCCACCGACCACGGCGCCGCGTGCAGGTACTCGCCGCTCCACGTCACCCGTGTGGCCCAGTAGACGTCCAGCCGGTACGCGTCCGAACTGCCCTCCGCGATGCCGACCGTCGTACCGTCCATCAGGACGTGCTCCTCCTTGCCGAGGATCACCTTCGTCCCGGAGCGCGTCGTGAAGCCCGGTTTGCCCGTGGTCACGGGGACCGTGCGCAGCACCTCGCCATCGCGGGCCACCGTCATCACGTGCGCGGCGGAGTCGACGGTCGTGATGACCGCGGAGCCGACCGCGAAGTCGACGCCCGAACCGTCCGCGCCGTAGGCGCCGTCGTCGCCCATGGGCAGCCCGCGCAGGTTGCCGGTGACCGAGACCTTGGTCCCGGCGGGCCAGTACTCCTTGGGCCGGAAGCGGACGGTCGAGTCGTCGACCCAGCCCCACGCTCCCTCGACCGGCGTCGACGTGGCGACCGCCAGGCGCGCTTCGACGGCCGCGCGGACGACGGGGCTCTTGATCTCGTGGTCGAACTCGACGCTGATCGGCATGCCGACGCCGACGGTCGCGCCGTTCTCCGGGGTGATGGTCTTGATGCCGATCAGCGACTTCGGGGTGGCCGTCGTGAACGTCGACGTGCGCGTGGTGGCGAGCCCGTCCTCGTCGACCGCGGTGGCGCGCACGGTGTACGCGGTGCCGTAGCCGAGCGGCTCGGTGCTACGCCAGGACGCGCCGCCCTGGCTCATCGTCCCGGCGACGGGCGCGCCGTCCGCGGCGGTCAGCGCGACCTCGGTGAGCCGGCCCCCTCCGGCGCCGACGCTGACGACCGTTTCGGGGGCGACGCCGTCGCTGCCGTCCTGCGGGGTCAGGGTGAAACGGGCCGCGCTGACGGCGGGCTTGTCCGGCTTCGGTCCCGCGTCGCTCCCGCCCCCGGTGAGCGAGCAGCCGCCGAGTGCCAGCGTGGCCGCCGCCGTCATGGCTATCGCGCGCCGTGTCCGTCGGCGGCCGAGTGTGTCCGTCGTGCCGTGCACCTGGCACCTCCTGCAGCGGGATGACGCTTTTGCCCCAGTCTCACTCGATTCGCCTGATATGGAGCGGTGGATGCGTCCTTTCGGGGGATCTCTCGTCGACAGCACGGGACACGCCGTCGGGCATCGGGCGGTGGGCGCGCCCGAACACGCGTACGGGGGCCGTCTCGTCCGAGACGGCCCCCGCGTCGTGCGTTCCCTTTTCCTGGCGGTGCCTTACTGGGCGGCGCCGGCCAGCGCGCTGTTCTTGACCCAGGTCTCCCAGTCGACGTTCCAGTCGCCGAAGCCGTTGCCCGGTGCGAGCTGCTTCTCGGTGCCGTTGATGACCTCGACGACGTCGCCCGAGTTCACCGTGTCGAACAGGATCTTGGCGTCGGCGGTGCTGAGTCCGATGCAGCCGTGGCTGTCGTGGACCTTGCCGAACTTGCCCGCGTTCCACGGCGCGGCGTGCGAGTAGGTCCCGGATGCCGACAGGTGCACGGCGTACCGGACGTTCTTCATGTTGTACGCGTCACCGAGGCCCACGGTCTCCGAGTCCATGTCGATGCCGTCCACCTTGTCCATGACGACCATGACGCCGGTCCACGTCGGGTACGACGGACCGCCCGCGGAGATCGGCAGGGTGTTGACCACCTGGCCGTTCCTGGCGATCGTCAGGTGCTTGGTCGCCAGGTCGGCGGTCGCCACGATCGAGTCGCGGACGGTGAAGGTGCCGCCGCGGTTCTTCGTCCCGTACGTCCCGTCCCCCGACTTGGCGCCGGCCAGGTTCGCCGCCCACGTCACCTTGGTGCCGGGCTTCCAGTACTCCTTGGGCCGGTAGTCGACCCGGTCGTTGCCGTCGTGGTCGGTGAGCCAGCTCCAGGAGCCCTCGGTCGCGGGCTCGGAGACGACGCTCAGATTGCGCTCGATCGCGGCCTTGTCCTTGACGGGCTTGTCGAACTTGATCGAGATGACACCGCCGACACCCAGGGTTCCGCCGTCCTGGTCGTCGGGCTTGTACGCGTAGTCGAACGTTTTTGCGGCAGAAACCGTCGTGAAGCTGCTGTTGGCGGTGACCTCGGCACCGTCCGCGTTGGCGGCCTTCGCGACGACGGTGTACTTCGTACCGTTGGCGAGCGGTGCCTTGGGCGTCCACGTCGCGCCGTCGGCGGACGCCGCGCCCTCGACCGCCTTGCCGTCGGCGTCGGTGACGACGACCGAACTCACCTTGCCGCTCGTCGCGTTGACCGTGAAGACCCCGTCGGTCTCGACGGACTTCGCGCCGTCGGCCGGGGTGATGGTCAGTGCCGCGGGTGCCGCGGGCGGCTTGTTCTTGCCGCCTCCCCCCGCGGGGCCCTCCGATACTCCGCCACTCGGCTTGCCGTCAGACTTGCTGTCTCCCCCCGACGAACATGCCGTCAGGAACAGGGGCACAACCAGCAGACCTGCGGCCAGCCTGGCAGCCCCTGTACGCATCGCTCCTCCGAAACGGGGCACGCGATCCCTCCCTATGTCGCCTCCGCAGACCTGGCTGCGAGCCCTTTGCGCTGCTTTTGACGCCCCCCGGCGCACGCGGGTTCCGGAATTCGGTGACAGTCACACAATGGTGACAACTCCCGGCCGCCGGACCGGCCTTGATCCCGATACGTCCGAATTTGATCGGCAACGCGCGAGGCCGGTCACCCTGTCCGGGTGACCGGCCTCGCGGCGCGGTGCGTGATTCCGCGGTGTGGCGGAGTGGCTCCCTCAGGGAGTCACTGGTTCTGGTTCTCCCCGCGGTAGTACTCGAAGACCCAGGAGAACAGGCCGATTCCGACGATGGGAGCCGCGAAGTAGCAGATCCACCAACCGAAGATGATGCCGAGGAACATCAGCGAGGCACCGGCCGCCAGCGTCAGCGGCGCCCAGCTGTGCGGGCTGAAGAAGCCCAGATCGCCGGCGTCGTCGGCGACATCGCCCTCTTCGTTGTCCTGCGGCAGCAGTTCACTGCGCCGCGCGGTGAACCAGAGGTAGTAGCCGATCATGATCGACAGACCGAAGGCCAGGGCCAGGGCCGTGGTTCCGGTCGGGTCCTCCGACAGCACCCAGTAGATGATGGTGACCGGGAGGAGGAAGATCGCGACCAGCGTCATGAGCGCACCGATGAACTTCACCGCTCACTCTCCTTGCCCGCCGTGACGGCCTGCCGCTCGTCGCCCAGGTAGTCCAGGGCGGCGATTTCGGGGTGGTGGAGGTCGAACGCCGGCGATTCCGAGCGGATGCGCGGCATCGAGGTGAAGTTGTGGCGCGGCGGCGGACACGACGTCGCCCACTCGAGCGAACGGCCGTAGCCCCACGGGTCGTCCACGGTGACCTTCTTGCCGTACTTGTGTGTCTTCCACACGTTGTAGAGGAACGGCAGGATCGACATACCGAGGACGAACGAGCCGATGGTCGACACCATGTTGAGGGCGGTGTAGCCGTCGGAGGCCAGGTAGTCGGCGTACCGGCGCGGCATGCCCTCGGCGCCCAGCCAGTGCTGGACGAGGAAGGTCGTGTGGAAGCCGACGAACAGCGTCCAGAAGGTGATCTTGCCGAGGCGTTCGTCGAGCATCTTGCCGGTGAACTTCGGCCACCAGAAGTGGAATCCGGCGAACATCGCGAACACCACGGTGCCGAAGACGACGTAGTGGAAGTGCGCGACCACGAAGTACGTGTCGGACACGTGGAAGTCCAGCGGCGGCGACGCGAGGATGACACCCGTCAGACCGCCGAACACGAACGTGACCAGGAAGCCGACGGTCCACAGCATCGGTGTCTCGAACGACAGCGAGCCGCGCCACATCGTGCCGATCCAGTTGAAGAACTTCACCCCGGTGGGTACCGCGATGAGGAACGTCATGAACGAGAAGAACGGCAGCAGCACCGAGCCGGTCACGAACATGTGGTGCGCCCACACGGTGACGGACAGACCGGCGATGGCGATCGTCGCGCCGATCAGGCCCTTGTAGCCGAACATCGGCTTGCGGGCGAAGACCGGGATCACCTCGGAGACGATGCCGAAGAACGGCAGCGCGATGATGTACACCTCTGGATGGCCGAAGAACCAGAAGAGGTGCTGCCATAGGATCGGTCCGCCGTTGGCCGGATCGAAGATATGGGTGCCGAACTTCCGATCCGCCTCCAGCGCGAACAGCGCGGCGGCCAGGACCGGGAAGGCCATCAGGACGAGGATCGACGTCAGCAGGACGTTCCAGCAGAAGATCGACATCCGGAACATCGTCAGGCCGGGCGCCCGCATCGCGATGATCGTCGTGATGAAGTTGACCGCACCGAGGATCGTGCCGAAGCCGGACATCGCCAGGCCCATGATCCACATGTCCGCGCCGATACCCGGCGAGCGCACCGAGTCGGACAGCGGCGCGTACGCGAACCATCCGAAGTCGGCGGCGCCCTGCGGCGTGAGGAACCCGGCGACCGCGATGATCGAGCCGAACAGGTAGAGCCAGTACGCGAACATGTTCAGCCGGGGGAACGCCACGTCGGGCGCCCCGATCTGCAGCGGCATGATCCAGTTCGTGAAACCGGCGAACAGCGGCGTCGCGAACATCAGCAGCATGATCGTGCCGTGCATCGTGAACGCCTGGTTGAACTGCTCGTTCGACATGATCTGCGTACCCGGCCGGGCCAACTCCGCGCGCATGAACAGCGCGAGGAGACCGCCGATGCAGAAAAAGACGAACGACGTGATGAGGTACAGGCTGCCGATGGTCTTGTGGTCGGTGGTGGTCATCCACTTGACCACGGCATTGCCGGGAGCCTTGCGACGCACCCCCGACGCGCCCACCGCCACGCTCTGTGGCTCGTTGAGGATGGTCACTTTTCACTTCCCGCATGCTCGGGCGTTGGCGGCATGTTGATCTGGCTGCGGACGGCCCCGGTCTGCCCCTTCGCCTCCAGCTCCGCGAGGTGCTTCTGGTACTCCTCGGGGGTGACGATCTGCACGTTGAAGAGCATGCGGGAATGGTCGGCGCCACACAGCTCCGCGCATTTGCCGTCGTAGTGGCCGAGAACCTGGGGCGTGATCTCGAACTTGTTCGTCTTGCCGGGGATGATGTCCAGCTTGTAAAGGAACGACGGTACGAAGAACGAGTGGATCACGTCCGGCGAGTTCAGTTCGAACTGCACCTTCTGGTTCTGCGGCAGGTAGAGCGTCGGAATGTCTGCCGGCGTGCCGATGTCGTAGACCGCACCGGTCTGGTTCATCGGGCCTTCCTTGTAGTTGAAGGCCCAGTTCCACTGGAAACCGACGACCTCGATGACGTTGACCGACGCGAATGCGGGGTCGGACGCCTTCGTCGTCTTCTGAAGCTCGGTCTCGTCGCGGGCGGTGAAGTAGAAGAAGACCGCGATGATGATGCCGGGGATGACCGTGTACAGGACCTCGAGAGGGAGGTTGTACCGGGTCTGCGGCGGGATCTCCTGCTTCGTGCGGCTGCGCCTGTGGAATACGACGCTCCACAGGATGAGCCCCCACACCACAGCGCCGACGATGAGGGCTGCGATCCAGGATCCCTGCCAGAGCGAGAGAACCCTGTGCCCTTGCTCGGTCGCCGGATTCGGCAGCCCGAGTCTGGGCAGATCCTTGGAGTCGACGGAGCAGCCGGTGGCGGTCGCGGTGACGAGGCCCAGAGCCAGCAGCTGCGGCACCCTGCGCCGCATCCAGCGCCGCGGCGAGCGGTCGGAGCCGTAGGGACTCACGTAGCGCCTTCCCGATGTCTCGCCCATAACGGCGGTCCGTCGGGGGACTTCGTCCCCTGCTTGTCCGTCGCACGGGCAGGTTTGGATGATTCTGCGGGGCAACCCTACTGGAGCGGTATTCGGGTCGCGCGCCGAGGTCCGGTGTGGCGCTGGACGCGAAAGTGACGAGCCCTCCGATCGAGTGAACGACACCGATGTACGCGAACGCGCGCACTCCGATTAGCGTCTGTTCATGGCGTACTTCGACGCGGCTTCCTCCGAACCCCTGCACCCCGCCGCGCGTTCGGCACTTCTCAGCGCGCTCGACGAGGGGTGGGCCGATCCGGCGCGGCAGTACCACGACGGAAGACGGGCCCGGTTGTTGCTCGACGCCGCACGGGAATCGGTCGCGGCAGTGCTCGGCGCGCGTCCCGACGAGGTCTCCTTCACGGCGTCGGGGACGCAGGCGGCGCAGTTGGCGTTGCTGGGTGCCCTCGCGGGCCGGCGCCGCGTCGGCGCCCACGCGGTGGTGAGCGCGGTCGAGCATTCGTCGGTCCTGCACGCCGCCGAACTGCACGAGTCCCGCGGCGGCGAGGTCACGCGCACCGCGGTGGACCGCGGCGGGCGCGTCGACATCGGGGCACTGGCCGGGGATCTGCGCGACGACACCGCGGCGGTCGCGCTGCAGAGCGCCAACCACGAGGTGGGCACACTCCAGCCGATCGCCGAGGCCGCGGAACTGTGCGCGGCCCGGGGGATTCCGCTGGTCGTCGACGCCGCGCAGTCGGTCGGCCGGGTCCCGGTGCCGGACGGCTGGTCGGTACTCGCCGCGAGCGCACACAAGTGGGGCGGCCCGGCGGGGGTGGGGGTGTTGGTCGTGCGCAAGGGCACGCGGTACGCGTCGCCGCTGCCGTACGACGAACGCGAGGCGCGGCGCGTCCCGGGGTTCGTCAACGTGCCGGCCGTCGTCGCGGCGGCGGTCGCGCTCGGTGCGGTGGCGACCGGGCCGGACGACGAGAACGCACGGCTGTCCGCGCTGGTGGACAAGATCCGCACGCGGGTGCCCGAGATCGTGCCGGACACCGAAGTCGTCGGCGATCCGGTGGCGAGGCTGCCGCACTTGGTGACGTTCTCGTGCCTGTACGTCGACGGCGAGGCGCTGCTGACCGCGCTGGACCGGGCGGGTTTCGCGGTGTCGTCGGGATCGTCGTGCACGTCGTCGACGCTGACGCCCAGTCACGTCCTGGAGGCCATGGGCGTGTTGACGCAGGGCAATGTGCGAGTGTCGCTGCCGCGGGGGACAACCGAGGCCGAGGTGGACCGTTTTCTGGCGGTTTTGCCGGATATCGTCGCCGACCTGCGCGCGGTGACCGGCGTGGTGCCGCCGACGGCCCCCGCGGCCGACGTGCCCGTGGCCGCGGGGGATTCCGCCGCCACGCCCGGGTTGGTGCTGGACACCCTCGGCCGGCGCTGCCCGATCCCGATCATCGAACTCGCGCGGCACATCGGCGATGTCGCGGTCGGCGCGGTGCTCGCGGTGGTGTCGGACGACGAGGCGGCCCGGCTCGACGTACCGGCGTGGTGTGCCATGACCGGCCACGAGTATGTGGGCGAACGGCCGGGCGAGAAAGGCGGGGTCGCCTATCTCGTCCGGCGCGTCCGCCAGGATTGAGCGCTCCGGGAATCCCCGCGGTTTCGGCGGACCCGGGAGGACGGTCGGGTCAGATCTTGAGCCGCGCGTCGACCTCGGCCGCGGCGGCGTCGCCGTAGGTCTGGGCGAAGCGCGCGAGGAACGCGTCGCGGCGCAGCGTGTATTCCTGTGTGCCGACGGTTTCGATGACCAGCGTGGCGAGCATGCAGCCGACCTGCGCGGAGCGTTCGAGACCGAGGTCCCACGAGAGGCCCGCGAGGAATCCGGCGCGGAATCCGTCGCCGACACCGGTGGGGTCGGCCTTGCGCTCCTCCTGGGCGACGGGCACGTGGATCGGCGCCTCGCCGCGCTGGTCGATGCGGACGCCCTTGGGGCCCAGCGTGGTGACGCGGATCGCGGCGCGGTCCAAGATCTCCTCGCCGGACCAGCCGGTCTTCTCCTCGATGAGCGCGGCTTCGTACTCGTTGGTGAAGAGGTACGCGGCGCCGTCGACGAGGTTGCGGATCTCCTCTTTGCCCATGCGCGCGAGCTGCTGGGAGGGGTCGGCCGCGAAGGTGTAGCCGCGCTCGCGGCATTCGTCGCTGTGCCGGAGCATCGCCTCGGGGTCGTTGGCGGCGATGACCACCAGGTCGATGCCGCCGACGCGGTCGACGGTGGGGCGCAGCTCGATCTCGCGCGCCTCGCTCATCGCACCGGCGTAGAAGGACGCGATCTGGTTGTGGTCCTGGTCCGTCGTGCAGAGGAAGCGCGCGGTGTGCTGGGTCTCGGAGATGTGCACCGAGTGGGTGTCGACGCGGTGCCGGTCGAGCCACGAGCGGTAGTCGGTGAAGTCGGCGCCGGCCGCGCCGACGAGGATCGGGCTGAGGCCGAGACACCCCATGCCGAAACAGATGTTGGGCGCGCAGCCGCCGCGGTGGAGGTCGAGCCGGTCGACGAGGAACGAGAGGGAGACCCGGTGCAGCTCCTCGGGGAGCAGTTGGTCGGCGAAGCGACCGGGGAAGGTCATCAGGTGATCGGTGGCGATCGACCCGGTCACGGCGATGCGCACGGGCTGGCTCCTGGGGTGAGGCGGGCGGCGTGCCCTGGTGCTGGACCCGCCGGAATCCGCCCACGGTACCGGCGGTGTGTTAACTCGGGCCCATGACGCGGCGGGGCGCCGCGGGGTGGCCCGGGCGGGGCCGCGGCGGCCGGGCGGGCCGCGGTTCCGGGGTCGGGGCGGCCTGCGGTGGGCCCGGACGTTCCATGGCCCCTGAAGCTACCCAGCGGTAGACGATGCCGCGGGCGGCCGGGAGCTCTAGGCTGAAAGGGCTACAGCGACTTGCGGCCTTTGCCCCGTTTTGGGCCGCCATGGCACTGACGACACCTACGGCAAGGAGCCCGATATGTCCGCCAAGCCGTTGTCGGCGCGCTCGTATCTCCCGCCGAAGGGCGAGGCCGAGTCGATGGCCGAGTTGCGCGGCGACTGCGCGCGCATCGACAGGTCGTGGACCGCCTCGCTCGCGGTTCCGCCGCGGGCGGCCGTGCCCTCGTCGTCGACCGCGCCGGCCGTGCACGTCCCGGCGCGCGGCGCCGCGATGGTGGCCGGCCTCGCCGAGTTCGGCGACTGAGCCGCCCGCACCCCGCCCACACGGACGGCGAGGCAGCAAACCCCTGAAGGAGCTGCTGCCTCGCCGTCCGTTTCGCGCGGTCGCACGGTGTCACGTGGTGGCCACGCGACCGGTACGCCCGCCCGGTCGCCCCGGGTGGGTCAGCTGAACGAGTCGCCGCAGGCGCAGGAGCCGGCCGCGTTGGGGTTGTCGATCGTGAAGCCCTGCTTCTCGATCGTGTCGACGAAGTCGATCGTCGCGCCGCCGAGGTACGGGACGCTCATACGGTCGGTGACGACGCGTACGCCGCCGAACTCCTGGACCGCGTCGCCGTCGAGCGAGCGCTCGTCGAAGTACAGCTGGTAGCGCATGCCGGAACAGCCGCCCGGCTGCACCTGAACGCGCAGCGCGAGGTCCTCGCGCCCCTCCTGCTCAAGCAGGGCCTTGACCTTGGCCGCGGCCTCATCCGTGAGGATGACGCCACTGGTCGTGGTCTCGTCCTTGACCGTCATCTGGAAGCTCCCACGTGGTGGTTCGGTGCTGGATACGGCTGTCACCGTCGGCAACGCGAGGTGCCCTGGGTTCTATTCCGGGCCCCGTCCGGTTCATGCCCGATCGGTTCATGGTCGCATACCACCCCGCGCCGCGGGACGCCCCGGGCACTGTGACCCGCGTCGCGTGCAATGTGATGCATGTCGCCTGCGGCACCCCGGCTCTCGTCAATGCGACGACATCGGAGTAGGATAAATAGCGTCAGATAGACGAAAAGGATGTGCGACGTGACCGCGACCAACGATCTGGACCTGCCGCCGGGCGTCGAGGCGACCCCGCTCGCGCTGCTCATGCTGGGCCGCGGCGCCGACCCGTACAGCGAGCGCGGCGTCGAGTGCCCCGGCGACCTGCCGAATCCGGCGGACCCGACGCTCGTCGCGCGCGCCCGGGCGGCCAAGGCGGCGCTCGGTGACTCGGTCTTCATCCTGGGCCACCACTACCAGCGCGACGAGGTCATTCAGTTCGCCGACGTCACCGGCGACTCGTTCAAGCTGGCCCGCGAGGCGGCGGCGCGCCCCGACGCGCCGTACATCGTCTTCTGCGGCGTCCACTTCATGGCGGAAAGCGCCGACATCCTCACCAACGACGCGCAGCAGGTGATCCTCCCCGACCTCGCCGCGGGCTGCTCGATGGCGGACATGGCGACGTACGACCAGGTCGAGGAGTGCTGGGACGTCCTGACCGACGCCGGTGTGGCCGACGCGACCGTGCCCGTGTCGTACATGAACTCGTCGGCCGACATCAAGGCCTTCACCGGCCGGCACGGCGGCACGATATGCACCTCGTCGAACGCCAAGCGCGCCCTGGAATGGGCGTTCGACCAGGGCGAGAAGGTGCTGTTCATGCCGGACCAGCACCTCGGCCGCAACACCGCGGTGCTGGACATGGGCTTCTCGTTGGACGACTGCGTCGTCTACAACCCGCACAAGCCCGGCGGCGGCGTGACGGCCGAGCAGGTGCGCGCGGCCAAGATGATCCTGTGGCGCGGCCACTGCTCCGTGCACGGGCGGTTCGGCCTGGACTCCGTCGACGACGTGCGCGCGCGGATCCCGGGCGTCAACGTCCTGGTGCACCCCGAGTGCAAGCACGAGGTGGTCACCGCGGCCGACTACGTCGGCTCGACGGAATACATCATCAAGGCCCTCGACGCCGCGGAGCCGGGTTCCTCGTGGGCCATCGGCACCGAACTCAACCTGGTGCGGCGCCTCGCCGCGGCCCACCCGGACAAGCAGATCGTCTTCCTCGACAAGACCGTGTGCTTCTGCTCGACGATGAACCGCATCGACCTCCCCCACCTGGTCTGGGCGCTGGAAGCGCTCGTCGACGGCAAGGTCGTCAACCGCATCCGGGTGGACGCGGAGACCGAGAAGTTCGCCAAGCAGGCCCTCGACCAGATGCTCGCGCTGCCGTAGGGCACCCGCGGGGCGGCACAGCAGGGCCAAGGCGGGACGCCCGGGGAAGGGGAACCCCGACGTGCCTCGCCTTGGCCGGCCGAGCCTTTCCGGCCCGGGAACCGGCCGACCCGGGACTCAGCCCGGGATCAGGCCGCCTTCCCGGAACAGGTCGCGGACGTCCTCGACGTTGGCGTCCGCCGCGGGCAGAACCAGCTCGGACGGGACCAGGACGTCGTCCGGGACCGGCGTGCCGATCTCCCGGACGCGGTCCAGGAGCACGACGAGCGCCAGGCGGAACGCCGGCTCGTCGTCGGCCTCGACCGCGGCCTCGACCTCGTCGTCCAGCGGCGACAACGCGGCGAGCCGGTCGTCCGCGACGTCCAGCTGTCCTTCGCCCATGATGCGGACGATCATGGCTACTCCCCTTGTTTCTCGAAACGGGGCTGGTACTCCGCGTCGTTCTGCTCCCGGAACGCCGCGCCGGGCGCGGACTGGCCCGGGCCGAGCGCCTGTTGCCGGCTCTGTTCGAGCGCCTGCTGCGCCGGGGTCGGAGCCTGGCCCAGCTCCTGCTTCATCCGCATGATCTCCAGCTCGACGTCCGAGCCGCTGGACAGACGCTCCAACTCCGCGGTGATGTCGTCCTTCGCCATGCCCGTCGGATCGTCGAGCGCGCCGGACGCCAGGAGTTCGTCGATCGCCCCGGCCCGCGCCTGCATCTGGGCGGTCTTGTCCTCCGCCCGCTGCATCGCGAGGCCGACGTCCGCCATCTCCTCCGAGATGCCCGCGATCGCGCCGCCGATGTTGGCCTGCGCCTCCGACGCGGTGTACGTCGCCTTGATGGTCTCCTTGCGGATCCGGAACGCGTCGACGCGCGCCTGGAGCCGCTGCGAGGCCAGCGTCAGCTTCTCCTCCTCCGACTGCAGCTGCTCGTACTGCAGTTGCATGTCGCCGATCTGCTGCATGATGCCGCTGCGCCGCGTCAGCGCCTCGCGGGCCAGATCCTCGCGGCCGAGGGAAAGGGCCTTGCGGCCTTGGTCCTCGTGCTTGGCGGCCTGCTGTTCGAGCTGGCGCAGCTGGAGTTCCAGGCGCTTGCGGGACGTCGCGACGTCCGCGACCCCGCGGCGCACCTTCTGCAGCAGTTCCAGCTGCTTCTGGTACGAGTAATCCAGCATCTCGCGCGGATCTTCACGCTTGTCCAGCGCTTTGTTCGCCTTGGCGCGGAAGATCATCGCCATCCGCTTCATGATGCCGGTCATGCCCGCACCTCGCTACGGTCGGCGCCGCATTCGCGAAACGCATCCGGGTTGTCGATTCGTTCGCATCGCGTGCTCATGAGCCTCGCGCGCCCCCTTCGTAGGCAAGCTTGTGGCCTGTACCAGCCTAAATGGCGAACGGACCGTCCGGCAGGAGGGCAGTCCATCAGGGACCTCACCCGCCCCACCGCCCACTCCCGCCGGGGCCGCTCCACGCACCCGGGGCGAACACGTACGCTGGAGACGTGTTCAGACGTCGTTCGCAGGCAGAGTCCGCGACCCCCGAGACGGTCGCCGTCGAGCCCGAGGTCCGTGACCCCGAGGCCCCGAAGGGCCGCCCCACGCCCAAGCGCAGCGAGGCCCAGGCCAACCGCAAGACGCGCGTGACACCGCCCAAGGACCGCAGGGAAGCCACGCGGATCGCCCGGCAGCGGGCCCGCGAAGACCGCGAGGCGCAGCGGACCGCGCTGGTCACGGGCGACGAACGAGCCCTCCCGGCCCGTGACAAGGGCCCGATGCGCCGCTTCTGCCGCGACTTCGTGGACTCGCGCGTCAGCGTCGCGGAGTTCTTCCTGCCGTCCGCGGTGCTGATCCTCATCATGAGCATCATGCCGAGCACGTCGATCAAGAACCTCTCGCTGCTCGCCTGGCTCGCGATCATCGTCCTGATCATCCTGGACTCGATCCGGCTGAACCTCACCCTCAAGAAGCAGCTGCGGCAGCGCTTCCCGGACGAAAACCTCAAGGGCTGCACCGCGTACACGCTCATGCGCTCCCTGCAAGTGCGCCGCCTGAGGCTGCCGAAGCCGCAGGTCAAGCGCGGCGAAAAGCCGTAGTGCGGCGCGCCCGTCCGCATGCCGGGCGGGCGACCGCGGTGTTCCGCACCGGACTTCGGAGCCCGACCGCACCCTCTCCGAACCATCCGAGCCATGCAGAAGCCACACCCGCACGTCCCGCAAACCCCGCGCCCGGTCGTGGACCGGCCCTCCGAAGGGCCTCGCGCCGCGGGGCTTTTCGCTGTGCCGGGAACCGCGGGCGGCGCGGCGCCGGGGCCCCGTGGCTCACGCTCCGCAGTCCCGCGAACACGCACCGGCAGACCGGGGGTTCGCCGATCCCCGCGCACCGACGCCCCGCGCTGCCGCACCACAACCCGATTTCTCCCGGTGCTCGCCGGGATTCCCTCGGAGGTACGATGACGTCCGCCCTGCATGAGGCGACCACTTGGCCCGCGGATCTGCACACCAGTGTGCAGCGCGAGATCGCGTCCCGGCAGCTCGCCGAGCACCTGACGCGGCTGCGGCAGCGCGGGCCGCTGAAGGTGCTCGACGTCGGCTGCGGCCCGTCCACCCCGTCGCTGCTGCTGGCCCGGGCCGGCCACCTGGTCACCGCGGTGAGCACCGACACCCTCCAACTGACCGCGATGCACGACGAGATCGCCGACGAACCGGAGGAGATCCGCTCGCGCCTGCGGCTGGTGGAGGGCGACGGCAGCGAGGCCGGGCGGCACTTCGCTCCGGGCAGCTTCGATCTCGCGCTGTGCCACGGCGTCCTGGACGCCGCCTCCGAACCGGACGGCATGCTCGCCGCGCTCGCACGCATCCTCAACCCCGGCGGCCTCTTGTCCGTGACCGCGAACAACGGCGCCGCGGCGGCGCTGGCCCCGGGGGTCGCGGGCGAGTGGACGGCGACGCGCAAGGCACTCGCCGCCCGGTCGGTCGGAGCCGGCGACGCGGTGCGCGCCGACTCCCCCGACAGCCTCGCGACGATGCTCGCCGACCTCGGGGCACCGGTCCTCGCGTGGTACGGCGTCGGTGTCTTCAGCGCGCTGCGCGGCGACGAACCGGCGCCCCGGCGCGGCAGCAAGACGTGGCAGAACCTCATCGCCGTGGAGGAGGAGGCGGGCCGGGTCGACCCGTACCGGGGTATCGCCTCCATGCTGCACCTGGTGGGCGAGAAGACCGTCCGCTGACGCCCGGATTAGGGTGGGGCGCATGGAGTTCCGACACCTGGGCCGCAGCGGTCTTGTCATCAGTGAGATCGCGTACGGCAACTGGATCACGCACGGTTCACAGGTCGAGGAGGACGCCGCACTCGCGTGTGTGCGCGCCGCTCTCGACGCCGGGATCACCACCTTCGACACCGCCGACGTCTACGCCGAGACGCGCGCGGAGGCCGTCCTCGGACGTGCCCTCAAGGGCGAACGCCGGGCGGGCCTGGAGATCTGCACCAAGGTCTTCTGGCCCACCGGACCGGGGCGCAACGACCGCAGTCTGTCGCGCAAACACATCATGGAGTCGATCGACGGGTCGCTGACGCGGCTCGGCACCGACTACGTGGACCTCTACCAGGCCCACCGCTACGACGAGTCGACGCCGCTGGAGGAGACGATGCTGGCGTTCGCCGACGTCGTCCGGTCCGGCAAGGCGCTCTACATCGGTGTCTCGGAGTGGAACGCCGAGCAGATCCGCGCGGGCGCCGAACTGGCCCGCGAACTGCGGGTGCCGTTCATCTCGAACCAGCCGCAGTACTCGATGCTGTGGCGCGTCATCGAGTCCGAAATCGTCCCGGCGAGCGAGGAGTTGGGCCTCGGGCAGATCGTGTGGTCGCCCATCGCCCAAGGGGTGCTGACCGGCAAGTACCAGCCGGGGCAGGCGCCGCCCGCGGGGTCGCGGGCCACCGACACCAAGGGCGGCCAGACCTTCATCTCCCGCCACATGGACGACGAACTGCTCACCGCCGTCCAGCGGTTGCGTCCGCTCGCCGACGAGGCCGGGCTGACGATGGCGCAGCTCGCGGTGGCGTGGGTCCTCCAGAACCCGAATGTCGCGGCGGCGATCATCGGGGCGTCGCGCCCCGATCAGGTCGCGGAGAACGTCAAGGCCGCGGGCGTGAAGCTGGAGGACGAGCTGCTGACGAAGATCGACGTGATCCTCGACGCGTTCGTGGAGCGTGATCCGGCGAGGACGCAGTCCCCGGCCGGGCGCCCCTGACGCCGTCGGTGTGCGGACGGGACGGCGGCTACTCGACGGCGCGCAGGCTCATCGCGGCGTAGACGACGTCGTCGCCCTCCAGCAGCGTCACCTGCTCGACCCCGGCGTCGAGGAGCCCGCGCCAGTTCTCGCCGAGCCAGGTCTCGGCGTCCGACTGGTTCGAGAACTCCTCGGTCTTCGGGCCGGGGACGGGCGCGCCGTCCGCGTTCTCGTACCGCCACTGCCACATCATCGCGGGCTCCTTCGTCGGGTTCCGCCGGACCGCATCGCTGCCCGGTCCTCGTCGGACCTTCGCTCACTTTCGGCTCTTGAACGGTCCGCACAGTAACCGACCGGGGACCACCGGACATTCTGTCGACAATGCACACCGCCGTACCAGTTCGGGAGTAGCGCCGCACCTATGGAGTTGACGTTCCTCGGCACGGCCGGCCCGCGCGGCTGGCCCCAGCCGTTCTGCACCTGCGCGTCCTGCCTGGGCTGCACCGGATCGGCGGTGCGGGAACCCAGTTGCGTGCTGGTCGACGGCACGCTGCTGATCGACTGCGGGCCCGAGCCCGCGCACGCCGCCGCTCGGGCGTCGCGGCCGTTGACGGGCGTGCGCCATCTGCTGCTCACCGGTCCGGCCGAGGCCGCTCCGCTGGCCTGGCTGCCGGCCGCCGGGCTCGAGCTGGTCGCCGCGCCGTCCGGGCCGCCGCCGGGCCTCCCGGCCCCGACCGCGGGCGGGCCGCCGTGGGAAACGGTCGAGCCGGGCGCGGAGTTCACCCTCGGCGCGCACCACGTGCGGGTCCTGCCGGGCGGCTCGCCGGGCCGCGTCGCGTACGCGGTGACCGGTCCCGGCGGCTCGCGGCTCCTGTACATACCGTCGTCGCGGCTCGCCCCCGAGGCCGACACCGCGCGGGCGTGGTCGGACGGACGGCCGTACGACGCGGTCCTGTTGGACGTGGTGGCCTGGCCCGAGCGCCTGGCCGCGCTGCGCAGCGCGGGCGCGGTGACCGAGGACACCGACGTGCTCGCCGTCCACCTTTCGCACGAGGCGCCGCCCGGCGAGGAGTTGGCGCGGCGCCTGGCCGCGTGGGGCGCGCGGGCGGTCGCGGACGGCGGCGTCGTCCGCCTCGGCACCGAGCCGGAGGCGCAGCCCGTGCGCCCGCACCGGACGCTGGTGCTGGGCGGGGCTCGCTCCGGCAAGTCGGTGGAGGCGGAGCGCCGCCTGGCCGCGTCGCCGGACGTCATGTATGTCGCGACCGGCGGCACCCGCGACGGCGACCCGGAGTGGGCCGAGCGCGTGGCGGCGCACCGCGACCGCCGCCCGGCGACGTGGCGTACCGCGGAGACCACCGACCTGGCGTCGTTGGTGGCGGACGCGACCGTGCCGCTGCTGGTCGACTGCCTCTCGCTGTGGCTGACCGCGGTGATGGACGAGTGCGGGGCGTGGGACGACGCCGCGTGGCGGGAGGGCGCCCGCGACGCCGTGCGCGAGCGGGTCGACGAACTCGCCGCCGCGTGGCGCGCGTGCCGCGTGCCGTTGGTCGCGGTGAGCAACGAGGTCGGCAGCGGCGTCGTCCCGGCGACGGCCTCGGGCCGCCGCTACCGCGACGAACTCGGCCGCCTGAACGCCGCCGTCGCGGAGGAGTCCGACGAAGTCCTGCTGGTCGTCGCCGGGCAGGCCCTCACGCTGCGCGGGCTGCCGCGGAAGCCGCGGCACGCGCGGAGCTGAGGCGGCCGACGGCGGCGCACGGGGCCGAGCCGGCACGCATTACGCTGACCCGCGATGGCTATCGATCTCGACTCCCTCTCCGGCCTCGTCGAACGCCCCGACGACGACGCACGGGCCCGTCTGCGGGCGCGGCTGGCACTCCAGCCCGGGGCCTCCGGCGCGTTCGGGCGGCTGGAGGACGTCGCCGTGTGGCTCGCGGGCGTCCAGGGCGGCGCCGCGGTGCGCCCGGTCGACGCCCCGCGCGTCGTGCTGTTCGCGGGCGACCACGGCATCGCGGCGAGAAACGTGTCGGCCCTGCCCGCCGGGCACACCGCGCGGGCCGTGCGCGAGGCCGCGGCCGGCGGTGGCACCGCCGGGCTGCTGGCCGGGCCCGCCGGGGCCGCCGTCCGCGTGGTCGACATCGCCGTGGACACCGACCCGGAGCCGCTGCCCGCCGCCGTCACCCGGCACAAGGTGCGGCGGTCCAGCGGCGCGATCGACCGCCACGACGCCCTGACGGCCGCGGAGGCCGACGACGCGTTCCGGGCCGGTATGGACGTCGCCGACGCGGAGATCGACGGCGGCGCCGACTTCCTTGTCCTCGGCGACCTCGGCGTCGGCAACACGACCGTCGCGGCGGTCCTGATCGGCGCGCTGACCGGCATGGACGCGGCGGCGGCGATCGGCCGCGGCTCGGGTATCGACGACGCGGCCTGGATCCGCAAGTGCGCGGCGATCCGCGACGCGCTCCGGCGGGCCCGGCCGGTGCTCGGCGATCCGCTGCGGCTGCTCGCGGTGTCCGGCGGCGCGGATTTCGCCGCGATGAGCGGGTTCCTGCTGCGCGCGGCGATCCGCCGTACGCCCGTGCTGCTCGACGGTGTCTCCTCCGCGGCCGCCGCGCTGGTGGTGCAGCGGATCTCGTACCGCAGCCCCGACTGGTTCCTCGCCGCCCAGCTGACGCCCGAGCCCAGCCACGCCAAGGCGCTCGACCGCATGGCCCTGGAGCCGCTGCTCGACTACAGGCTGCGGTACGGCGAGGCCACCGGCGCGCTGCTGGCCCTGCCGCTCGTGCGGGCGGCGGCGTCCCTGGCCGCCGGACTTCCGGACGCCGCCGACGCCGGCACCGGGACCGGCGACACCGTGCGCGACGACGACGAGGCCCCCGCGCCCGTCATGTCGCTCACCAAGAACGCGCCCGCGGACGCCCCCGACGGCGCCGCCGACCCGGATTGACGACCGCGCACGTGACCCCGCCCCGGTGAGCGGCACCTCCAGGTCCGACGGACTGCGCCTCGCGTTCGGCACGCTGTCCGTGCTGCCGGTGCGCGTTCCACACGTGGACCGTTCCGCCGCGGCCCGGGCGATGGCCGCGGCGCCGCTGGTGGGCGTGGTTCTCGGCGGGCTCGCGGCGGGCGTGCTGGCCGCGGCGACGTACGCCGGGACGGGCCCGCTGCTCGCCGCCGTCCTCGCGCTCGGCGCCCTGGCGCTGCTGACGCGCGGGCTGCACCTCGACGGGCTGGCCGACGTCGCCGACGGCCTCGGCTCGGGGCGGCCCGCCGCCGACGCGCTGCGCGTCATGAAGGCGTCCGACATCGGGCCCTTCGGGGTGCTCACCCTCGTGTTCACGCTGCTCGCGCAGACCGCGGCACTCGCGCGGATCGGGGCGCGGCACGACACCGCCGAGGCGGTGGCCGCGCTGGTGATCGCGGTCGTGTGCGGGCGCGTGGCGATCGGGCTGGGCTGCCTGCGAGGGGTACCGAGCGCGCGTCCCGGGGGTCTGGGGGCGATGGTGGCCGGGACCCTGCGCCCGGCCGCGGTCGGGCTGCTCGTCGTCCTGCTCGCCGCATCGGCCGCCGGCCTGGGTGCCGCGACGGAACTCGGCGTGCCCCGCGCGCTGTTCGCCGTCGTCCTCGCGCTGCTCGCGGCAACCGCCCTGCTGTGGCACGTGGTTCGCCGCATCGGTGGAATCACCGGCGACGTGCTGGGCGCGGCGGTCGAGACCGCGACGGCCGTCGCGCTGGTGGTCCTGTCCACGGGCTGAGACACGTCCCGCGGGGACGTGTAATGCTGTGGGGAAACGCCGGGACCCGGCGGCTCCCCCGGCCCCCCTGGGGGAAGTCCGCGACACGACACGGGATTCGACGCGCGGTGCGCCGACGGCCCCGGCAGAGCCGACGGATCGGCGAGAAAGCCACAACAGGAGAACAGGACACTCGTGACCACACTGAGCCTGAGTACCAGCTCGGCGGCATCGCTGCGCGCCGACGCCATCGTCATCGGTCTTGTCAAAGGCACTGACGGCCCTGTGGTCGCCGCGGGCGGCGAAACGGTCGAGACCGCGTTCGACGGCGCGCTGGCCTCGGTCCTCGAAGCCCTGGGCGCCACCGGCGCGGAGGGCGAGATCACCCGCGTCCCGACGGCCGTGGGCAGCGGGGCGCTGAAGGCCCCCGTCGTCGTCGCGGTCGGTGTCGGAGCAGTCGCGGAGGACGGCTTCGACGCCGAACAACTGCGCAAATTCGGCGGCAACACGGCGCGTGCCGCCACCGGGCTGAACAAGGTGGGCGTCGCGCTCGCGCTCGACGACCCCGCGTCCGTCGAGGCGGTCGCGCTGGGCACCGCGCTCGGCTCGTACACCTTCGACGCGTACCGCGAGACCTCCCGCGAAGGCCGCAAGCCCGCCGTCAAGGAGGTCGTGCTGCTCGGGGCCAAGGCCCGCGACAAGGCCGCGAAGGCGGCGCTGGAGCGCGCGCTGGTCGTCGCCGAGAGCGTCAACCGGGCCCGCGACCTGGTCAACACCCCGCCCAACGACCTCAACCCGAAGTCGTTCGCCGCGATCGCGGTCGACCTCGGGAAGAACTTCGGCTTCAAGGTCGACGTGCTCGACGAAAAGGCGCTCGCCAAGGGCGCGTTCGGCGGCATCCTCGGGGTCGGCCAGGGCTCGCAGCACCCGCCGCGCCTGGTGCGGCTCGGCTACACGCACCCCGACGCCGAGCGCAGCATCGCGCTGGTGGGCAAGGGCATCACGTACGACTCCGGGGGCCTGTCCCTCAAGCCGCCGGGGTCCAACGAGACCATGAAGATGGACATGGCCGGGGCCGCGGCGGTGCTCGGCGCGGTCGCCGCGATCGCGCGGCTCGACCTCGCGGTCAACGTGACCGGATGGCTGGCGCTGGCGGAGAACATGCCGTCCGGGACGGCGACCCGGCCCGGCGACGTGCTGCGCATGTACGGCGGTCGCACGGTCGAGGTGCTGAACACCGACGCCGAGGGGCGCCTCGTCCTCGCCGACGCGATCACCCGGGCGTGCGAGGAGGAGCCCGAGAAGCTGGTCGACGTCGCGACGCTGACCGGCGCGATGATGGTCGCGCTCGGCAACAAGACGTACGGCATCGTCGCCAACGACGACGCCTTCCGCGCCGCGGTGCACGACGCGGCCGAGCGCACCGGCGAGCCCTCGTGGCCGCTGCCGACGCCCGCCGAGCTGCGGCGGTCGCTCGACTCGACGGTCGCCGACCTGAAGAACATCGGCGAGCGCATGGGCGGCGGCCTGTCGGCCGGGATCTTCCTGCGCGAGTTCGTGGCCGAGGGTGTGTCGTGGGCGCACCTCGACATCGCCGGCCCGGCGTTCAACGAGGGCGAGGTGTCCGGCTACACGCCGAAGGGCGGCACCGGGGTCGCGGTACGCACGCTGGTGCAGCTCGCGGCCGACGTCGCCGACGGGACGATCTGAGATCAGGGGTGTGCGGGCCGAGGCTCCGGGGCCGCGGCCCGCACACCATCGCGTGGGGCGCCCGGCGGGCCGGGTCGGTGCCCGGACCGACCGCCCGCGGAGCGGACCCCTTGCGGGCCACCTCTCCGGCGCGGGACGACGCGCGCCCACGCCCCGGTGCCGCCGGGCTCAGCGCGTACCGCTCCCGTCGACCGGGCCGTGCCCGGCTGGTCGCGCGCGGATCATCCCGTGCCGCGGTTCTTCTGGGTCCATTCGCGCATGCGCTGCGGGTAGCCGACTATGCCGGCCTCGTACAGCGGTATGCCGAGCTTGCGGGCGAGCGCGCGCCCGGCGCCGGGGTCCGCGACCCGGCGCCGCGTCCACTCCCCCGTGTCGGCGACGAGCACGATGGTCGTGCCGCTCACCGTCGTGGTCGGTTCGAGGTACGCCTCGACGCCCCGGCGGCTGCGCGCGAACTCCTTGAGGTGTTCGACTGCCGCGCCCGCCTCGTCACGCTGCGCGCGCGACCCCCGTCGGAACAGTCCCACGTCCGCTTCCTCCCTCGGTCGATCCCCACCGCGACCGCTGCCGAGGCGGCGTTCCGCGTGGCTGAACAGCTTGTCGCCGCGCTGTGGCACAGGCAACACACCATGGGAACGAGCGGTTTGCCCCCGACGTGCCGTCGCCGCGGCAACAAGTGGGAGGATGTTGTACCGGCACTCAAGCCCTTCCACAAGAAGGGGGTGCGATCCCGGCGCATCAGCCGGGATGGGCACATGGCGAACCAGCAGGAGGACGTGACGTGGCGAAAGACGCCGGAGCCGTTTTCGATGTAGTCATCCTCGGAGGCGGAAGCGGCGGCTACGCCTGCGCGCTTCGCGCCGCGGAGCTGGGCATGCGGGTGGTGCTCATCGAGAAGGGCAAACTCGGCGGCACCTGCCTCCACCAGGGCTGCATCCCGACGAAGGCGCTCCTGCACGCCGGCGAGGTGGCGGACCAGACGCGTGAAAGCGCGCAGTTCGGTGTTGTCTCCAAGTTCGAGGGCATCGACGTCGCGGCGGTGCACAAGTACAAGGACGGTGTCGTCTCCCGTCTGTTCAAGGGGCTGAGCGGCCTCATCGCGAGCCGCGGGATCACCGTCGTCGAAGGCTCCGGCCGGCTCGTCTCGCCGACCGCGGTCGAGGTCGACGGAACCCGCTACGAGGGCCGCCACGTGGTGCTGGCCACGGGGTCGGTGCCCAAGTCGCTGCCCGGCCTGGAGATCGACGGCAACCGCGTCATCACCAGCGAGCACGCGTTGGTCCTCGACCGCGTGCCCGCCTCCGCGGTGATCCTGGGCGGCGGCGTGATCGGCGTGGAGTTCGCCAGCGCGTGGAAGTCCTTCGGCGTCGACGTGACGATCGTCGAGGCGCTGCCCCACCTGGTCCCGGTCGAGGACGAGAGCAGCAGCAAGCTTCTCGAGCGCGCGTTCCGCAAGCGCGGCATCAAGTTCGAGCTGGGTTCGCGCTTCAGCGGCGTCGCGTACACCGACACCGGTGTCCGCGTGTCGCTGGAGAACGGCAAGCAGCTCGACGCCGAACTGCTGCTGGTCGCGGTCGGACGCGGACCGGTCTCGGCGGGCCTCGGCTACGAGGAGGCCGGCATCGCGATGGACCGCGGGTACGTGCTGGTCGACGAGTACTGCCGCACCAACGTCCCGACGGTGTCCGCGGTGGGCGACCTCATCCCGACCCTGCAACTGGCCCACGTGGGCTTTGGCGAGGGCATCCTCGTCGCCGAGCGCATCGCGGGCCTGAAGGTCGCGCCGATCGACTACGCCGGCGTGCCGCGCGTGACGTACTGCGATCCGGAGGTCGCGTCGGTCGGGCTCACACAGGCGCAGGCGACCGAGCGGTACGGAGCCGACAAGGTCGCGCTCCTCGACTACAACCTCGGCGGAAACGGCAAGAGCCAGATCCTCAAGACTGCCGGTTCGGTCAAGGTCGTCTCGGTCAAGGACGGCCCGGTCGTCGGCATCCACATGGTCGGCGCCCGGATGGGCGAGCTCGTCGCCGAGGCGCAACTCATCTACAACTGGGAGGCGCTGCCGTCCGAAGTGGCGCAGCTGATCCACCCGCACCCGTCCCAGTCCGAGGCGATCGGAGAGGCCCATCTGGCCCTCGCCGGCAAGCCGTTGCACGTGCACGACTGACGCGCGCCCTGCTGACTTTTGCCCGGAAGCGTACGAAGGAGCCACTGACCCCATGCCGGTCTCTGTAACACTGCCCGCGCTCGGCGAGAGCGTGCAGGAGGGCATCATCACCCGCTGGCTCAAGCGGGAGGGTGAGCGCGTCGAAATGGACGAGCCGCTCCTCGAAGTCTCGACCGACAAGGTCGACACCGAAATCCCGGCGCCGGCCGCCGGCATCCTCGTCTCCATCAAGGCCTCGGAGGACGACACCGTCGAGGTCGGCGCCGAGCTCGCGGTCATCGACGACGGTTCGGGGGCCGCCGCCGCTCCGGCCGCGCCCGCTCAGGAGGCCCCCGCGGCACCCGAGCCCGCGCCGCAGCCCGCCGCCCCGGCGGCACCGGCTCCCGCACCCGCCGCCGCGGCCCCCGCGCCGGCCGCGCCCTCGGGCGGCGACGCGCAGGGCACCCCGGTGCTGCTGCCGGCGCTCGGCGAGAGCGTCCAGGAAGGAACAATCACCCGCTGGCTCAAGCAGGTCGGCGACACGATCAGCGCCGACGAGCCGCTGCTCGAGGTCTCGACCGACAAGGTCGACACCGAGATCCCGGCGCCGGTCGGCGGCGTCCTGCTGGCGATCAGCGTCGGCGAGGACGAGACGGTCGAGGTCGGCGCGCAGCTCGCGGTCATCGGCGCTCCGGGTGCCGCCCCGGCCGCCGCACCCGCCCCGGCTCCGGCGCCCGCCCCGGCGGCGGCTCCGGCTCCGGCCCCCGCGCCGCAGCCGACCGCACCCGCACCGGCCCCCGCGCCCACACCGGCACCGGCACCGGCCCCCGCGGCGGCTCCCGCTCCGGCACCGGCTCCCCCGGCTCCCCCGGCTCCCGTACCGGCCGCCGCGGCACCCGCCGCCCCGGCCCCGGCGCCCGCCCCGGAGGGCGAAGCGGCGTACGTCACCCCGCTCGTGCGCAAGCTGGCCGCCGAGCACAACGTGGACCTGGGCACGCTGACCGGCACCGGCATCGGCGGACGCATCCGCAAGCAGGACGTCCTGGACGCCGCGCGCCGCAAGGCCCCGGCCCCCGCACCGGCCGCCGCGGCACCCGCCGCCCCGGCCACCGCGGCGGCCGAGCCGTCCGCGCTGCGCGGGCAGACGCTGCCGATGACCCGCATCCGCAAGGCGATCGCCAAGCACATGGTCGACTCGCTCGCGGTGTCGGCGCAGCTCACCACCGTGGTCGAGGTGGATGTCACCAACATCATGCGGCTGCGGGCCAAGGCCAAGAACGACTTCTTCGCGCGCGAGGGCGTCAAGCTGTCGCCGCTGCCGTTCTTCGTCAAGGCCGCCGCCGAGGCCCTCAAGGTGCACGCCGTCGTCAACGCGCGGGTCAACGACGACGACACGATCACCTACCACGCGGTCGAGAACATCGGCATCGCGGTGGACACCGACCGCGGCCTGATGGTCCCGGTCATCCACGACGCGGGCGACCTCAACATCGCCGGCATCGCGAAGAAGACCGCCGACCTCGCGGCCCGGACGCGCGACAACAAGGTCAAGCCGGACGAGCTGGCCGGCGGGACGTTCACGGTGACCAACACCGGTTCGCGCGGCGCGCTGTTCGACACGCCGATCCTCAACCAGCCGCAGGTCGGGATGCTCGGCGTCGGGGCGACGGTCCGCCGTCCCGTGGTCGTGAACCACCCGGACCTCGGCGAGACGATCGCGGTGCGCGACATGGTGTACCTCGCCCTGTCGTACGACCACCGCATCGTCGACGGCGCCGACGCCGCGCGCTTCCTGACGGCGGTCAAGACGCGCCTGGAGGAGGGCGCGTTCGACGGCGACCTCGGTCTCTGACCCGTCGCCCCCGCACGCCGACACGGAGGCGGTCCCGGTTCGCCGGGGCCGCCTCCGGCCGTTCGCGCCGCGTGAGCCGCGTACGGACACCCGTGCTCGGTGCGTAGATTGGCCGCCATGCGCATCGCCATCGCGGGGTCGTCGGGTCTGATCGGTAAGCCTCTCGTGCGCGCGCTGCGCGCCGACGGGCACGACGTCGTGCGGATCGTGCGCCGCGCGGCCCGGGGCGCCGACGAGGCGCGCTGGGACCCGGTGGCGGGCACCGTCGACCCGGACGCCCTGCGCGGGGTCGACGCGGTCGTCAATCTGGCCGGCGCGGGAATCGGCGCCAAGCGCTGGACGGCGGCGTACAAGAGGGAGCTGCGCGACTCGCGGGTCCTCGGCACCGCCGCGCTGGCCCGCGCGATCGCGGCGGCCGAGACACCGCCCAGGGTGTTCCTGGCCGGGTCCGCGGTGGGCTATTACGGCGACACGGGCGACCGGACCGTCGACGAGACCGCGCCCTCGGGCGAGGGTTTCCTCGCCGACTTGTGCGTCGACTGGGAGGCGGCGACGCGCCCGGCGGAGGAAGCGGGGGTGCGGGTCGTGCACCTGCGTACCGGCCTGGTGGTCACGGCCGAGGGCGGCGCGTGGGGCCCGCTGATGCGCGCGTTCCGCTTCGGTGTCGGCGGGCGGCTCGGCAGCGGGCGGCAGTACTGGAGCTTCATCTCGCTGCGGGACACGATCGGCGCGATCCGGTTCCTGCTGGACGCGGAGGACGTGCGCGGGCCGGTCAACCTGACGGCTCCCGAGCCCGTCACCAACGCCGAGGCCACCAAGGCCGTCTCGCGTGCGCTGCGGCGGCCGGCGATGCTCCCCGTGCCGGCGTTCGCGCTCCGTGCGGTGCTGGGCGGGCTCGCGGTCGACGTCCTGTCGGGCCGGCGTGCGGTCCCCGGCGTGCTGCGGCGGGCGGGCTTCGATTTCGCCGACCCGACCATCGACCAGGCCCTGGCGGCGGCGCTGCGCGACTGACATCGCGCGAACACCGGTACGCCTCCTCCGCTTTCCATCTGACGTGTTGTCAAGAGACAAACGGTTCTTGGCTGTTGACGCTCGTTTGTGGGCCTTTTGCAAGGACGCACGGGCTTTTCGCGGTTTGCGCTGGGTATGACACCAGGGCGAATGCGCGGCGTAACGCGCCGCGCCCCGGGCGATCCGAGGGGGCACCGTGGCCGAGGCACACCACACCGACGTCATCGTCGTGGGAGCCGGAATCGCCGGACTGAGCGCGGCCCACCGCCTGGTCTCGGCCGGTGTCGACGTCACGGTGCTGGAAGCGTCGGACCGCCCGGGCGGGCGGATCCGCACGGACGTCGTGGACGGCTTCCGGCTCGACAACGGGTTCCAGACCCTCGCCACCGCGTACCCGCAGGTGAGCGCCCGGCTCGACCTCGACCGGCTGGACCTGCGGACGTTCGCGCCCGGCGTGCGGGTGGTCGGCGACGGCGGCGCGGCGTCCGGCTCGGTCGTCGGCGGGCGGCGGCCGGTCGTGCGGCGCATGGCGGACATCCGCCGCGTACGCGGGGCCCTCGGCGCGCTGCGGGGTGCCGGGCCGGTGGACCGCGCCCGCGTCGCGGCGGCGCTGAGCCGGGCCTCGGCGCTGCCGGTGTCGCGCATCCTGACGGCACCGGATGTCGCCACCGCGGAGGCGGGGTGGCCGGCGGCCCTGCGCCCGCTGCTGACCGCGCTGCTGCACGACCGCGAACTCGCCACGTCCCGCCGGTTCGCGGACCTGGTGCTGCGGTCGTACCTGCGCGGGCGGACGGGCGTGCCGGCGCTCGGCATGGGCGCGGTGGCGGACCAACTCGCGGCGGGCCTGCCGCCCGGGACCGTGCGCTACGGCGTGCGGGCCACGTCGGTGTCGACGGACCGGGTCGGCACCGACCGCGACGGGGAGATACCGACGCGCGCGGTGGTCGTGGCGACCGACCCGGCGACCGCGGTCACGCTGCTCCCTGGGCTGCGGCGCCCCCGGTTCCACCGGCTCACGACCCTCTGGCACGTCGCGCCCGCGCTGCCGCAGGCCGAGCCGGTGCTGACCGCCGACGCCGCGGACGACGGGCCGCTGACGCACACCGCGGTGATCACCAGGGTCGCGCCGTCCTACTCCCCCGACGCCCGGGCGCTCGTGTGCTCGACCGTGCTGGGCCACGACGGCTCGGACCCGGGCGGGCTGGAAGCGCGGGTCAGGGAGCGGCTGTCCGCCGTCCACGGCATCGGGACGCACGAATGGGCGCACCTGACGACACGTCACCTCCCGCAGGCGCTCCCGGTCGTCGAGCCGGGCCACAACTTCCGGCGCCCCGTGCGGGTGCTCGCCGGGCTGTACGTGTGCGGCGACCACCGCGACTCCAGCAGCATCCAGGGCGCCCTCGCCTCCGGACGGCGCGCGGCCCGGTCCGCGCTCGCCGACCTCGGAGCGCTCAACGCCTTCGCGGAAGGCGCCGCGCGGCAGCGGGGCGGCAAGGTCCCCGCGGCCTGACGGCGCCTCGTCCGCGCGCCCCGGCCGGGCGCTACGACGCCGCGGCGCAGAGGAACGGGTCCGTCCGCTCCGCGAAGTCGCGTACCGCGGGGCTGTCGCGGTACGGGCTCAGGCGGTGGGAGAACTCGCGCACGTAGTCCATGGCCCGCGCCGAACGCAGCCCCTCGGCGGACTCGGTCGCCTCGGCCTCGATCCCGCACGCGTGGTCGAGTTCGCCCAACCCCAGCAGGGCGGTCGCCAGAACCGTGCTGCAGAAGAGCCTGCTGCGCGTGTACTCCGTGCCGCGCAGCCGCAGCGACCGCTCCGCGAACTCCCGGGCCTTGCGGTGGTCTTCGAGGTCGCGGAAGCAGTGGGCGTACTCGTCGGCGAGCTGGGCCTCGTCGAGGTAGGCCGCCCAGTCCGGCTCCTCGATCTCCGGGGACGCCTGGGCGAGCGCCTGCTCGGCCCGTGAGAGCGCCGCCAGGCACGCGCGCACGTCCCCCAACAGCCCGTGGCCGCGCGCCTCGACGGCGTACAGCAGGACCCGCACGCGCGGCGTCGCACCGGCCAGCGCGCCCTGCTGTGCGACGCGGGCCAGCTGCACCGCCTCGCGGCCGTGGCCGAGGTAGATGGCCTGGCGGCTCATCGTCGTCAGCACGTACGCGCCCAACGACCGGTCGCCGGACGCCTGGGCGAGCCGCAGCGCCTGCACGAAGTAGCGCTGGGCCATGCCGTGCACACCCGTGTCGTACGCCATCCAGCCCACGAGCCGGGTCAACACCGCGGCGGCGGCGAAGAGGTCGCGCCCCACCGCGGCGTTGTAGCTGCCGCGCAGCATCGTGGTCACCTCGGTGTCGAGGTAGCGCACGAGCGCCTGCCGCGCGTGCCCGCCGCCGAACGAGTTGTCGAGGCGGCGAAACGCTTCTCCCACGGCACGGACGGCGACGACGTCGCCCGGCCCCACGCGGACGCCCTCGGCACGCTGCGGGTCCTCGTCGCCCGCCCCGATCAGCCAGTCGCGGCTGGGCACCACGAGCGCGCCGGGGGTGAACGACGCCTCGGCCAGGGCGGGCCGCCGCGCGCTGTCGGCCTGCCACATGCCGGACACGATCTCGACCGCCTCGCCCGGCCCGGCCGCGTACTCCAGCCCCGCGTAGTCGGGGCGGCAGCCGGCCATCCCGAGGTCCTCGGCGGTGAGCTTGCGCGAGAGGCGCTGGGTGAACACCTCGGCGAGGAGCATCGGCACGATCCCGCGCGGATGCTGGCCGCGCAGCCAGCGCGCCACCGAGGTCTTGTCATACCGGAGGTCGAGGCCCTGTTCGGCACCGAGTTGGTCGACCCGCCGAGCGAGGCCGGCGTGCGAGAACCCGGCCTCCTCCACGAGCGAGGCCAGCCGGTGGTTGGGGCGCCGTTCGGCCCTGGTGGTCATTCGTGAGCACGCTCCCGCGATGGTGTCGAATCGCGCGAGAATCTAGCGACCGCGGAGCCCCCACTGTTCCCCTTGGCCGAAAGAATGACCCTTTCGGGTGACGTGGCGGGCCATGGCGCCACCCACCGCCACCAGGCGTGCGGACCACGGAGCGCGTCACGCCTGCCCCGGCGTGCGCACCGTCCGTCCGCGCCGGTCACCTGACCGCAGAGTCGGACGCCAGGCGACACGCGGCTCTACGCTGGCTCCCGGGGGCGAGAACAAGTCATCACGAGCCGCGTCGATACGCGGGTATCTCGGGAACTTCACGACGAGAGCGGGGATTTGGTTGGGCCGGCATGGCGATCGAACAGCCGAGAGCGCGACCGACGGATCCGGCGGCGGCACCGCCGGCCGGGCCGAACGAGGCGACGGCACCGCGGGGGGCGTGGCACTGCCGCTGCTCGCCGCCGCGCTGGTGTGCCTGCTCGCCACGTCCGGCGTATGGCTGTTCAGCAACACCGGCGGCGACGACAAGAACAACGACACGGCGATCGGCCTCAACGTCCCGACGGCGGGAGTGAACGTTCCGCCCAACCGGCCGGCGGAGAACATGACGGGCTCCAAGCGCTCGGGATCGGCGGCGCCGTCGGGGTCGGCCACCGGACCGACGGCCGTCTCGGCGAGTCCGTCCAAACCCGGAGTGAAGTCCCCCACGCCCGCCGGGAGTTCGGCCACCTCCCAGGCACCCCCGCGCCCCGACGCGCCGACGGGCCAGGCCCCGGCCCCGACGACGGGTCCCGCGTCGCCCTCGGCACCGCCCCCGCCGGCGCCGTCCCCGCCGCCCACGGTCTCGGCCGCCGGCGAGGCGACCAAGTCCTGGGGCATCACCAAGCTCACCGTCACGGTCACCTACCCGCCCGGAGCCCCTTACGAGGAGTGGGTCCTCACGGCAACCGACGGTTGGCAGTGCGACACCCACAAGAGCGCCGCCGCGAAGTGCCGGGGCCGCGGCGAGGCCCGGGGCACCGGTGAGGCGCCGAGCGACGGCCGGGTGCAGATCACCTTCACGATCTACGGCGCGGGCGACCGGGTTTCGTACCGGTTCAACAACGAGACGACGACGGTCCTCATCCGATGACCGCGGGGCACGCCCCGGCCCCTCCGAGGACCACCGCGCCGCCGCCGTACCCTTGACCCGTGGCAGACCTGCAATTCGTACACGCCGGCATCGGCTCGCAAGCCGTCCCCTACGAACTCGCCTGGGAGCAGCAGCGCCGCGTGCACGCCGCTGTCGTCGCGGGTGAACGGCCCGATACGTGCCTCCTCCTCGAACACCCGCCGGTCTACACCGCCGGGCGCCGTACCGAGGCCTCCGAACGCCCCGTCGACGGCACCCCGGTCATCGACGTCGACCGCGGCGGCAAGATCACATGGCACGGTCCCGGCCAGCTCGTCGGCTACCCGATCGTGCGGCTGACCGAGCCGGTGGACGTCGTCGCCCACGTGCGCCGGCTCGAGGAGGCGCTGATCCGCACGTGCGCCGAACTCGGCCTGGAGACGACGCGTGTCGAGGGCCGCAGCGGCGTGTGGGTGCTCGGCGACGCGCTCCCGCCCGCGGGCGCGGCGCCGGCCTCCGGGGGCGCGGGGCTCAGCCTCCGGCTGGACTCCCGGATCAGCGCGCCCGACCCGCGGGCGCACCCCGAGTTCGACCCGCGCCTCGCGGGCCCGGAGTACGCGCCGTCCAACGCCGGGCAGCGCGGCGAGGACCGCAAGTTGGCCGCGATCGGCATCCGCGTGTCGCGCAAGGTGACGATGCACGGCTTCGCCCTCAACTGCGACCCGGACACCACGTCGTACGACCGCATCGTGCCCTGCGGGATCCGGGACGCGGGGGTTTCGTCGCTGTCCCGCGAGCTGGGCCGCCGGATCACCGTGGCCGACGTGATGCCGCTGGTCGAACGCCATCTCGCGGAGGTGTTCGCGCCGATCGGCGTGTGAGGGCCGCACGCGGGCGCCGACCGCCGTCCGCGACGCGGGGCGGGGAATCCCCCCGGGGCCTCGCACGTTGCCCGTACGGGCGGTCGAACACCGGGGCGTACGCTGGCTTCACCGCCCGAACGGCTCACCCGCCGCACAGCTAGTCCTCCACACAAGGGAGCCCGCGTGTCCGCTGTCGCACCCGACGGCCGCAAGTTGCTTCGCCTTGAGGTCCGCAACGCCGAAACCCCGATCGAACGCAAGCCCGCGTGGATCAAGACCCGCGCGAAGATGGGCCCGGAGTACACCGAGCTGAAGGGCCTGGTCCGCCGCGAGGGCCTGCACACGGTCTGCGAGGAGGCCGGCTGCCCCAACATCTACGAGTGTTGGGAGGACCGCGAGGCGACGTTCCTGATCGGCGGCGACCAGTGCACGCGGCGGTGTGACTTCTGCCAGATCGACACCGGCAAGCCGGCCGACCTCGACCGCGACGAGCCCCGGCGCGTGGCGGAGTCCGTGCAGGCGATGGGCCTGAAGTACGCCACGGTCACCGGCGTCGCGCGCGACGACCTGCCCGACGGCGGCGCGTGGCTGTATGCCGAGACGACCCGGCGGATCCACGCGCTGAACCCGGGCACGGGTGTCGAGCTGCTGGTCCCCGACTTCACCGGGCAGCCGGACCAACTCGCCGAGGTGTTCTCGTCGCGGCCCGAGGTGCTGGCGCACAACATCGAGACGGTGCCGCGCATCTTCAAGCGCATCCGCCCCGGTTTCCGCTACGACCGGTCGCTCGACGTCCTCACCGCGGCCCGGGCGGCGGGCCTGGTGACGAAGTCCAACCTGATCCTCGGCATGGGCGAGGATCGGGAGGAGATCAGCCGGACGATGCAGGAGCTCCACGACGCCGGGTGCGAGCTGCTCACGATCACCCAGTACCTGCGGCCGACCGTACGCCACCACCCGGTGGAGCGCTGGGTGAAGCCGGAGGAGTTCGTCGGGCTCCGGGAGGAGGCCGAGGACATCGGCTTCGCGGGCGTGATGTCCGGACCATTGGTCCGTTCGTCGTATCGCGCGGGTCGCCTTTACCGGCAGGCTCTCGACCGGCGGGAGGACGGGAACGCCGCAGGGAGCGGCGCCGGGGCGGATTCCCTCCCCGCGACGCGCGGATAAGTCCTTGTTCACGATGGTTTGACCCTTGCGTCATCCCCTGGTAACACAGGGTGGCGAGGGTGGAACACAGTCAGTTCTGTCCGAGCGGTCTTCGACACCACTTCTGATCACTTCAGAACGCCTGACGCGGCACCCAGCGCTTCGCCGCGTGCATCACGGCTTTCCTCGTACTCACCACGTCCCGGGCCCGTCGAGCGGTCCCGGTGAGAGGGGACGACAGTCATGTCGGTCCGCAATGGTCCACTCGGCCGGATCGCGCTCGGCGATGTCGCGGCACTGCGCGGTGCGTTCGACCGGGGCGTCTCGGCCCGCAAGGCGACGGTCGGCGCGGTGCTGCGGACCATGGAGTCGCTGATGACGCTCCAGGGCGCGCAGCGCACGGCCCGGCGCAACGCGTGGGACGCGGTGTGCGACGACCGCCGACGGGCGCGGGCGCGGGCCGAGGCGACGATCATCCTCGAACGCCTCGCGGAAACAGAGACCGCCCGGCGGGCGGAAACCGTCAGCGTCTGAGCAGCCCGGCACGCACGCGGCACCCGCGGGTCGGGGCCGGGCGCACGCGGGAGCGTGGCCGCCGCCGCGGCACCGTACGCAATCGGTATCCTGTGCCGCATGGCGAGCAAGGAATCATCGGAGAAGAGCGGCCGGCTGCAACAAATCCGGCTCGCCTACAAGATGACCAAGAAGTCCGACAAATGGATCGGACTCATCGTGGCGGCGTGGGGCCTCGGGGTCCTCGGGGTTTTCCTGGCGATCGGTTTCCTGATCGACCACCCGATCATCCTCGGCATCCTGGGCTTCGTCTTCGGCCTGCTGGCCGCCGTGTTCGTCTTCGGCCGCCGGGCCGAGAAGGCCGTTCTCGGCGATATGGAGGGCCAGCCGGGGGCCGCGGTGGCGGTGCTGCAATCGCTGCGGCGCGGCTGGGTCGTGACACCGGCCGTCGCGGTCACGCGCAACCAGGACGTCGTCCACCGCGCGGTCGGCCAGGCCGGCATCGTGCTGGTCGGCGAAGGGCAGCCGAACCGCGTGGCGAACCTGCTGGCCGCCGAGAAGCGCAAGATGTCGAAGATCGCCGAGGGCGTCGTGGTCACCGACCTCATCGTCGGCAACGGCGAGGGCCAGGTGCCGCTGCGCAAGCTCCAGTCGCGCGTGGTCAAGCTGCCGCGCACGATGTCGAAGAGCCAGGTCGCGCAGGTCAACGACCGGCTGCGGGCGCTCGGCAGCCTGCTCGACAACATGCCGGTGCCGAAGGGCCCGATGCCGCGCAACATGCGCATGCCGCGCGGTCCGCACCGCTGAGGAGCGGGCGGACCCGACGCGCTGCCGGCCTCGGCGGTGGTCCGGACCCACGGGTCCGCGCCACCGCCGTTTCGCTTTCCGGGCTTCGGACCGCCGCGGATCCGCGGGCGGTGCCGTACGCCTTGGGCGGGGTCAGGCGCGGACGACGGCGGTCCCGACCGCCTTGTCGTGGAAGCCGCGGCCGTCCCGGTCGTACACCGCGGCGGGCAGTACCAGGCACAGGAGCAGCGTGCGGACGACGACGGCGAGCGGCGTCAGGTGGGACCGCGTCACGGACACCACGCGCAGGCCCAGGAACCGCTTGCCGACGGTGTAGCCCAGGGTGCTCACCAGCAGCAGGTTCTCGGCCGCGAAGACGGCGAGCGTCCCCATGTTGGTGCCGGTGGCGTTCAGGTCGCCGCGCCCTATGAACGCGAAGGCGATGACGTAGCACAGCAGCCAGTCGATCAGCAGCGCGAGGAGCCGCCGGCCGGTCGGCGCCAGCGAGTTGGGGCCGTCCTCGGGGAGGCCGAGGCGTTTGCCCTGGTAGCCGAAATCGTCCGCGTCGTCGCCCGGGCGCGGTCGTTGTGCGGCCGGCTCCGTGCGTGCGGCGGGCACCTCGGCGGGCGGCGTCGCGGCGGGCCTCCGGGGCGCGCGTCCGCCGCCCGCGGCCTGCCGGTCGCCCTTCTTCTTGCCGGTCTTGTCACTGTCCACGCCACCACGGTAGATGAGTGACGCGGGCGACAAACCCACCGGGGCAAACGTGAAGGATGCGCCAAGATCACATCGCTCGCAACCGAAACGACCTGATTGGGCAGCCACGTAACTTGTGTGAAACATTCGGGACACCGGAGGGAAACCGCTCCGACATACCTTCGGAGACCAGTGGCCAGCGGGGAGAAGGGCCGCCCCCGAGAACGAGCAGCTAACCCGAGCCCGGAGCCGGGTCGAGGAGGCATGGATGTTCAACAACGCCGACGAGGTGTCGCGGTACATCACCGACAACGACGTGAAGTTCGTCGATGTGCGGTTCTGCGACCTGCCTGGCGTCATGCAGCACTTCACGATCCCGGCCGAGATCTTCGAGCCGACCGAGACCCTGGCGTTCGACGGCTCGTCGATTCGGGGTTTCCAGGCGATCCACGAGTCGGACATGGCCCTGCGTCCGGACCTGTCGACCGCTCGCGTCGACCCGTTCCGCAAGGACAAGACGCTCAATGTGAACTTCTTCATCCACGACCCGCTCACGGATGAGGAGTACAGCCGCGACCCGCGCAACATCGCCAAGAAGGCGGAGCGCTACCTCGCGGGCACCGGCATCGCCGACACCGCGTTCTTCGGGCCCGAGGCCGAGTTCTACGTGTTCGACAACGTGCGCTTCGCGACCAGCGCCAACGAGTCGTTCTACCACATCGACTCCGAGGCCGGCGCCTGGAACACCGGCGCGCTGGAGAACAACCGCGGCTACAAGGTCCGCTACAAGGGCGGCTACTTCCCGGCCCCGCCGGTGGACCACTTCGCCGACCTCCGTGCCGAGATCTCCCTCGAACTGGCCGCCGCCGGCCTCGAGGTCGAGCGCCAGCACCACGAGGTGGGCACGGCCGGCCAGGCGGAGATCAACTACAAGTTCAACACCCTGCTGGGTGCCGCCGACGACCTGATGCTCTTCAAGTACATCGTGAAGAACGTCGCGTGGCGGAACGGCAAGACCGCGACCTTCATGCCGAAGCCGATCTTCGGTGACAACGGCTCGGGCATGCACTGCCACCAGTCGCTGTGGAAGGACGGCTCGCCGCTGTTCTACGACGAGGTCGGCTACGCGGGCCTGTCGGACACGGCCCGCTACTACATCGGCGGTCTGCTGAAGCACGCGCCGTCGCTGCTGGCCTTCACGAACCCGACGGTGAACTCGTACCACCGCCTGGTGCCGGGCTTCGAGGCGCCGGTCAACCTGGTGTACTCGCAGCGCAACCGCTCGGCGTGCATCCGCATCCCGATCACCGGGGCCAACCCGAAGGCGAAGCGCATCGAGTTCCGGGTGCCGGACCCGTCCTCGAACCCGTACCTCGCGTTCTCGGCGATGCTGATGGCCGGCCTGGACGGCATCAAGAACAAGATCGAGCCGGTCGAGCCGGTCGACAAGGACCTGTACGAGCTGGCGCCCGAGGAGCACTCCGCGGTCCCGCAGGTCCCGGGCTCGCTGCCCGAGGTGCTCGACGCGCTGGAGGCCGACCACGAGTACCTGCTCGAAGGCGGCGTCTTCACGCAGGACCTCATCGAGACCTGGGTCGAGTACAAGCGCACCAACGAGGTGGACCCGATCCGCCTGCGCCCGCACCCGCACGAGTTCGAGATGTACTTCGACATCTGATCGAACCCGCGCCGCCTCGCGGCCGAATCTCGAGGGCCTCGCCATGACTCGCTCTGGCGGGGCCTTCGATATGTCCGGGGCCGGGGGCCGGACGCGGCGTGCGGGCCCTCGTGGCGGGCCGGGACGCACGCCGGGGACGCGGGAGCGGTCCGGGGTGTGGGGGGCGGGTGGGGCCCTGGGGAATTTCGGGGCAGGAGCGTTACCCGGGGTCATCCAGATCGTTGGATGGGGTGTCGGTGGGCAGCGGCAGCAGCCTGTGGCGAGCTGACGGGTGCGGTTCCGCGGAGGCGGGGCGGGCCCGTCACCGCCGCGTACGCGCCCGGGGGCCGCACGGGGGTCGGCCCGAGCGTGTCGCGGCGGGCGAGATTGCGTGACGGGCCGTCTCCCGGCACGCGCCCGGGGTTCGCGGCGGCTGCTGCCCGCACACAAGCGCCGATCAGCGGGCCGTCCCGGGGGTGAACGGCGGCTGGTCCCGGAAGGCGCGGCCGAGGCGGATGGCGGGCCCCAGGCGGGCCAGCTCGGCGCGTACGAGGGTCAGGGGATGGTCGGGGAACTCCGCGTCCCACTCGGCGCCGTCACCGACGTGGAACGGCAGGTTTCCCCGCAGGTCGGGCGCGTACGGATGCGGCCGGAAGAAGGCGTCCGGCCCGCTCTTCGCCATGATCAGCGCCTCGCGGAAGCCGGTGGTGCCGCGTTCGGCCGCCCGGACCCTGACGATCAGGCTGCCCGTCGCGCGCGGGATCGTGTAGGCGCCCACGAAGAACAGGCCGCTGGGGCGGCCCGGCAGCGGCAGTTTGACGAGTTGGCGCACGGCGGGCAGCCCGTCGACCGCGACGACATCGGCCTCGATGAGCGCGCCCGTGGTGGTGTCCGCCGTGAAGCGGGTGAGTGTGTCGCGCAGCCCGGCGAGGTCGTCGAGCCCGGCCGGCAGGTCGGGGATCTCGGCGACCCGGTCCACGGAGAGGTGCGCGCCGCGGTCGTGCTGCCAGCGTCCTTCCTCCAGGCGGCGGTAGCCGGCCCGGTCGAAGGCGGTGTCGTCGAGGAAGTCGGCGAGGGGTGGGCGGGGGTCGACGGGGCCGTCGGAGTCGGTCGCGGTCATGCCGCCCATGGTGGCGCAACCGCGTCGTCCGCGACGCACCGGTTTGCCCGTCGCCGACCCTCCGGGTGACCGGTCAACGGGCTCGCCCGCGCGGTTTCAGCGGTGTCGCGGGCATCTCCGGCGCGGCCAGGCGCGGTGCGTGGTAGCCGTGCACCTCGCCGAAGCGCTCCTCGGCCTGCCACTGGGCCCGCGCCCGGACGATCTCGTCGTGGGAGCGCCCGACGAAGTTCCACCACATGACGATCTTCTCCGCGAACGGCTCCCCGCCGACGAGGATCAGGTCGGACGCGGAATCGGTGCGGACGCGCAGGTCGTCGCGCCCGCAGCCGAGGTAGAGCAGCGAGCCGACCGGAAGGGGCACGTCGTCGACCACCGCGCCGGGCCCGGTGGCGACCACCGCGTACTCGAAGTCGCGCTCCAGCGGCAGCCGAACGTCGGCGTCCGCGTCGAGGGCGAGCTCGGCACCGGCGATCGGGGAGTACGCGCGCCCGGGTGAGGCGGAGCCGTCCACCTCGCCCATGATCACCGTGCCGCGCAGGCCCCGGGCCTCGAAGGTCGGCAGCTCGGTGTGGAGGTCGAAACACGGGTCGGTGTCGCGGTCGGCGTCGGGGAGCGCCACCCACAACTGCACGCCGTGCAGCATCGCCGGGTGCGGCACGGGGGATTCCTCGGAGTGCGCGATGCCGCGCCCGGACGTCATGAGCCCCAGGCTGCCGGGAAGCACCGTGGCCAGGCTGCCGACGCTGTCGCGGTGCAGGATCTCGCCCTCCCGCAGCCAACTGACCGTCTGGAGGCCGATGTGCGGGTGCGGGGCGACCTGCATGCCGTCGCGGGCGGAGATGTCGTCGGGCCCGTAGTGGTCCAGGAAGCACCACGGGCCGACCATGCGGCGGCCGAGCGTGGGCAGGACGCGGCGTACGGCGCTGCTGCCGCCGATGTGCGCCTCGCGCCCGGGGATCAGCTCACGCACGGGGGCGGCGGACACGTCGTCGCGTCCGCCGCATTCCCTGACCGTCGGGTGGGTGTCGAGATCGCTCACGCGGGCACCTCGCCCGGCTCGGCGCGGCGGTCGCGACACGCCTGCGGCCCCTTGATTCGCTCGCTCATGTGAGCACCGTAACGCGGCGGCGGGAGTGCCAAGTCGGCACCCGGCGCGCACCGTTCATCGCCAATCCCGATGCAGGGGCCGTACTGCGCGGGAAATCCCGGCGTGTGTCTCCGTGTTGCCCCCACACGGAGGCCAATCGGCGTCCGCACGAGGGAAAAGTCGGCCCGGAACGGTACCTGCGGATGATCGGCGGCACCCCTGTCTCTGGCAGACTGGTGCTTTATGGGGGGCACAGAATCCCGGGAGACCCAGCCGCGGTCGCTGCCGAAGTCGTCGGCGGCGTCGGGCTCCACAGCCACCGAGATCGGACCGCCCACGGCTGCCGTCCGGTTCCTGCGCTATGTGCGGACGCCGCGGCGTCCCAGGTTCGTCGTCGAACTGGCATTGGTGGCACTGAGTTATTGGGTCTACTCGCTGATCCGCAACGCGGTGCCCAACCGCGAATCGCTCGCGATGGAACGCGCGTGGCAGCTGCTCGACTTCGAGAAGACGCTGCACATCGACATCGAGTATTCGATCAACCACGCGATCAACAAGGTCACCTGGCTGATCGTCGGGATGAACTACTATTACGCCACCCTGCACTTCGTCGTGACCATCGGTGTGCTGGTGTGGCTTTTCCACTGGCATCCGGGGCGCTACGGCGCGGTCCGCTGGGTCTTGTTCATCACGACCGCGCTCGCGCTGTTCGGGTATTTCTTCTACGCCCTCGCTCCGCCGCGGCTGCTGCCGGGCGCCGGCTACATCGACACGGTCCTCGTCCACGAGACGTGGGGGTCGATGGCGTCGGGCGACATGAAGAACGTGTCGAACCAGTTCGCGGCGATGCCGTCGATGCACATCGGCTGGTCGACCTGGTGCGCCCTGGCGATCTGGAAGTTCGCCCGGCCGCTGTGGGTGCGCGTCCTGGGCCTGCTCTACCCGCTGCTGACGCTGACCGTCATCATGGCCACCGGCAACCATTTCCTCCTGGACGCGGTCGGCGGGTGGGTCACGCTCGCGGCGGGCTTCGCGATCCAGCGGCTGGTGTTCGCGCGCTCCGCCTACCGTTTCCCCCGGTACACGCCCGACGACCCACGGTCGGAGGAGTACCGGGCCCGGACGGCGTCCGAGGACGTGCCGGGGGGCGGGGCGACCGACTCTCAGCGCGAGCCGGCCGGGGTCTCCTCGCCCTCGCCGTAGAACACCCGTTCGACGACCGAGCGTGCGTGCCGGGTGATGCGCCGGTAGTCCTCGATGACCGTTCCGGCGCCGACCGGCCCGGCCTCGGTCGCGCGGTAGCCGAGCAGACGCGCGACCCCGGCGAGTTCGCGCACGTCGAACGGGAACTGGTCGGACGGGCGGCCTCGCACGACCATGACCGCGTTGCGGACGCGCGTCGCCTCCACCCACGCCTCGTCCAGTTCCCGGGCGTCCTGTTCGTCCAGCAGTCCGGCCGCGGCAGCCGCCGCCAGCGCCTCGCGCGTCCCGGTGGTGCGCAGCGCGGGCACCGTGTGCGCGTGCTGCATCTGGAGGAGTTGCACGGCCCACTCGACGTCGGCCAGGCCGCCGCGCCCGAGCTTGGTGTGTGTGGTCGGGTCGGCGCCGCGCGGCAGGCGTTCGGCCTCGATGCGGGCCTTCATGCGGCGGATCTCGCGGACGTCCTTGTCGTCGAGCCCGGCGGCGGGCCAGCGCAGGGGCGCGATGAGGTCGAGGAACCGCGCGCCCAGGTCGGCGTCCCCGGCGACGGGCGCGGCGCGCAGCAGGGCCTGGCTCTCCCACAGCTTGGACCAGCGGTCGTAGTAGGCACGGTACGAGGCGAGGGTGCGGACGAGCGGGCCCTGGCGTCCCTCGGGGCGCAGGTCGGCGTCGACGACGAGCGGCGGATCGGCGGCGGGAAGCTGCAGCAGACGGCGCAGCTCGTTGGCGACGGCGTGCGCCTGCTTGGCGGCGACCGGCTCCGCGACGCCTTCCTCCGGCTCGTGGACGAACAGGACGTCCGCGTCGCTGGCGTAGCCCTGCTCGTGGCCGCCGAACCGGCCCATGCCGATGACCGCGAGGCGCGTGCCCATCGCGGCACCGGTCTGCCGGGCGTATGCGTCGGTCGCGGCGCGCAGCGCGCCGGTCAGCGTCGCCGCGGTCACGTCGGACAGCGCGCGGCCGACCTGGTCGACGTCGAGGTGGCCGAGGACGTCGGCGGCGGCGATGCGGAACAGTTCCCGGCGGCGTACGCTGCGCGCGATCTGGACCGCGACCTCGGCACTCGGCGCCCGCCCGACCGCCGCGAGGATCTCGGACTCCAGCGCGCTCAGCGAGCGGGGCCGCAGGCCGTCCGGGTCGCCGAGCAGCGCGACCGCCTCGGGGGCGCGCAGCAGCAGGTCGGGGGCGAGGCGCCCGGAGGACAGCACGCGGGCCATGTTCTCGGCCGCCGCGCCGCCCGCTCCGGCCCCGGAGTCGCGCAGCAGGCGCAGGTACCAGTGGGTGTTGCCGAGGGCGTCGGAGACCTGGCGGAAGGCCAGCAGGCCCGCGTCCGGGTCGGCGGAGTCGGCGAACCAGCCGAGCATGACCGGCAGCAGGGTCCGCTGGATCGCGGCACGGCGGCTGACGCCGGACGCGAGCGCCTCCAGATGCCGCAGCGCGCCCGCGGGGTCGGCGTAGCCCAAGGCCTCCAGGCGCTGCTCGGCGGCCTTCGCGGTCAGGCGCGCCTCCCCCGGTTGCAGGCGCGCGACGGCGTCCAGGAGCGGGCGGTAGAACAGCTTCTCGTGCAGGCGCCGCACTTCGTGCCGAGTGCGCCGCCAGGCCGCCTCCAGTTCGCCGACCGGGTTGGCGCGGAAGCCCGTCGAGCGGCCGAGGCGGCGCAGGTCGGCGGTGTCGGTGGGCAGCAGGTGGGTGCGGCGCAGGCGGTGCAGTTGGACGCGGTGCTCCAGGAGCCGCAGGAAGCGGTACGCCTCGTCGAGGGACGCGCCGTCGGCGCGTCCCACGTACCCTTCCGCGGACAGGGCGGAGAGGGCTTCCAGGGTCGAGCCGCTGCGCAGCGACGCGTCGGCGCGGCCGTGCACGAGTTGCAGCAGTTGGACGGCGAACTCGATGTCGCGCAGCCCTCCGGGCCCGAGCTTGAGTTCGCGTTCGACCTCGGCGTGCGGGATCGAGTCGACGACGCGGCGGCGCATGGCCTGCACGTCGGGGACGAAGTTGTCGCGCTGGGCGGCCGTCCACACGAGGGGGGCGATGCTCTCGGTGTAGCGGTTGCCGAGGGTGCTGTCGCCGGCGACCGGGCGGGCCTTGAGCAGGGCCTGGAACTCCCAGGTCTTGGCCCAGCGCTCGTAATACGCGAGGTGGCTGGCGAGGGTGCGGACGAGGGGCCCGTTGCGGCCCTCGGGGCGCAGGTTGGCGTCGACGGGCCAGATGGTGCCCTCGCGGGTGGTGTGCGAGCAGGCCCGCATCATGGCGGCGGCGATGCGGGTCGCGGCGGCCAGGGCGCGGGCCTCGTCGACGCCGGGTGGGGCGTCGGCGACGAAGACGACGTCGACGTCGCTCACGTAGTTCAGCTCGCGTCCGCCGCATTTGCCCATGCCGATGACCGCGAGGCGGCACTGCCCGGCGTCCTCGGGCAGTTCGCGGGCGACCAGGCCGAGTGCGGCGTCGAGGGTGGCGCCGGCCAGGTCGGCGAGTTCGGCGGAGACCTGGGCGACGTCGGCGGTGCCGCACACGTCGCGCGCGGCGATGGAGAGCAGGCAGCGGCGGTACGCGACGCGCAGCGCGTCGAGCGCGTCGTCTCCGGTGAGGGGCTTGCGGGTGGGGTCGTCGAGGGCCGCGCCGAGGGTGCGGCGGAAGTATTCGGGCGTGGGGTGGGCCTCGTGGACGTCGTACGTGACGAGCGTGCGCCAGTCGTCGGGGTGGCGCGCGAGGTGGTCGCCCAGGGCCGCGCTGACGCCGAGGACGCCGAGCAGGCGGTCGCGCAGGGGCTTGGCCGCCGCGAGTGTGGACAGCAGGACGGAGCGGTCGTCCGCGGTCTCGGCGAGCCGCACGAGGCCGAGCAGGGCGAGGTCGGGATCGGCGGTGGCGGCCAGCGCCTCCAGCAGTTGCGCGGGGTCGCGGACGCTCGCGAGGGCGGGGTCGGCGAGCCGCCGCACGGCCGCGTCGACGTCGGTGAACCCCAGCCTGACCAGGCGGGCTGTCGAGACTCCGGGACTGACCGGTTCCGATGTGGCCATCCGTCGAGACTATCGGCGCGGTGTCCGGCGCGTACCGCTGCATTAGCGTGTGGGCATGCGCAACGGTGTTCCCTCGGACAACACCCCGGCCGACAGACCCGCGCGGCCCGGGCGGCGCACGCTGACCCGGGACGACTGGGCGGGCGCGGCGCTGGAGGCGATGCGGGAGAGCGGGCTCGGGGCGATCGCGGTCGAGCCGCTCGCCGAACGCCTGGGCACCACCAAGGGCAGTTTCTACTGGCACTTCAAGGACCGCGACGCGCTGATCCGCGCGGCGCTGGAGCGCTGGGTCGACGAGTCCGACGCGATGATGGCCGCCGCCGCCCGCATCGCCGACCCCGTCGAACGCGGGCGGTGGCTGACCGAGCTGGCGTTCACGTCCCCGCAGAGCGCGGACGTCAGTACGACGCTGCTGGTCAATTCGACGCACCCGGTGGTCGGGCCGTTTCTGGAGCGGGTGACCGAGGAACGCATCGCGTGGGGTGCGCGCCTCAACGAGGAACTCGGCTTCGCGCCCGATGTGGCGCGCCGGCACGCGCTGGCGGCGTGGACCGTCGCGGTCGGTATCGCGCTCGTGCGGCGGGGTGCCCCGCGGCTGCTGCCGCGGGGCGAGGAGGCCGACGCGTTCAAGCGCTACATCATGGAGCTGCTGAGCCCGCCGCGGTGACCCGCGCCGGGGTCACAGGACCGGCAGGTACTTGGCCAGCTCGAACGGCGTGACCTGCTGCCGGTACTCCTCCCACTCGTGGCGCTTGTTGCGCAGGAAGAACTCGAAGACGTGCTCGCCGAGGACTTCCGGCAGCAGCTCGCTGCGCTCCATCAGCGCGATGGCCTCGGCGAGGTTCTGCGGCAGCGGTGCGATGCCCAGCGCGCGGCGCTCGGCGTCGGTGAGCGCCCACACGTCGTCCTCGGCGCCGGCCGGCAGCTCGTAGCCCTCCTCGACGCCCTTCAGGCCCGCGCCGAGCAGGACCGCGAAGGTCAGGTACGGGTTGCACGCCGAGTCGATCGACCGGACCTCGATCCGGGTCGACTGGCCCTTGGTCGGCTTGTACATCGGCACCCGCACCAGGGCGGAGCGGTTGTTGTGGCCCCAGCAGATGTACGACGGCGCCTCGCCGCCCATGCCCGCGGTCCGCGCGGAGGCGCCCCACAGGCGCTTGTACGAGTTCACCCACTGGTTGGTGATCGCGGCCATCTCGGCGGCGTGCCGCAGCAGCCCCGCGATGAACGACCGGCCGACCTTGGAGAGCTGGTACTCCGCGCCCGCCTCGTAGAAGGCGTTGCGGTCGCCCTCGAACAGCGACAGGTGGGTGTGCATGCCGGAGCCCGGGTACTGCGAGAACGGCTTCGGCATGAAGGACGCGTGCACGCCCTGTTCGAGCGCGACCTCCTTGACCACCAGGCGGAAGGTCATGATGTTGTCCGCGGTGCTGAGGGCGTCCGCGTACCGCAGGTCGATCTCCTGCTGGCCGGGCGCGCCCTCGTGGTGGCTGAACTCGACCGAGATGCCCATGTTCTCCAGCATCGTGATCGCCAGCCGCCGGAAGTCGTGGCTGACCATCTGCGGCGTGTGGTCGAAGTAGCCGCTGTGGTCGACCGGGGTCGGCGCGCTCCCGTCCAGGGGCATGTCCTTGAACAGGAAGAACTCGATCTCGGGGTGCGTGTAGAACGTGAATCCCCGGTCGGAGGCGCGCTCCAGCGTCCGCTTCAGCACGAAGCGGGGGTCGGCGAACGACGGCGAGCCGTCGGGCATGAGGATGTCGCAGAACATGCGCGCCGTGCCGGGCGCCTCGGCCCGCCAGGGCAGGATCTGGAACGTCGCAGGATCCGGTTTCGCGAGCATGTCGGACTCGTGCACGCGCGCGAAGCCCTCGATCGCGGAGCCGTCGAACCCGATGCCCTCCGCGAAGGCCTGCTCGAGTTCGGCAGGGGCCACCGCGACGGACTTCAGGAAGCCGAGAACGTCGGTGAACCACAGGCGCACGAACCGAATGTCGCGCTCCTCCAGGGTGCGGAGCACGAACTCCTGCTGCTTATCCATGGGTACATCTTGACCTGTTCCGGTTGCGAACACATTACGGCCCCTCCAACAGCGCGTGAGGCCCGCGCTCACCGGACTGACGGGGGTGACCGGGGTCACATCGGGGGCTGTCACGCCGGGTACCGGCTGCCCCGTCGTTCTGTCGGCCGCGCCGCATCGGGCGGCGCGGCGGCCCCCAGCGGAAGGCGGGACCCACGATGCGCGAGCGCGCCCTGAACATGCAGGCCACGGCGCCCGAGGGCTACAAGGCCGTGCTCGGCCTGGAGAAGTACGCCCGGGCCAATGTCGAGCGCACGCTCTACCACCTGGTCAAGACGCGCGCCTCGGTCATCAACGGCTGCGCGTTCTGCGTCGACATGCACACGCAGGACGCGCTGGCCGAGGGCGAGGACGTCCGCAGGCTGTTCGGCGTGACGGCGTGGCGGGAGGTCCCGCACTTCTTCAACGCGAGGGAGCGGGCGGCGCTGGCCCTGACCGACGCGGTCACCCGGATCAGCGAGGGCGGCGTGCCGGACGACGTCTGGGCCGAGGTCCACGCGGTCTTCGACGAGCGCGAGGCGGCCGACCTGCTGCTCGCGATCTCTACCATCAACGTGTGGAACCGGCTCGCGATCAGCACGCACATGCGGCCCCCGAACCCCCCGAAGGCGGCATGACGGAGACCATCCCCGGCGGCCGGGTGCGGGAGGCCGGGTGCGACGAGGCGTTCGAGCGGCACCGCCCGGTGCTGCTCGGCCTCGCGTACCGCATGCTCGGCAGCTGGTGGGACGCCGAGGACGTCGTCCAGGAGGCCTGGCTGCGCTGGCGCCGCGCGGTCGCCGACACGCCCGTCGAGGAGCCGCGCGGCTGGCTGGTCACCGCGACCACCCGGCTCGCCCTCGACCAGTTGCGGTCGGCTCGGAGGCGGCGCGAGTCGTACGTCGGCCCGTGGCTGCCCGAGCCGGTGCCATCCGGGCGGCTCGCGCTGGACCCGGCCGAGTCCGCGGCGCAGCGCGCGACGGTGTCGCTGGCCGCGCTGCGCCTGATGGAGCGGCTGTCGCCACCGGAGCGCGCGGTGTACCTGCTGCGCGAGGCCTTCGAACTGCCGTACCAGGACATCGCGGAGGCGGTGGGGGTCACCGCGGCCCACGCCCGCCAGCTCCACCGCCGTGCCGCGGCGCACCTCGACGGCGACCGGGCGCGTTTCGCGGTCGACTCCGCCGAGCACCTCGCGCTGGTCGAGCGGTTCGTCGCGGCGGCGGTGACCGGCGACCGCAGCGGGCTGGAGTCGCTGCTGGCCCGGGACGTGGTGCTGTGGAACGACGGCGGCGGCCGGGCGCGTGCCGCGCGCAGGCCGATCCTCGGGCGGGACAAGGTCGCGCGGTTCCTGCTGGGCGTCCTGGGGCGCCGCGCGCCCGCCGACGCGTATGTGGTCGCGGTCAACGGCGGCCACGCGCTGCTGCTGGACTCCGGGGAGCGCCGGCTGCTGCTCAGCCCGGAGATCCGCGACGGCGGCATCGCGGGGATCCAGGGTGTCGTGAATCCCGACAAGCTGCGCGGTGTCGCGGTGCCCGGCGGGCACGACCGCGCGGCGAGACGTACGCCACTCTCGGCCGACTATTCGTCACACTGACGTCAACCATGGGTAGGCTGGCACCGTGCCTCAGCTTCGGATCGCCCTCAGTCAGATCAACCCGACGGTCGGCGACCTCGCCCGCAACGCGGACCTGGTCGTCGCGTGGACCAAGCGCGCGGCGGAACAAGGCGCCCACCTGGTCGCCTTCCCCGAGATGACGCTCACCGGCTACCCCGTCGAAGACCTCGCGCTGCGCTCCTCGTTCGTCGAGGCCTCCCGCCGCACGCTCGACGCGCTGGCCGTCCGGCTCGCCGACGAGGGGCTGGGCGACCTCGCCGTGGTCGTCGGCTACCTCGACCGCAGCGCCACGGCCACCCCCCGGCTCGGGCTGCCGGCCGGAGCCCCGCAGAACGCGGTCGCGGTGCTGCACGGCGGCCGGGTGGCCATGCGGTCGGCGAAGCACCACCTGCCCAACTACGGGGTGTTCGACGAGTTCCGCTACTTCGTGCCCGGCGACAAGCTCGCCGTGGTCCGCGTGCACGGCGTCGACGTGGCGCTGGCGATCTGCGAGGACCTGTGGCAGGACGGCGGGCCGGTCGCCGCGGTGCGTGCCGCCGGAGCCGGGCTGCTCATGGTGGTCAACGGCTCGCCGTACGAGCTGGCCAAGGACGACGTGCGCCTCGAACTCGCCCGGCGGCGCGCGGCCGAGGCGGGGTGCGCGCTGGCGTACGTCAACATGGTCGGCGGCCAGGACGAACTGGTCTTCGACGGCGACTCCCTGGTGGTCGACGCCGCCGGCGCGGTGCTCGGCCGCGCGCCGCAGTTCGAGGAGTCGCTGCTCGTCGCCGACCTCGACCTGCCCGCGGCGTCGACCGACGCGAGCGCGTACAACGCGGGCGACGTGGTCGCCGACGGCCTGACGATCGAGACGGCGACGCTCTCCGAGGCACCAGCCGCCGCGTACGAGCCGCGACCGCCGGTGATCGCCGCCAAGCTGTCGGACGACGCCGAGATCTACGGTGCGCTGGTCGCGGGGCTGCGCGACTACGTCGTCAAGAACGGCTTCTCCTCCGTGCTGCTCGGCCTGTCCGGCGGCATCGACTCCGCCCTGGTCGCCGCGATCGCCGCGGACGCCATCGGGGGCGCGAACGTGTACGGCGTGTCGATGCCGAGCCGCTACTCCTCCGAGCACTCCAGGGACGACGCCGCCGACACCGCCGCGCGCATCGGGCTCGACTACCGGCAGGTCCCGATCGCGCCGATGGTCGACGCGTACCTCGGCTCGCTCAAATTGACCGGGCTAGCCGAGGAGAACCTCCAGGCGCGTGTGCGCGGCACCACGCTGATGGGCATCTCGAACCAGGACGGGCACCTCGTGCTCGCGACCGGCAACAAGAGCGAACTGGCCTGCGGCTACTCGACGCTGTACGGCGACGCGGTCGGCGGTTTCGCCCCGATCAAGGACCTGCCCAAGACGACGGTGTGGCGCATCGCGCGCTGGCGCAACGCCGAGGCGCTGCGGCGCGGCGAGGTGCCGCCGATCCCGGAGAACTCCATCAGCAAGCCCCCGAGCGCCGAGCTGCGCCCGGACCAGAAGGACTCCGACTCGCTGCCGGAGTACGACCTGCTCGACGACATCCTGGACCGCTATGTCGAACGGGACATGGGCCGGGACGCGATCGTCGGCGCGGGGTTCGACCCGGCGCTGGTGGACCGCGTCCTGAAGCTCGTGGACACCGCGGAGTACAAGCGCCGCCAGTACCCGCCGGGCACCAAGATCTCCCTCAAGGCCTTCGGCCGCGACCGCCGCCTGCCGATCACCAGCCGGTGGCGCGAGAGCTGACCCGCCGGCTCAGCCGCCCGAGGACTGGTGCTGTTCCGGGAGGCGGCTGCCGGGATGGATCCACGGCAGGATGTTCGCCGGGCCGCCGGAGGCGTCCTGCCGCCGCACGGCCCGGAAGAACTCCAGGACGTCGCGGTCGGTGTGGCGGAGGCTGAAGTGCGTGAGCACGAACACCGTCTCCGGATGCGCGGCGACGATCGGGGCCAGGCGGCTCCAGACCGTGTGGCCGACCCGGTCGGCGCGTTCCTTCTCGGCGTCGTCCAGGAACGTGCACTCCGTGATGAGCACGGGATAGTCGAACAGCCAGGGGTTGTCGGCGAAGACGTCGGTGTGCGTGTCGCCGAGGAACGCGAACAGCGGGCGGTGGGTGACCTCGTCCACCGCGACGCCCTCCCGGCGCTTCCGCGCCATGATGCGGCCGAACTCGGCGCCTCGGCCGGTGCCGAGCAATTCGGCGCGCAGCTCCGCGTATTCGGGGAGCAGCGAGGTGACGGGCGCGGAGAACGCGTAGCCGACGCACGGCACTTTGTGCTCGCACCGCACGACGCGCACCCGGTGGCCGCGGCGGCCGAAGGTGAACGTGTCGCCGCCGCGCACCCCGTGCAGGCGGTGGCCTCCCGCGAGCGCCGGGTCGTACGCGGCGCCGTGGTTGAGCTCGGCGGAGGAGCGCAGGTAGGCCTCGGCGAACGGGACCGCCTCGGCGGGCAGCCAGATGTCGGTGCCGCCGTCCCGGTCGGCGAGGAAGTCGAGGTCCTTCACGTGGTCGTGGTGCGTGTGGGTCAGGAAGACGTTCTCCGCTCGGCGGCCCTCGCACAGCCCCGCGTCGAGCACGCACCTGAGTTCGGGGATGTGGAAGAAGGTCTTGTCGTTGGCCCGCGAGTACCCGGTGAGGGTGAGGTCGCCGGGCATCCGCCAGGTCTTCCACTGGCGGAACGGGTGGCCCTCGACGAGCGGTTCGGGGTGTTCCGCGAGTCCGGACGGTGGGAAGGCCCGTGTCATCGGTGCTGCGCCTTTCGCTGGTGCCTCGGATGCCCAGCGGCCCAGCGTAGGCGGCGAACTCCCGCGCGGTCGAAGGGATTTGCGTCCCGCGTCGGGGGCGGTTCGGGGTGGACCGGGGGCGGACCGGGTCAGAACGCCAGGTCGGCGCTGATCGGCCGGTGGTCGCTCGGGGTCTTCGGCAGCACCTTGGCACTCACGGTGTCGAGGCCGCGCACCAGCACGTGGTCGATCGCCGCCATCGGGAACGACGCGGGCCATGTGAAGCCGAACCCGCCGCCCGCGGCCTCCTGCGCGTCGGTGAGGCCGTCGGTCAGCGGTTCCAGGCCGCGGTCGTCGACGGTGCCGTTGAGGTCGCCGAGGACCACGACCCGCTCGGCCGGGTCGGCGTCGACCGCGTCGGCGAGGCGCCGCACGGTCTCGTCGCGCGAGGCGACGCCGAATCCGTCCGGCCGGAAGCGGACCGAGGCCAGGTGGGCGACGTAGACGGCGACGTCCCCCCGCGGGGTGCGGACCTCGGCGCGCATCGCGCGGATGAAGCCCATGCCGACGTCGACCGGCGTGACGCGCGTGATCGGATAGCGGCTCCACAGCGCGACGGTGCCCTCGGCCGCGCGGTGCGGGTAGGCCGCGTCCAGGACGGCGCCGTACGCGTCCCGCTCACCGGTCGGGATCTCCTCCAGCGCGACGATGTCCGCCTCGGCCCCGAGCAGCGAGCGGGCGGTCCCGGCGGGGTCGGGGTTCTCGGCGTTGATGTTGTGCGTCACCACGCGCACGTCGTACGGGCCGCTGCCGGCCGACGAGAAGACCGTGCCGCCGAACATCGCGAGCCACACGACCGCGGGCAGGACCGTCGCCACCAGCGCGGTCCACGACCTGCGGACGGCGGCGGCCAGCAGCAGCGGCGGCACCAGGACCGCGGTCCACGGCAGGAACGTCTCGACGAGCGAGCCGACCCGGCCGGGGGTGTTGGGAATCAGGCCGTGCCCCGCCATGAGCAGGGCGACGACGACCGCGCACGCCGCGACGACCCGGCCGCGCCGCCAGGCCGGCCGCCGCAGGCCGTCCCGGACGACGTCGCGGACGCCGGCGAGGCCGGGCCGGCGTCCCGGAGGCCGACCCGGGACGGGCGCCGGCGGCGCCTGGGTGTCCGCCGCGGTGCTGCCTGCCATGTCGTCTCCCCGGGTCGCACGGCGCGGGCGTCGAGGGCGCCGTGCCGAATATCGCGTACGTCCTTGCAGGACGCGTGCGGCGGTTCGGGGGGTTCCGCGTCCCCGGCTCCGGCACGGTTCCGGGACACACTCGTCACAAACCGGGCGCCGACCGTACCGCCCGGGCACGGCCCTCGCGGCGGGACGTCAGCGGGTCGTCTCCGCGGCGCCGGCCGCGACGCCGTGCAGCACGGTGTCGACGATCAGCTCGGGCAGCTCGGCGGGGATGTCCAGGTCGTCGACCATCTTGCGGATCAGCAGCGGCCCGGTGAGCAGGTCCTTCATCAACTCGATCGGCACGTCGCCGCGCAGTTCTCCGGTCGCGACGCCGCGGCGCAGGACCACGCGCATGGCCTCGCGGCGGCGCTCTATGACCACCTCGTGGTAGCGGCGGTGCAGCTCCGGGTGCCGGCCCACCTCGCCGAGGACCAGCGAGACCAGGCCCTCGGCGCGGCGGTCCATCATGTTCTGCCGCATCACGGTCAGCAGGCGGATCAGGTCGTCGCGCACGTTCACGCCATCCAGCTCGGGGATCGGCTGCTCGGCGGCCTCGACCGCGGCGATGACCAGCGCCTCCTTGTTCGACCAGCGCCGGTAGATGGTCGCCTTGCCGACCCCGGCCTCCTGCGCGACCGCCTCGACGGACACCGCGCCGACGCTGCGGTGCCGCCCGATCAGCCGCAGCGTGGCGTCGAGGATGGCGCGTTCGGCCGCGGCGCTGCGCGGACGGCCGCGCGGGCGGGCACACGGCACCGGCCGCGTGCCGGGCCCGACCGCTTTCGCGTCGTCCATCTGGGAACTCACCGGTCAGACCTTAGCGTCCTCGCGTACCTCCTCCGCTGGGCCGGGGACGGCCGGGGCGGCCGGGCGCGGCAGCCAGCGGAACACCACGAAAGCGCCGATGGCGGCGACGATCGCGGAACCGAGCGCGGCGTAGTGCATCGCGCCGATGAACGCGTCCTTCGCGGGCTCCACCCACGCGAGGCCCGACGGGCCGGCGTGCTCGGCCGCGCCGAGCGTGGCCTCGATGGACTCGTCGGCGCCCTTGGGGACGCCGTTGCCGCCGATGCGGTCGCGGTAGACCGACGACAGCACCGAGCCCAGCACCGCGACGCCGAGGGCGCCGCCGATCTGCCGGACGGTGTTGGTGACGGCCGATCCCGCGCCCGCCTTCTCGCGCGGCAGCGACGCCATGACCGAGTTGGTCGCGGGCGGCATCACCAGCGCCATGCCGACGCCCTGGAAGAAGAAGACGCCGCACAGCAGCCACATCGGGGTGTCGCGGCCCATCGGGGTGAACGACAGGAACGTCGCGGTGACCACCAGCATGCCGACGGTGGTGACCGCGCGGACGCCGAACCTGCGGACCAGCCCGGCGCTGCGCGGCGCGAAGATCAGCTGCCCGACGGCGAGCGGCAGCAGGAACAGGCCCGTCTCCAGCGGGGTGTAGCCGCGCACGCTCTGCAGGTAGAACGCCATGAAGAAGGTCACGCCCATGAGCGCGAAGAACACCAGCCCTATGGCCGCGGCGGCGGCGGAGAAGGCCGGTTCGCGGAAGAACTTGACGTCCAGCGCCGGATGGTCGCTGCGGCGCTCGTACCAGACGAAGACCGCGAGGATCACGACGCCGACGGCGATGGTCAGCAGCACCATCGGGCTGGTCCAGGAGTCCTCGCCGCCCTTGATGATGCCGTAGACGAGGGAGACCAGCCCGGCGATCGACAGCGCGACACCGACCGGGTCGAGCTTGCCGGGGCGCGGGTCCTTGGAGTCGGGGACGACGAAGATCATCGCGAGTACGCCGATCACGACGATCGGCACGTTGATCAGGAAGACCGAGCCCCACCAGAAGTGTTCGAGCAGGGCGCCGCCGGTGATGGGCCCTATCGCGATGGCGAGGCCGACCGCGCCCGACCAGATGCCGATGGCCTTGGCCCGCTCGTGCGGTTCGAAGACGTTGCTGATGATCGAGAGCGTGGCGGGCATCACGAAGGCCCCGCCGAAGCCCATCAGGGCACGCGCCGCGATCAGCTGGCCGGGGCTCTGCGACATCGCGGAGAGGAACGACGCGAGGCCGAAGACGATCATGCCGAAGAGCAGCAGCTTCTTGCGGCCGAACCGGTCACCCAGGATGCCGGCGGTGAACAGCAGACCGGCGAAGACGAGGGTGTAGGAGTTGATCGCCCATTGCAGTTGGCTCTGCGACGCGCCGAGTCCTTCGTCGGGGTCGGCGATCACCTTGATGGCGACGTTGAGGATCGAGTTGTCGAGGACGACGACCAGCAGGCTGATCACCAGCACGCCGAGGATGTACCAGCGGCGGCGGTGGATGTGCGGGTCGACGGTACGCGGCGGCTCGGCCGCCTGAGAGGTCATGACGGGGGTCCCCCACGAAGATGCGTGCGCTGGTGCGAAACGGGATTCGAAACGGGCGTGTCTCGATTTTCTCTCCCTGACGGTACTCGCTTTTACGATACGAGCCAGTCTCGTATAGCAAACATTCGGCAAACCGCGCGCGACCGACAAGCCGCGGTGGCCCCTGTTCCCATCGAACGTGTCGTGTCACCATGGCGTTAGTCCGGGGACGCCGACCGTGCGCCTCGAGATGAGGAGTTTGCGATGTCCGAGCAGCATGCCCAGCAGCCCAACGCCTCCGCCCCCGCGCCCACCCCGCCGGCGGCGTCCGAAGGCCCCGGGCTCACCCTCTACGGCGGCACCGGCACCGGTCGGCGCGTCACCGTCCGCGACCTCGCCCGCGCCAAGAAGGCCGGCGAGCGGTGGCCGATGCTGACGGCGTACGACGCGATGATCGCCTCGGTGTTCGACGACGCCGGCATCCCCGTGCTCCTGGTCGGCGACTCGGCCGGCAACAACCACCTCGGCTACGAGAACACCATTCCGGTGACCGTCGACCAGCTGGTCATGCTGACCGGCGCGGTCGTCCGCGGCACGAAGCGCGCCCTCGTCGTCGCCGACCTGCCGTTCGGCTCCTACCAGGCCTCGCCCGCGCAGGCGTTGGAGACCGGCGCGCGCTTTCTGAAGGAGGCCGGCGCCGGTGCGGTCAAGCTCGAGGGCGGCGCCGCGATGACCCGGCAGGTGGAGGCCCTCGTCACGGCGGGCGTCCCCGTCATGGCCCACCTCGGGCTGACCCCGCAGTCGGTCAACGTGCTCGGCGGCTACCGCGTGCAGGGCCGCGGCGACGAGGCCGCGGCGCAGCTGATCGCCGACGCCAAGGCCATGCAGGCCGCGGGCGCCTTCGCGGTGGTGCTGGAGCTGGTCCCCGAGGAGCTGGCCGCCCGGGTGAGCGCGCAACTGGACATCCCGACCGTCGGGATAGGCGCGGGCGCGGGCTGCGACGCGCAGGTACTGGTCTGGACCGACATGGCCGGCCTGACACCCGGCAAACTGCCGAAGTTCGTCAAGCGGTACGCCGACCTGCGCACCACGTTGGGCGACGCGGCCCGGTCCTTCGCCGCCGACGTCGTGGGCGGCGACTACCCCGGCCCGGAGCACGCGTTCCACTGACCGACGCCGCGACCCGGCGCGACGCGCTTTCCGCCGATCACGCCGCCGGAGCGCGCGTCCCGCCGCACGGCACCGACGGCGCCGCGCGGCGCCACAACCCCGGCCCGGAGTGCGCGCACCCCTGCGCCGCCTCGCACGAGGCGGTGGGCGCGGCTGCGGGCGGGTGCCCCGACGGGCCCCGGGATCGGGCCGCCACCCGATCCCGGGGCCGTCGGCCCCGCCCGCCGCGATACTCCGGGGCCCGGAGGCGGTCACCCGGGTGACCGCCTCCGGGCGTCCCCGACCGCGACGCCGCCGGGGGCACCTGTGCGGGGCCACCGAACACCGTCATACTGCTCCAATGACCGACGCGTGGACCCGCCCCGGCTCACGGCTGCGGCATGTGCGGCCCTCACCCATCTTCCTCGCGCTCGTCGTGGTGTTCGCCGGGACAGGCGCCCTGCTGTGGCGCGGCTCGGGCGACCAGGAGATCCAGGTCTTCCTGTTCGTCATGACAGGCTGGCTCATCTCGCTGTGCCTGCACGAGTTCATGCACGCCTTCACGGCACTGCGGGCGGGCGACACCTCGGTGATCGGCAAGGGCTATCTGACGCTCAATCCGATCAAATACAGCGACCCGCTGTTCACCTTCATCATCCCGACGATCTTCGTGCTGCTCGGCGGCATCCCGCTCACCGGAGGCGCCGTCTACATCGAACGCGACCGCATCCGCAAGCGCGTGCAGCACAGCCTCGTCTCGGCGGCGGGCCCGCTGACGAACGTGACCATCGCCGGCATCTGCGTCGCCCTGATCAACTCCTCGGCGCTGGACGGCGCGAGCCCGTCGTTCTACGCGGCCTTCGTGTTCTACGCGCAGCTGCAGATCATCGCGGCCATCCTCAACCTGCTCCCGGTGCCGGGCCTGGACGGCTACGGCGTCATCGAGCCGTGGCTGTCGTACGACTTCCGCCGCGCGATCGCGCCGTACGCCCCCTTCGCGCCGCTGCTGCTCTTCGGCCTGCTGTTCACGCCGGAGATCAACCACTGGTTCTTCGACCAGGTGCACCAGGTCACCGAGGCGCTCGACGTACCGGACGAATGGGCGTCGCTGGGCTACCGGCTCTTCCAGTTCTGGAAGTAGCCGCCCGGACGCAGCCGCCGGTCAGCGGTGTGCCGGGGGCACGTCCATCGCCGTGCACACCGCGCGCCAGACGTCCTTGGCGTCGAAACCCGCGTCGAGGGCCTGGACGACCGTACGGCCGCCCAGCTCGGCCATGACGTGGTCGCGCGCGAACGAGTCGGCGTAGGCCGCGCCGAAGTGCGCGCGCATCCGCTCCCAGAAGTCGGTCAGTCGCATGCCCCCATTATCCCGGGCGCCCCCGGGGCACCGGGCGCGCCGGTACCGCGCCCGCGACGGCCCGGGGGCGCGTTGTCGGTGCCGCGAGGCACGATGGAACGGCTATGCATGACCACGACGCGCCCTCCCCCGGAAGCGAAGACCCCGCGGCGGTCCTCGACGCCTTCTCCCCCGCCACCCGAGCCTGGTTCTCGGGCGCGTTCCACGCGCCGACGGCCGCCCAGGCCGGTGCGTGGCGGGCGATCGCCGAGGGGCGCGACGCGCTCGTCGTGGCGCCGACCGGATCCGGCAAGACCCTGGCCGCGTTCCTCTCCGCTCTCGACCGCCTCGCCGCGGAGCCCCCGCCGGCCGATCCGCGCCGCCGCTGCCGCGTGCTGTATGTGTCACCGCTGAAGGCGCTCGCGGTCGACGTCGAGCGCAACCTGCGCGGGCCGCTCGCGGGTATCCGGCAGGCGTCCGTGCGGATGGGGCTGCCGGAGCCGCAGATCGAGGTCGGCGTCCGCTCCGGCGACACCCCCGCGGCCGACCGCCGCCGGTTCGCCGCCAAGCCGCCGGACATCCTGATCACCACCCCCGAGTCGCTGTTCCTGATCCTCACCTCGCAGGCGCGCGACGCGCTGCGCGGCGTCGACACGGTCATCGTCGACGAGGTGCACGCCGTCGCGGGGACCAAGCGCGGCGCCCACCTCGCGCTCACGTTGGAGCGCCTGGACCGGCTGCTCGACAAGCCCGCCCGGCGCATCGGGCTGTCCGCGACCGTGCGTCCGGTCGACGAGGTCGCGAGGTTCCTGTGCGGCACCCGCGACGCCGCGATCGTGCAGCCGCCGGCCGCCAAGACGTTCGACCTGTCGGTGGTCGTGCCCGTGGAGGACCTGGGCGAGCTGAGCGCGCGTCCGACCGAGTACGACGAGTTGGGCCAGGTCCGGCGGGCGTCGGTGTGGCCGCACGTCGAGGAGCGGATCGTCGACCTGGTCGAGGCGCACCGGTCGACGATCGTGTTCGCCAATTCGCGCCGTCTCGCCGAACGCCTGTGCGGGCGCCTCAACGAGATCGCGCACGAGCGCGCGACCGGCGAGGCGCTGCCCGAGTCCTCGGCGCCCGCCGAGCTGATGGCGCAGGCCGGCAGCGGCAGGGGGGCGCCGCCCGTGCTGGCCCGCGCCCACCACGGGTCGGTGTCCAAGGAGCAGCGGGCCGTGGTCGAGGAGGACCTCAAGGCGGGCCGGCTGCCCGCGGTGGTGGCCACGTCCAGTCTCGAACTGGGCATCGACATGGGCGCGGTCGACCTGGTCGTGCAGGTCGAGTCGCCGCCGTCGGTCGCCTCGGGGCTCCAGCGCGTGGGCCGTGCGGGCCACCAGGTCGGCGCGGTGTCGCGCGGCGTGGTCTTCCCGAAGTTCCGCGGCGACCTCGTGCAGACGGCGGTGGTGACCGAGCGCATGCGCGAGGGCGCGATCGAGGCGGTCCGTCCGCCGCGCAACCCGCTGGACGTCCTCGCGCAGCAGATCGTCTCGATGGTCGCGGTGGAGGACTGGGACGTCGAGGAGTTGCTGGCCCTGGTCCGCCGGGCCGCGCCGTTCGCGTCGCTGCCGGTGTCGGCGTACGAGGCGGTGCTCGACATGCTCGCCGGGCGCTACCCGAGCGACGCCTTCGCCGAGCTGCGCCCGCGCCTGGTCTGGGACCGCGTCGCGGGGACGCTGAGCGCGCGGCCGGGCGCGCAGCGGCTCGCGGTGACCAGCGGCGGCACGATCCCCGATCGCGGCCTGTTCGGGGTCTTCCTCGCCGCGGGCGACGACGCGCGCAAAGGCGGCCGGCGCGTGGGCGAGCTGGACGAGGAGATGGTCTACGAGTCGCGGGTGGGCGACGTGTTCACACTCGGCACGTCGTCGTGGCGCATCGAGGACATCACGCACGACAAGGTGCTGGTCACACCGGCGCCCGGAGTGCCCGGCAAACTGCCGTTCTGGCACGGTGACGCGCTCGGCCGCCCGCTCGAACTCGGGCGTGCGCTGGGAGCGTTCGTCCGAGAGATCGGGGCGATGGACGAGGCGCGGGCGCGCGAGCGGGTGGCCGCGGCGGGGTTGGACGCGTGGGCGGTCGACAACCTCCTCGCGTACCTCGCCGAGCAGCGTGAGGCGTGCGGGCACGTGCCGGACGACCGGACGATCGTCGTCGAGCGGTTCCGCGACGAGTTGGGCGACTGGCGGGTGGTGGTGCACTCGCCGTTCGGGGCGCAGGTGCACGCGCCGTGGGCTCTGGCAATCGGGGCGCGGCTGCGGGAGCGGACCGGGCTCGACGTGCAGACGATGCACGGCGACGACGGGATCGTGCTGCGGCTGCCCGACACCGATCCGTTCGGGGGCGACGGCAGCCTCGACCTCGACAGCGATTTCAGCCTGCCGCCGGATTTCGCGGTGTTCGACGCCTCCGAGGTCGAGCCGCTGGTCACGGCCGAGGTGGGCGGTTCGGCGCTGTTCGCGTCGCGGTTCCGCGAATGCGCGGCGCGGGCGCTGCTGCTGCCGCGCCGGGTGCCGGGTCGGCGCACTCCGCTGTGGCAGCAGCGTCAGCGGGCCGCGCAACTCCTGTCGGTGGCGAGCGAGTACGGCTCGTTCCCGATCGTTCTGGAGACGATGCGCGAGTGCCTTCAGGACGTGTTCGACGTGCCGGGCCTCGCGGGGCTGATGGCCGACATCACGGCCCGCAAGGTGCGCATCGTGGAGGTGACCACCCCGGAGCCGTCGCCGTTCGCGCGGTCGCTGCTCTTCGGCTACGTCGCGCAGTTCATGTACGAGGGCGATTCGCCGCTCGCGGAACGCCGGGCCGCGGCGCTCGCGCTCGACTCGCGGCTGTTGTCGGAGCTGTTGGGGCAGGCCGAGCTGCGCGAACTGCTGGATGCGGACGTCGTCGCGCGCACCGAGGCGGAGTTGCAGCGGCTCGCCGACGACCGGCGGGCGCGCGACGCGGAAGGCGTCGCCGATCTGCTGCGGCTGCTGGGGCCGCTGACGACGGAGGAGGCCGCGGCGCGCAGTCTGGGCACGGCCGCCGAGACGTCGCGGTGGCTGGTCGCCCTCGAAGAGGCCCGGCGCGCGATCCGCGTGCGTATCGCGGGGGTCGAGCGGTGGGCGGCGATCGAGGACGCCGGGCGGTTGCGCGACGCGCTGGGCACCCCGTTGCCGGTGGGGGTTCCGGAGGCGTTTACCGAGCCGGTCCGTGATCCGCTCGGTGACCTGCTGGCACGGCACGCCCGGACGCGGGGTCCGTTCCATGCGGCGGACGCGGCGGCGCGCTTCGGGCTCGGCACCGCGGTGGTGGCCGGGGCGTACGAACGCCTGGCGGCGTCGGGGCGGGTGGTGTCGGGCGAGTTCCGGCCGGGCGGCGCGGGCACCGAGTGGTGTGACGCCGAGGTCCTGCGGATGCTGCGGCGGCGCTCGCTTGCGGCGCTGCGGCACGAGGTCGAACCGGTCCCGGCAATCGCGCTCGCCCGCTTCCTTCCGGTGTGGCAGGGGGTGGGCGGCGCGGGAGCGCGCGGTCTGCGCGGCATCGACGGGCTGGTGCGCGCGGTCGAGCAGTTGCAGGGCGCGTCGGTTCCGGCGTCGGCGTTGGAGAAGCTGGTGCTTCCCGCCCGGGTGTCGGGCTATCAGCCCGCGCTGCTCGACGAGCTGTGCGCGAGCGGCGAGGTGGTGTGGACCGGGCACGGGGCGCTGCCGGGCAACGACGGCTGGGTGTCGCTGTATCTCGCGGACGCGGCACCGCTGGTGGCGCCGCCGCCCGCGCCGCTGGACGCGGGGCCGGTGCACCGGGCGATCCTCGACGCCCTGGCCGCGGGCTACGGCCTGTTCTTCCGTCAGATCGCGGACCGCGTCGCGGAGTTGCTGTCGGACGCGGGTGTGGCGCCGTCCGACGCCGAGGTCGTCGAGGCGCTGTGGGACCTCGCGTGGGCCGGGTACGTCACCGGCGACACGCTGGCGCCGCTGCGCGGGCTGATGGGGTCGGGCCGGACGGCCGGGTCGACCGCGCACCGGGCCCGGCGGGCGACGCCGCGCGGACGCTACGCGGGCCTGGGACGCGGCGGGCGCCCGCTGATGCCCGCGCGCACGGCGCCGCCGAGCGCGGTCGGGCGGTGGTCGCTGGCCCCGGAGCGCGAGGCCGATCCGACGCGGCGGGCACACGCGCTCGCGGAGACGCTGTTGGACCGGCACGGGGTGGTCACGCGCGGGGCGGTGGTCGCCGAGGGCAGCCCCGGCGGGTTCTCCGCGGCGTACCGGGTGCTGTCGGTGTTCGAGGAGACCGGGCGGGTGCGCCGCGGCTATTTCGTCGAGGGCCTGGGCGCCGCGCAGTTCGCGGCGGACGGGGCGGTGGACCGGCTGCGGGCGCTGCACCAGGCGGCCGAGCGGCGCGCCGAGGCGGGCGCGGGCGATCCGTTCGGCGGCGTCCCCGGCGCGGGGCCGGGCTTCGGCGGCGGACCGGACGAGCGCGGTCCGCATCACGCGAAGCCGGGTTTCCCGGGCGCGGAGCCCGAGCGGGCGGCCCGCGCGGGTGGTCCCGGTGCCGGGCCGTCCGGGGGCCGACCCGGTTTCCGCGCCACCGACGACGGCGGACCGCGCGCGCTGCTGCTGGCCGCCGCCGATCCGGCCAACCCCTTCGGCGCCGCGCTGCCGTGGCCGGACCGCCCGGGCGACGCGGCCGGCGGGCATCGCGCCGGGCGCAAGGCGGGGGCGCTGGTGGTGCTGGTCGACGGAGCGCTGGTGCTGTATGTCGAGCGCGGCGGCCGGTCGCTGCTGACGTGGACGGAGGACCCGCTGCGGCTTCAGCCGGCCGTCGACGCGCTGGCGCTCGCGGTCCGCGAGGGGGCCCTCGGCAAGCTCACGGTCGAGCGTGCGGACGGCGAAGGGATCCTCACCTCGTCGCTCGGCCGCGCGCTCGAGGCCGCGGGCTTCCACGCCACCCCGCGCGGCCTGCGCCTTCGCGGGTGAGACCTTTTCGTTACTTTCTCGCCCGCCGGACGAAACACGCTGGTCACGTCCGTCGCGCAGTATCGAGTCACGGAGGCAACGCCATTCCGTACCTCCACAGGAGGAACCTCGCCCGTGACGACCCTGCACGCGCCACGGTAGGGGCAGAGCACAACCGGTGTCGCACACGTGTTCCTGGCCGCACGGATGTGACACCGGTTGTGCTCCCTTGGCGTCCGGGCACCGGTTGCGCGGCTCCCGCCGACACGCGGGTTCCCGGCGACGGGGACGTGCCGGAGACTGGGACGCATGCCCGAAGGTGACACGGTGTTCCAGACCGCGACCCGGCTGCGCGGCGCGCTCGCCGGCCGGGTGCTGACGCGGACCGACTTCCGGGTGCCGCGCCACGCGACCGCGGACTGGTCCGGCCGTACGGTGCTCGGCGTCGTCTCGCGGGGCAAACACCTGCTGCTGCGCGTCGACGGGGGCCTGACGCTGCACACGCGCCTGGGCATGCCCGGAGCGTGGCGGATCCGCCGCGCATCGGGCCGCGACGCCGCGCGTCCCGGGTCCCTCGGGCGCGACCAGGTGCGCGTGGTCCTGGCCAACGACGCCTACACGGCGCTGGGCATGCGCCTGCCGGTCGTCGAGTTGCTGGGGACCGCCGACGAGGAGCGCGCGGTCGGCCATCTGGGACCCGACCTGCTCGGCCCGGACTGGGACGCGGACGAAGCGGCCCGGCGGCTGGCCGCGCAGCCGGCCCGGCCGATCGGCGAGGCCCTGCTCGACCAGCGCAACCTCGCGGGCGTCGGCAACGTGTACCGCGCCGAGCTGTGCTTCCTCGGCGGGGTGTCGCCGTTCGCGCGCGTCGACGCGGCGGGCGACCTGCGCTCGCTGGCGGACCTCGCGCACCGCGCGCTGTCCGCCAACCGCGAGCACATCGGCCACGTCACCACCGGGGATCCGCGCCCGGGGCGGGAGAACTGGGTGTACGGCCGCGCGGGACGCCCGTGCCGCCGCTGCGGGACGCCGATCCGCAGGACCGAGGCCGGCGAGCCGAAGCGTGTCGTGTTCTGGTGCCCGGCGTGCCAGCCGGCGGCGGACGACGGCCGGTGACACTCGTCAGGGGGATTTCGGGTGACCGGCGGCCGGGCGCGTCGTCCTCCAGGGTGACCGCGCCCCGCTGGGAGGATGCCCGTGACCCCTCGTCGTCCGTCGCGCACGGCACTGTTGGCGCCGTTCGTCGCGATGCCCCTGCTCGCGGGCTGTGTGTCCGGGGGATCGGGGGCGCCGGAGCCGTCCCCGGGCCTTCCGGTCGCGGTGGCCGAGCCGGTGGCGCCCAGCGCGCCGGTGCTGCCGGAGGCCGCCGCCGTGGCGCGCGCGACGGCCGGGCCCGCGCCCGGTGCCGCGCCGCCCGCGACGCGGCAGCCCGCAGGTGACCCGGCGCCGGACACGGCCGCCCCTCGTGCCCCCTCGCACCGTCCCGCGCCCACGCGCGGCACGACGCCGACCAGGCGGCCCGCGCCGAGCCCGACCGCGTCCGTCCCGGCCGCAGCACGGGAGACCACCATCGTGCTGACCGCGGACGTGTGCCAAGGGCTCGCGGAATACGGGGTGTTCGAGCCGAACGGCGACATCCACCGCTGGTGTCTCGCGCAGCAGCGGGCCGGTTGACCCGAGCCACGGCGCGGCGATCGGCCACCCGGCTTGCCCCGCACGTTTATTGACTGTTCGTCAGATCGTATCTACCGTCCGCGAGTGGGTCCGGCGCCCCGGGTCCGGCACTCCGCGGGAGGTTGACCGTGCTGCGTACCGCCCTCGATCTGTCCGGCCGCGTGGCCGTCGTCACCGGTGCCGCGAGCGGCATCGGCCGCGGCAGCTGCGAAGTCCTCGCCGAACTCGGCGCGGCCGTCGTCTGCGCCGACATCGATCATCCGGGAGCCGAGGCCACCGCCGCGCTCATCGGCGCTGCCGGGGGCCGTGCCGTCGCGGCCGAGGTCGACACGGCGTCGGCGGCGTCCGTCGACGCCCTCGTCGCCCGGGTCGCCGCCGACTTCGGGCGCCTGGACGTGATGGCCAACATCGCCGGCATCATGCACACCAGCACCGTCGTCGACACGACCGACGAAGACCTGGACCGCGTCCTCGCCGTCAACTTCAAGGGCGCGTTCCACGGCTGCCGCGCCGCCGCCCGCGTGATGGTCCCGCAGGGCTCCGGCAGCATCGTCAACATGGCCTCCAGCGCGATCGACACCGCCGCCCCCGGCCTGCTGTGCTACGGCGCCGCCAAGGCCGCGATGATCCAGCTCACCAAGACCCTCGCCACCGAGGTCGGACCGCACGGCGTCCGCGTCAACGCGGTGGCTCCCGGCTGGACCGTCACGGGCATGACCGGACGGCACTGGACGGCCGAGGACGGCACCGAGGACCCCGAGCGCAAGGCCGCGACCACCGCGCCGATGGCGAGGCTGTCGCCGCTGCGGCGCGTCGGCGAGCCGCTGGACGTCGCCTACGCGGTCGCCTACCTGGCGTCCGACGCCGCCGCGTTCACGACAGGGCAGATCCTGCGCCCCAACGGCGGCGCGACGATGCCGTGGTGACGGCGCTCGGCCGGGCGCCGGTCGGACCCCCGGGAACGCGCGAGGGCGGCGCCGGATCCCTTCGGATCCGCACCGCCCTCGATACGCGCTGCGCCTCCACACCGTCACCGCGGGTCACGCGGCGACGACCACATCCACCTGGTTCGACGTGGAAACCGGCCCGGACGACGGACCCGGCACCCGGTCGGACGACGACGAGCCGACCGGCTCCAGCACCGGACGCGCCGTGAGCCCTTCGGTGTGCGCCAGCTCGGCGAGTGCCAGCTCGTCGCTGACCTCGCGGAGCACAATCGACATGCGTACGTCCAGCGCCTCACAAATCGCGGCGAGCAATTCGGACGACGCTTCCTTCTGACCGCGCTCGACCTCCGAGAGGTACCCGAGCGAGACCCGGGCCGCCGACGACACCTCGCGCAGGGTGCGGCCCTGGCGCTGGCGTTGCCGACGCAGCACGTCACCCAGCAGGCGACGAAGCAGAATCATCGGTCGCTCCCTCCTAGGACCGCGGCTGCAACGGACACAGCCCCACCGTACCCGGCCGACCTCGGCCGTGTACCGGGTCCGCCGCCCTGTTCACTGAGGGCGTGGAGCCTCACGGGCACGTCGGCACGCGAAACTGACGAAACATCACATTTGTCCGCTTCCCTACGTGTGCACCGCATCGCCGGCACAACCCCCCTCTCAGCCGGGAAATTCCCGGGTGTGCTCCCGCGGCAGCCCGAGAAGCGTGCGCCGCAGCAGTTCCAAGGCCCGCACGACGGTCAGCGTCCGGATCCTGTCGCGGTCGCCCGGCAGGCGGGCGGCGACCGCCACCGTGCCCTCCGGGCCCGCGACCGCGATGTGGACCTCACCGACCGGACGCCCGTCCTGCGGGTCCGGGCCGGCCACGCCGGTCGTGGCCACACCGTACGTACCCGACAACAGCGACCGCACACCCTCGGCCATTTCGCACGCCACCCGCGGATGCACGGCCCCTTCGTCGGCCAGCAGAGCCGCGTCGACGCCGAGCACCGACGCCTTGACATCGGTCGCGTACGCGGTCACCGAGCCACGGAACGCCGCCGAGACACCCGGCACCGCCACCAGCGCCGCGGCGAGCAGACCGCCGGTCAGCGACTCCGCGGCGGCCACCGTGGCACCGCGCTGCACCAACAACCGGGCAACGACCGAGGGAAGTGTCTTGGTTCCTTCCGCGTAGACGCAGTCGCCGAGCAGTTCGTACGCCCGCAGCGCCGCCGCGTCGACCGCCTCGCCGCCGCCGGACGCCGTCGACGTCAGCTTGACCCGCGTCTCCCCCGGCTCCGCGAGGTACGCCACCTCGACCGCGCCGGTCTGCGCCAGCTCCGTCTCCAGCGGTTCGAGGCAGCGCGCGACGATGCCCTCGCCGACGCCGACCGTGCGCAGCACCCGCTGGGCCCGCGGCGCCGGCGATCCGGAGCGGCGCAGCAGGTCGGGCAGCACCTGGTCGCCGACCATCGCGGCCATCTCGTGCGGCACCCCCGGTGTCGCGTACACGGCGGTGCCGCGGATGTCGATCCCCAGGCCCGGCGCGCTGCCGCGGTCGTTGGGGAGGACGCGCCCGCCCTCGGGGACGTCCGCCTGCTGGAGGCCGAGGCCGTTCAACTCGTGGCCCATGCTCGCGTAGCGCTCGCGCAGCCATTGCACGACCGCCTCGTCGCGGTGCAGCCCGACCCCGGCGACCCGGGCGAGGGCTTCACGCGTGCGGTCGTCGGAGGTCGGCCCGAGGCCGCCGGTGACCAGCACGGCATCGGCGCGGTCGACCGCGATGCGCAGCACGCCCACCAGCTCGTCGAGGCCGTCGCCGACGGTCGAGACGCCGACGACGCGCATTCCGGCGTCGGTGAGCAGGCGTCCGAGCCGGCTCGCGTTGGTGTTCACCACGTCGCCGATGAGCAGTTCGTCGCCCACCGCGACCAGTTCGACCTTCACCGTGCCCGCCCCCTGATCCGTTATCCGGCCCGTCCCGTGTCGGCCGGGTCGTGCGCGGCGTCCGCGGTGACCGGGGCCCCGCCCTCCTCGTCCGCTCCGTCCGCGGTGTCCCGGCCGCCCCGCAGGGCCTTGACCACGTAGTCCACCCCCGTGACCACGGTGGCGATCACCGCGACGGCCATGACCCACGCCCGGAACGACGCGAGCGGCCCGGTCATGACCAGGACGTACATCCCGATCGCGGTGCCTTGCAGCAGTGTCTTGAGCTTGCCCCCGCGGCTGGCCGGAATCACGCCGCGTTTGATCACCCAGAAGCGCATCAGCGTGATGCCGATCTCCCGGAAGAGGACGACGCCCGTCACCCACCACGGAAGGTCACCGAGCGCCGACAGTCCGATCAGTGCGGCGCCCATGAGCGCCTTGTCGGCGATCGGGTCGACGAGTTTGCCGAAGTCGGTGACGAGGCCGTGGCGGCGCGCCAGCATGCCGTCGAACCGGTCGCTGATGCTGGCGACCGCGAACGCCGCCCACGCGTACGCCCGCCACACCGGGTCGTGCCCGCCGTCCTGGACCAGCAGGTAGACGAACAGCGGGACGATGGCGATCCGCAGCATCGTCAGTATGTTGGCGGCGTTCCAGATGCTGACCGAGGTGGTGGGGTCGCCGAGCCGGTCGGGCTTGGGCGGGTGGTTGGCGGCGGCGGTGCGCACGGCCTCGACCGGGTGCGCGGACGCGGCGCGCACCGCCTCGGCGCGCTGGGCCGCCGCGGCCCGGACCGCCTCGGCCCGCAGCTGCGCCGCGGCGCGCACGGCTTCGGCACGTTGGGCGGCGGACCCGCGCGCCGCGTCCGACGCGCGGGCGGGGGGTGTGGGGAGGTCTTCGCTCACCGCGCGGGCCCCGACGACGCGGCGGCGGTGCGGTCGCGGGCGCCCGCGACGGGCCCGGGCACGGAAGCCTCCAGCTCCTCGGCGTACAGGTCGACGCCTTCGCTGCCGACGACGCGGGCGCGCACGAACGTCCCGACCGCGAGGTCGCGGCCGTGCAGCACCGTCAGCCCGTCGATCTCGGGGGCCTGGTGCGCGGCGCGGCCCTCGGCGGTCACCAGGCCGTCGTCGTCGACGCCGACGATCTCCTCGACCAGCACGGTGACTTCGCTGCCGACGCGTTCCTCCGCCCGCTGCGCGGTCAGCTCTTCGGCGAGACGGGAGACCCGGTCGAGCCGCCGGGCGACCTCCTCGTCGGGCAACTTGCCGTCGTATCCCGCCGCTTCGGTGCCCTCCTCGTCGGAGTAGCCGAAGACGCCGATGGCGTCGAGCCGGGCCTCGGTGAGGAAGCGCGTCAGCTCGTCGAGGTCTTCCTCGGTCTCCCCGGGGAACCCGACGATGAAGTTCGAACGCGCCCCCGCCTCGGGGGCTTCGGCACGGATCCGATCGAGGAGATCGATGAAGGCGCCCCGTGAGCCGAAACGGCGCATGCGGCGCAGCACCGGCTCGGCGGCGTGCTGGAAGGACAGGTCGAAGTAGGGCACGACGCGGTCGGTCCCGGTCAGCACGCCGATCAGGTCGGGGCGCATCTCGGCGGGCTGCAGGTAGTTGACCCGCACGCGCTCGATGCCGTCGACGGCCGCCAGCTCGGGCAGCAGGGCCTCAAGCAGGCGCAGGTCGCCGAGGTCCTTGCCGTACGACGTGGAGTTCTCGCTCACCAGCACGATCTCGCGGACTCCCTCGCCGGCGAGCCAGCGGACCTCGTCGACGACGTCGGTCGGGCGGCGGGAGAGGAACGAGCCGCGGAACGACGGGATCGCGCAGAACGAGCACCGCCGGTCGCATCCGGACGCGAGCTTGACGGACGCCACCGGCCCGCCGCCGAGACGCTTGCGGAGCGTCCGCGGCCCGGAGGCCGGGGCGACGCCCGAGGGCAGGTCGTCGGGTGACGACGCGCGGGCGGCGGCTCCGTGGCCGGGCACCGCACCGGCAGCGGCCTGGCGTTCGACGGGGCTGAGCGGGAGCAGCTTCCTGCGGTCGCGCGGCACGTGCGAGGTGTGCTTCTCCCCCGCGAGGATCGCGCGGAGGCGTCCGGCGATGTCCTCGTAGTCGTCGAAGCCGAGCACGGCGTCGGCCTCGGGCAGCGCGCCCGCGAGTTCGCCCCCGTAGCGCTCGGCCATGCAGCCGACCGCGACGACGGCCTGTGTGGGGCCGCCTTCCTTCTTGAGGTCGGCGGCTTCGAGCACGGTGTCGATGGAGTCCTTCTTCGCGGACTCCACGAATCCGCAGGTGTTGACCAGGACCACGGCCGCGTCGGCGGCGTCCTCGGTCAGCCGCCAGCCGTCGGCTTCGAGGCGCCCGGCCAACTCCTCGGAGTCGACCTCGTTGCGGGCGCAGCCGAGCGTGACCAACGCCACCGTCCGTCCGGCGCCGGCGGTGGTGGGGCCTGCTGCGGCGGCGTGGTCGACGGAACGCTCTTCGGAGGCGGTACGGGGGGCGGGCATGCCGGAAAGCCTACGTCAGGACACGGCGAACACCGGACGCGGGAACCGTTCCCGGACGCGATACGCGCGTATCGCACCCCGGGACGGTTCCCGCGTCCGCCCGCCACGGGGGTGATCGGCGATCGGCCGTGGGCCCCTCGCGTATTCGCGGACGTTTCAGCCCAGTTCGGGGTTGCCGGGGGTGAACGTCACACGTGCCACGGAACTTTTGGTGCTGGCCGGACCGATGTCCTTGCCGTTGACGTTGAGGTGGATCGCCTGGGCGTTGCCAATGACGAGCCTCAGCTCCTCGGGGTTGCTCCACTCCTTGTGCGCGCCCTTTTCGACGGTCCCCTCGAAGACCTTCTTCCCGTCGCCGTCGGTGACGCTGATCCAGCTCTTGCCGTCGACCGCGTCGGCGCGCACGGTCACCTGGTCGGGAGCCTGCGCGACGACTTGCTGCGTCGGGGGCGCGGCCGGCGGCGGGGGTGAAACGGCCGGTTCGGGGTTCGGCGGCGGGGGCGGGGCGCTGGTGGTGGTGGCGGCGTTTCCGCTGTCGTTGTCGTCGCCGCCGCCGACCCATTGGAAGATGACGAAAGCGAGGACGACAACGACCGCCGCGGCCATGGCCGCCGTCCAGTTCGGTGCGAGTTTGCGTTCGGGTTTGACCCGCTCTGGTTCGAAGATGACCGAGGGGCTGGGCGCGGGTGTGCCGCCCTTGGTCTCGTCGTATTCCGCGATCAGCGGGTCCGCGTCGACGCCGACCACGCGCGCGATGGACCTGATGTGGCCTCGGGCGTAGAAGTCGCCGCCGCAACCGGTGAAATCGTCATGCTCGATCGCCTCGACCAGGGTCTGCCTGATCCGCGTGACCTCACTCACCCGATCGACACTGAGCCCCGCGCTGATGCGGGCGTCGGCGAGAGTCTGACCGATGGACACGTATACGCCTCCGAGCGTGCAACCACTGCGGCGGAATTCAGTCTATGGGCGGCCGGAACGGCGGTCCGCGGCTCAACGCCGGCGAACACACGTTGTGGCTCAGCTGCAACACAAGATCGCGAGTGGATCCTTCATGTTCATTCCCCACGCAACGTTGTCATTACCTGATCGAGTTCATCGGGTTTGACCAACACGTCGCGTGCCTTGGACCCTTCGCTCGGACCGACGATGCCCCGCGACTCCATGAGGTCCATCAGCCGGCCCGCCTTGGCGAAGCCTACGCGCAACTTGCGCTGGAGCATCGACGTGGACCCGAACTGCGACGTGACCACCAACTCCGCGGCCTGGCACAGCAGATCCAGATCGTCGCCGATCTCCTCGTCGATCTGCTTCTTCGGCCCCTCGACGCCCGTGACGTCCTCGCGGTATTCCGGCCGCAGCTGCTCCTTGCAGTGCCCGACCACCGCGTCGATCTCGGCCTCGGTGACATACGCGCCCTGCATCCGGATCGGCTTGTTGGCCCCCATCGGCAGGAACAGGCCGTCGCCCTTGCCGATCAGCTTCTCGGCACCCGCCTGGTCGAGGATGACCCGGCTGTCGGCGAGCGAACTCGTCGCGAACGCCAGCCGGGACGGGACGTTGGCCTTGATCAGACCGGTCACCACGTCGACGCTCGGCCGCTGCGTCGCGAGCACGAGGTGGATCCCCGCGGCCCGGGCGAGCTGCGTGATGCGCACGATCGCGTCCTCGACGTCCCGCGGCGCCACCATCATCAGGTCGGCCAACTCGTCGACGATGACCAGCAGATAGGGGTACGGCGTCAGTTCGCGCTCGCTGCCGGGCGGCGTCTCCAACTTGCCGGACCGCAGCGCCCGGTTGAAGTCGTCGACGTGCCGGAACCCGAAGTTGGCCAGGTCGTCGTAGCGCATGTCCATTTCGCGCACGACCCACTGCAGTGCCTCCGCGGCGCGCTTCGGGTTGGTGATGATCGGCGTGATCAGGTGCGGAATGCCTTCGTACGCGGTGAGTTCGACGCGCTTCGGGTCGACCAGCACCAGCCGCACCTCGTCCGGCGTGGCCCGCATCATGATCGACGTGATCAGGCCGTTGATGCACGAGGACTTGCCCGCACCGGTCGCGCCGGCGACCAGAATGTGCGGCATCTTGGCGAGGTTCGCGACCACGAACCCGCCCTCGACGTCCTTGCCGAGCGCCACGAGCATCGGATGGCCGTCCCCGACCGCCTCGTCGGACAGCAGCACATCCGCCAGGTTGACCATCTCGCGGTCGGTGTTCGGGATCTCGATACCGACCGCGGACCGGCCGGGGATCGGGCTGATGATCCGGACGTCCGGGCTGGCCACCGCGTAGGCGATGTTCTTCGCGAGCGCGGTGATGCGCTCCACCTTGACCGCGGGCCCGAGTTCGACGACATACCGCGTCACGGTCGGGCCGCGCGTGAAACCCGTCACCCGGGCATCGACGTTGAACTGCTCGAACACCAGCGACAGTGCCGCGACCACGTCGTCGTTGGCCTGGCTGCGCGCCTTGCCCGGGCCGCCGCGCTCCAGCAGGTCGCTCCCCGGCAGGTGGTACGTGACCTCCCCGCCGGCGAACGTCAGTTGCTCGCTGCGCGGCGGGGCCGCCGAATGCGAGGGAGCGGACCGGGCCTCGCGTTCCGCGGCGGCCTTCTCGGCCTTGCGGCGCCGCGCGGAGGGCACGACCAGCGAACTCTCCCCGTCGAGCGCCGCCGCCGCGGCTGCGGCGACATCGATCGGATCCGGGCCGCCGGCCGCCGCCCCTTGGCGGCGCCGGGTGCGCGGGCGTCGGGCCGGTCCGTCGGACGGGTCGTCCGGCACGGCGTCGGCGGTGTCCGCGGCGGCCGGGCGACGGCGCTTCGGCCGGGCCGGCGGTTCCGACACCTCGCCGTACTCGTCGCCGTATTCGCCGTCGTCGAACCCGCCGTCGTAGTCCGCGTCTTCGTACGACTCCTCGCCGCCGGGGAAGCCGAGGTACGCGCGCAGCCGGCCCGGCGCGGCGGCGATCGGCGTCGCGGTGACCACCAGCAGTCCGAAGCAGATCACCAGCAGCAGAAGCGGTATGGCCGCCCAGCGCGTGAGGGAGTCCACGAACGGCACGGAGAACGCGCACCCGACCCATCCCCCGCCGCCGCGCATCGCGGTGGCTCCGTCGCTCGGATGGGGCGTACCCGAGCCGATGTGAATCAGCCCGAGCACCCCCGCGACGAGGGCGATGCTGCCGATGACGACGCGGCCGGTCGCGTCCTTGCGGTCGGGGTGCCGCAGCACCCGGACCGACAGCGCGGCGACCAGGAACGGGACGAGTACGTCGAGCCTGCCGACGAATCCGGCCACGACCGCGTCGACCGCGTCCCCGACCGGCCCGTTGACGTCCCCCCACGCACCGGCCGCGATGACGATGGAGAGCCCCAGCAGGGCCAGCCCCAATCCGTCGCGGCGGTGCGCGGGGTCGAGACCCCGGGCACCGTGGCCGATACTGCGGAAGAGCCCGCCGAGGGCGTGTGCCAGCCCGAGCCAGATGCCTTTGACGAGGCGGAAGACGATGTCGCCGGTCTTCTCGAACGCGCCTTGCTTGGGAGGAGGCGCGGGCGGCTGAGCCGACTTCTTGGCCGGAGCCTTCTTCTTCGCGGTCGCGCCGGTCCGGGCGCCTCCGCCGGAGGTGCGCGTGGCCATAAGGGCGAGGCTACCCTCCGGACGGGTGCGCCTCCCACGCCATCGGCCACTCATCGGCTCGTGTCGCAAACCGACGATGCGCCGATATGACGATCCGCACGGTTTGCCACGTATTGGCAGGGCCCCCGCGCGCGGTCGGGCACCGCGACGGCATGTCCGCGGGACCGCGGGCGGCGATCGCGCGAGGCCCCGCGCGCCGAGGCATCTCGCGCGGGCCGTTGATCAGCGGCCCCCGGAGGGCGGCGTGCGGCCGATCGGGTGTCCCGGTGGTCTGGGAGCGCGCCCCGTGCCCGCTCCGACGGTGGTCAGCCGGCGTCCGGAGGACGCCGCGCGGCCGGCGGGGCTCCCGTGCGCTCCGGGGTCGGCCCGCCGTGGCCGGCCGGAGCCGGGACCAGGGCGTCGAGCACCGCGCGTAGCCTGCCGACGCGGCTCAGCACCTGCTGGGCCGAGACGACCAGCGCGGGGTCTTCGTTCGACTCCAGCTGCTTCACCATGCCGTCGGCGCTCTCCTCCAGCGCGGCGAGGCGCGTGAAGAGCTCGCCGAGCACGTCGTTGCCCCGCGACTCGCCGGGCACGGCGTCGAGACGACCGCGCAACAGCGCGGCCTGTTCGCGCAGTTGGCAGTTCTTCTTGTAGAGGTCGACGAAAACCGCGACCTTCGCGCGCAGCACCCACGGGTCGAACGGCTTGGAGATGTAGTCGACCGCTCCCGCCGCGTACCCGCGGAAAGTGTGGTGCGGGCCGTGGTTGATCGCCGTGAGGAAGATGATCGGTATGTCGCGGGTCTTCTCGCGGCGCTTGATGTGCGCCGCGGTCTCGAAGCCGTCCATCCCGGGCATCTGCACGTCCAGCAGGATCACCGCGAACTCGTCGGTCAGCAGCGCCTTCAGCGCCTCCTCGCCCGAGTGCGCTCGGACGAGCGTCTGATCGAGCGCCGACAAAATCGCCTCGAGCGCGAGCAGGTTCTCCTGACGGTCATCGACCAGGAGGATCTTGGCCTTCTCCGTCATGGCCCACCCTCTTCGATCCGGCGACCCGGGCAGGCCCGCGTCCCGGTCGGCTCCACTCGTCTCTGGCTCAGTGCTCTGCCGCTTCGTACACACATGCTGGTCAAGGTTCGTGGTCGTCCCGGTCATGCTAGTGCTCCGCGGCGCACCACGGCAGGCGGTTCCGGAACCGTGACCGCACGGCGTAACCATGAGCCAACTTACGGTGTCGGAAGAGCCCCCACGAACCCTCCCATGGATTCAACCCCGTGGGCACCCCCGGAGTTCCCGGGCGGCGCCAACCGCCCGGAAAACCACCGTACTCTTCATCGGCCACCCGGATATACCGGACATGGACAACACCTGGGGCGCGCCCGCGGGGTCATTGGTCCAACCACGTGCGGATCAGCCCGAGCAGGTGCGAGGTGTCCACCGGCTTCGCGACATAGTCTGACATACCGGACGCGATGCTCTTGGCCTGGTCGCCCTTCATCGCCTGCGCGGTGAGCGCGATGATCGGCAGCCCCGCGTACTGCGGCATGCGCCGGATCGCCGCCGTCGTGGCGTAGCCGTCCATCTCCGGCATCATGATGTCCATCAGGACGATCCTGATGTCGACCTGCGACTGCAGCTTCTCGATGCCCTCGCGGCCGTTCTCGGCGTATGTGACGACCAGGCCGTGCTGCTCCAGCACGCTGGTGAGAGCGAACACATTGCGCACGTCGTCGTCGACGATCAGCACCTTCTCGCCGTGGAAAGTCCCCTCGAACGGGTGGACCGTCGGCTTGGGCTGCGCCTCCACCGCGGATGTGGCCTCCGTCACTATCCCGGCGAGCGCGTCGGGGGTCGAGACGCGGTGCAGCAGGGGGATCCGGCGGCGGTAGCCGCGAAGGCGGGCGGCCTCCGAACGGCTCGGGCGCGACGGCATGTTGACCAGCACCGGCACGTTGTCCAGGTCGGCGCGGTCCACCAGGGTGTCCAGCAGGCGCCACGCGCCGTCGTCGGCCAGGCGCAGGTCGACCACGATGCACCCGGGGACGAACAGCTCGATCGCCGCGGCGGCCTCGGCCGGTGTCGCGGCCGTGGCGACCTCGACCCGGTCGCCGAGCCCGGCGAGCGTGGTGACGATCGGCCCGCCTCCCGGCTGCGGCTCCTCGATGGCGAGGACCCGGCTCGGCACCGACTCGGCCTCAGGCAGCCGCGGCTCCGCCGCCGGAGGCGCGGCCGGCGGCAGCGCGCGCGGACCGGGCCGGTCGGCGTTCGCCTCCCCCGCGCTCTCCTGGCCGACCTGGCGCGCGAGCACGGCCCCCACGGGGGTGGTGTCGTCCTCGGCGAGGACGTTGTCGAGCGGCACGTAGAGCGTGAACGTGCTGCCGCGCCCGGGCTCGCTCTCGGCGTGGATCTCGCCGCCGAGCAGCCAGGCGATCTCGCGGCTGATCGACAACCCGAGGCCGGTGCCGCCGTAGCGGCGGCTCGTGGTGCCGTCCGCCTGCTGGAACGCCTCGAAGATGACCCGGAGCTTGTCCTCCGCGATACCGATCCCGGTGTCGACGACGGAGAAGGCGATCGCCTGGTCGGCGTGTTCGAGATCACCGCCGCGGACCGGGATGTCGTCCGTGATGCGGATCACCACCTCCACCGAGCCGGCGTCGGTGAACTTGACGGCGTTCGACAGGAGGTTGCGCAGCACCTGCTGGAGGCGCTGCTCGTCGGTGAAGAGCGTCGCGGGGACCTCGGGCGAGACGTGGACCGTGAAGTCCAGGCCCTTCTCGGCGGTCAGCGGCCGGATGGTCGCCTCGACGTAGTCCATGAGCTGCACGATCGCGATGCGGGCGGGACGGACGTCCATCTTGCCCGCCTGCACCTTCGACAGGTCCAGGATGTCGTTGATCAGCTGGAGCAGGTCCGATCCGGCCGCGTGGATCGTCTCGGAGAACTCGACCTGCTTGCGGGTCAGGTTGCCGTCGACGTTGTCGGCGAGCAGCTTCGCGAGGATCAGCAGGCTGTTGAGCGGCGTGCGCAGCTCGTGCGACATGTTCGCCAGGAACTCGGACTTGTAGCGCGACGACAACGCGAGCTGTTCGGCGCGCTCTTCGAGGACCTTGTGGGCGTGCTCGATCTCGTTCGTCTTGATCTCGATGTCGCGGTTCTGCCGCGCGAGCAGCGCCGCCTTGTCCTCCAGCTCCGCATTGGAGTGGCGCAACTCGCCCTGTTGGCGCTGGAGTTCCTCCGAACGCTCCTGAAGCTCCTCGGTGAGCCGCTGCGACTCGGCGAGCAGCATCTCGGTACGCGAGTTCGCCATGATCGTGTTGACCGTGACGCCGATCTGCTCGATGAGCTGTTCCAGGAAGTTGCGGTGCACCTGCGTGAACGCGCTGAACGACGCGAGTTCGAGGACGCCGAGCAGTTGGTCCTCGAACTGCACGGGCAGCACGACCACGTTGACGGGGGACGACTCGCCGAGCCCGGACGAGATCTTGATGTAGCCGGGCGGTGCCTGCTCGACCAGGATCGAGCGCTTCTCCAGCGCCGCCTGCCCGACGAGGGACTGGCCGAGCCGGAAGCGCGTGGGAGCGCCGCCGTTCTGGTAGCCGTAGCTGGCGATCAGGCGCAGTTCGATGCGGTCCTCGACGGTCGGCTCGGCGAGGAAGAACGCGCCGTGCTGTGCGGAGACCACCGGGGTCAGCTCGCTCATGATGAGCGCCGCGACCGCCATCAGGTCCCGGCGGCCCTGCATGAGGCCGGAGATGCGGGCCAGGTTGGTCTTGAGCCAGTCCTGCTCCTGGTTGGCCCGGGTGGTCTGGCCCAGGTTGGCGATCATCTGGTTGACGTTGTCCTTGAGCTCCAGAATCTCGCCGCGCGCGTCGACGTCGATCTGGAGCGTCAGGTCGCCGCGGGTCACCGCGGTGGCGACCTCGGCGATCGCCCGCACCTGCCGGGTCAGGTTGCCCGCCAGCTCGTTGACGTTCTCGGTGAGCTGCTTCCAGGTCCCCGAGACGCCCTCCACCTCGGCCTGGCCGCCGAGGATGCCGTCCGTCCCGACCTCGCGCGCGACGCGCGTCACCTCGCCGGCGAACGCCGAGAGCTGGTCGACCATCGTGTTGATCGTGGTCTTCAGCTCCAGAATCTCGCCGCGCGCGTCGACGGTGATCTTCTGCGACAGGTCACCGTCGGCGACCGCCGTGGTCACCTCGGCGATGCTGCGCACCTGGCCGGTCAGGTTGTCGGCCATCGAGTTGACGTTGTCGGTCAGGTCCTTCCACGTCCCGGACACGCCCGGCACGTGCGCCTGGCCGCCGAGGATGCCCTCGGTGCCGACCTCGCGCGCGACCCGCGTCACCTCGTCCGCGAACCAGCTGAGGGTGTCCACCATCGTGTTGATGGTGTTCTTGAGCTCGAGCACTTCGCCGCGCGCGTCGACGGTGATCTTCTGCGACAGGTCGCCTCCGGCGACCGCGGTGGCGACCTGGGCGATGTTGCGGACCTGGCTCGTCAGGTTGTTGCCCATCGAGTTGACGTTGTCGGTCAGGTCCTTCCACGTCCCGGACACGCCGCGCACGCGGGCCTGGCCGCCGAGGATGCCCTCGGTGCCGACCTCGCGCGCGACCCGCGTCACCTCGTCCGCGAAGGCCGACAGCTGGTCGACCATCGTGTTGATGGTGTCCTTCAGCTCCAGGATCTCGCCGCGCGCGTCGACCATGATCTTCTGCGTCAGGTCGCCCCGGGCCACCGCCGTGGTCACCTCGGCGATGCTGCGCACCTGACCCGTCAGGTTGCTCGCCATGACGTTGACGGACTCGGTGAGGTCCTTCCACGTCCCCAGGACGCCCTTGACGTCCGCCTGGCCGCCGAGACGGCCCTCGGTGCCGACCTCGCGGGCGACGCGCGTCACCTCGCCGGCGAACGCCGACAGCTGCTCGACCATCGTGTTGATCGTCGTCTTCAGCTCGAGGATCTCGCCGCGCGCGTCGACGGTGATCTTCTGCGACAGGTCGCCGCGTACGACGGCGTTGGCGACCTGCGCGATGCTGCGCACCTGGCCCGTGAGGTTGCCGGCCATGAAGTTCACCGAGTAGGTCAGGTCGCGCCATACGCCGCCGAGGCCGAGGACCTGCGCCTGCCCGCCGAGGATGCCCTCGGTGCCCACCTCGCGGGCGACGCGCGTCACCTCGGACGCGAACGCCGACAACTGATCGACCATCGTGTTCACGGTGTTCTTGAGTTCGAGGATCTCGCCGCGGGCGTCGACGTCGATCTTCTTCGACAGGTCGCCGCGCGCGACCGCCGTGGTGACGTCGGCGATGTTGCGGACCTGGCCGGTCAGGTTGCCGGCCATGAAGTTCACCGAATCGGTCAGGTCGAGCCACACACCGGCGACCCCCGGGACGACGCGCGCCTGCCCGCCGAGGATGCCGTCGCTGCCGACCTCACGGGCGACACGCGTCACCTCCGACGCGAACGCCGACAACTGATCGACCATCGTGTTCACGGTCTCCTTCAGCTCCAGCATCTCGCCGGACACGTCGACCGTGATCTTCTGCGACAGGTCACCGCGGGCGACCGCGGTGGAGACTTCGGCGATGTTGCGGACCTGGCCGGTCAGGTTGCCGGCCATGAAGTTCACCGAATCGGTGAGGTCCTTCCACGTCCCGGCGACCCCGGGCACCTGGGCCTGGCCGCCGAGGATGCCGTCGCTGCCGACCTCGCGGGCGACGCGCGTCACCTCGGACGCGAACGCCGACAACTGGTCGACCATCGTGTTGACGGTGTTCTTGAGCTCCAGCATCTCGCCGGACACGTCGACCGTGATCTTCTGCGACAGATCGCCCTGCGCGACCGCGGTGGTGACCTGCGCGATGTCACGCACCTGCGCGGTCAGGTTGAAGAACGCGGTGTTCACCGAGTCGGTCAGGTCGTTCCAGATGCCCGCGCCCCCCGGGACCTGCGCCTGCACGCCGAGCCGGCCCTCGAACCCGACCTCGCTGGCCACCCGCGTCACCTCGGACGCGAACGTGCGCAGCGTCCCGGTCATCGAGTTGATCGTCTCGGCGAGCTGGGCCATCTCGCCGCGCGCCGAGACCATGATCGTCTGGGACAGGTCGCCGTACGCCACCGCGGTGGTCACCTGGGTGATGTCGCGCACCTGGGCGGTGAGGTTGCCCGCCATGGTGTTGACGGAGTCGGTGAGGTCCTTCCAGGTGCCGGCGACCCCGGGCACCCGGGCCTGGCCGCCGAGGCGGCCCTCGGTGCCCACCTCGCGGGCGACCCGCGTCACCTCCGACGCGAAGCCGGACAACTGGTCGACCATCGTGTTGACGGTGTTCTTGAGCTCCAGCATCTCGCCGGCGACCTCGACGGTCACCTTGCGCCCGAGATCGCCCCTCGCCACCGCGGTGGTCACCAGCGCGATGTCGCGGACCTGGAGCGTCAGCCGGCTCGCCATCGTGTTGACGGACTCGGTGAGGTCCTTCCAGCTCCCGGTCACGCCCCGGACCTGCGCCTGCCCGCCGAGCTTGCCCTCGGTGCCCACCTCGCGGGCCACGCGCGTCACCTCGTCGGCGAACGCCGACAGTTGGTCGACCAGGCCGTTGACAGTGCGGCCCATGTGCCGGAACTCACCGCGCAGCGGCTGCTCGCCGATCCGCTGGTCCATGCGCTGGGACAGGTCGCCCTCGGCGACCGCGGCGAGGACGCGGCCGACCTCGACGGTCGGGCGCACCAGGTCGTCCACGAGGGCGTTGGCCGCGTCGAAGCTCGTCGCCCACGCGCCCTCGCCCGGCCCGGGGACGAAGCGCTCGCTCAGCTTCCCCTCGCGGCCCACCACGCGGCGCACGCGGGCCAGCTCGGCGGCCAGGTGCTGGTTGCGGTCCACGACGTCGTTGAACACCGCGGCGATCTCGCTCATGATCCCGTTGCCGGACACCGTGAGCCGACGGCGGAAATTGCCGTCGCGGACGGCGGTGAGCGCGTCGAGGAGTTGCCGCAGCTCGCGCTCTTCGTCCCGGCTCGAACGGGACTTCCCGCCACGCGCCGCGGCCTCCCCCCGTGGGGTGCTTCCACCCGCATTCGGGGCGTCGGCACGTCGGGTGCCCTTGCCCGATGCCTTGGGCCCGGTCCCGGCCGCGGACTTCGCCGCACCCTTCGCCGCCGTCGCGGCGCGTCCGTCCCGCTGGGAAGCGTTCGCCATATCGAAAATTCCTCCACCCGGCCCCGGCACCCGCCCTGCTCGTCCCGGTTCGTCGGCCCGGAGCGAGGCGTTCGCCGCTGATGGACGCAAGTCTTCCACCATCGCGTCGAACGCACTGCGGAGTCCGCGGGCCCGATGCGCCCACGCACGGGGCAATGTTGTCCCGGGCCTGCTCCCCCGACACGCGGAACCGGTAATGTGCGGAGCTGCCATGAGACCGCCTCGCACACGGCAGGAGAACGAGAAAGGCAGCGCGGTCACGCCACCGCAGCCACCGCACGACGCAGGATGCGGGAGTGTATGGATCCGGAAAGCGAAATGGTCGTCACCGCGAGAGTAAGCGCTGCGTTCGCCCCCGAGGGCCGGTCGGTGGCCGCCGCGCGTTCGTTCGTCCGGCAGACCCTGACCGAGTGGGACGCGATAGCGGTCGTCGACGACGCGGTGCTCCTGGTCAGCGAGCTGGTGACCAACGCGATCGTGCACGCGGGAACCGCGACCGAGGTCTCGTGCGTGCGCTACGACGGCGCGGTGCAGATCGAGGTCGTCGACCGCTACCCGACCCTGGAACTGCCGGCCTCCGTCGGGGCGTTCGACAGCGACGACGAGAGCGGGCGCGGCCTGTTCCTCTCCGCGTCGATCGCCGCCGCGTGGGGCGTCGAGTACACGAAATCGGTCAAGCAGGTCTGGTTCCGGCTCGATCTGCCGGACGGTGGTTCGAGCACCAGCCTCGCGGGCCCGACGCTGCCGACGCATGTGCTGCCCGGCGCGGACACCCCGGTGCGGGTCGCGGTCGTGCACGCCGACGCCCACCAGCGCGTCACGCACTGGAACGTCGACGCCGCCGATCTGTTCGGGCGCTCGGCCCAGGAAGCCGTCGGGATGCGGCTCTCCGAACTGGTCGACTGGCCGCACACCCCCGACGTCTCGGACACCGACCTGCCTTTCGCCGCGATGCTCGAACTCTCGCGCTGGCAGGGCATGTACGACATCCGGCACGGCGAGGGGCGGCCGGTGCGCGTGTTCGCCTCGCACGTCCGCCTGCGTGACGCCTCGGACAATCCGTCGCTGGTCCTGCTCGCGGTCCCGGCACGCGCTCGGGCCGTGCTGGAGAACCGCGCCGCCGCGGCGGCCGGACGCACCCCCGTGCCGCCGCCGACCGACAGCGAATGGGACGGCCTCGAAGGCCCCGGGCGCTCCGGTCTCGACGAACTCCTGCAACGCGCCATCGAGCGCGCCCGCGACCTGCTCGACGGCGACGCCGCGTTCGTCCTCATCGCAACCGACGACGAGAGCGAGATGGAGGTACGCGCCACCACCGGCCTGGGCGGAAGCCACCAGCGGTACGCCCGTGTCCCCGTCGACAACGCGGCCGGCCGGTTCGGCACGGCACGCATGCCGGCCGTCCACGACGACGCCGACGCGGTGCGCGGCGCCGTCCCGCTCCTCGCCGACACGGGCATGCGCTCCGCGGTGACCGCTCCGCTGAAGGTGGAGGGCCGGCTCACCGGGACGCTCGGCGTCGCGTCGGAGTCGAGCACGCACTTCGACAACGACGCGGCGGCCCGGCTGCAGCGCGCCGCCGACCGGATCTCGCTGTCCGTGGAGAGCGCCAGGCTCTCCGAGCTCGAACGCGTCCGCCGAGGCTCGCTCTCCTTCCTGGCCGAGGCCTCGGACCTCCTCGCGGGAACGCTCGATCCCGAGATGACGCTGGCGATGGTCGCCCAGATCGTCGTCCCGCGCCTGGCGACCTGGTGTGCCGTACACACCGTGGCCGAGGGGCAGGAACCGGTGCTGAGCTGCGTCTGGCACACCGACGAAAGCCGGATCGACGACCTGCGCGACCTCCTCAACAAGACCGATCCGCCGCGCGGCCACGCCACTCCCGGCGCACGCCCCTGGCCCGGCCTGCGCCGGCTGGGGCCGGAAGCGGCGACCCAGCACGAGGACCTGGTCACCGGCGAGACCGTCTCGCTGCCGCTCGTCGCGCGCGGGCGTGGCATCGGCATGCTCACCCTCGGGAACTCGGCGGGCGAGCGCTTCCGGCGCGAAACCCTCGAACTCGCCGAGGATCTCTCCCGGCGCGCGGCCCTGGCGATGGACAACGCGCGCCTCTACTCCGAGCGCAGCGCCACCAGCCAGGCCCTGCAGCGCAGCCTCCTGCCGCCGGAACTGCCGCGCGTCCCGGGCCTCGACATCGAGGTGGTGTACCAGGCGTCCGGTGAGAGCAACGAAGTCGGGGGCGACTTCTACGACTTGTTCACCATCCGGCCCGACCTGTGGGGCTTCGCGATCGGCGACGTCTGCGGCACCGGGCCCGAGGCCGCCGCCGTCACCGGGCTCGCCCGCCAGGCGCTGCGGCTCCTGGCCGGCGAGGGCATGACCATCCCCGCCGTCCTCCAGCGCCTCAACACCGCGATCCTCGACGAAGGGCCGCGAAGCCGTTTCCTGACGCTTCTGCACGGCCACATCTCGCACCGGGACGCGGGCGGGATCCGCCTCGACCTCGTGTCGGCCGGACATCCGCTCCCCTTGCGCCTGCGTCCCGACGGCCAGGTGGAGCAGGTCGCCACACCGCAACCGCTGCTCGGCGTCCTCGACGAGGTGGACCTGGAATCCGAGACCGTCGACCTCGATCCGGGCGACGTGCTGCTGTGCGTCACCGACGGTGTCACCGAGCGCCGTGAGGGCGCCCGCATGCTCGGTGACGAAGGCCTGGCCACGGTCCTCGCCGGATGCACGGGCATGACCGCCGGCGCGGTGGCCGCGCGCGTCCACCGCGCGGTGGAGGCCTTCGCCGCCGAACCGGCCCGCGACGACATGGCGATCCTGGTGCTCCGGGTCGCCGACCGCTGACAGCCGCGGGTTCCCGGGAACCGGGCGTCCGGGAACGGGTCCGGCGGTACGGGGTGCCCCCGGCCCCGGCCGCTGAGCGGTCGGCGTGCCCTCGGGGACGCGTCCGGGCGGCCGTGGGCCCGGGGTGCCCCGGCGCTCGAAGCGCTCCGCGCCCGCGACGTTCGGGCCGCACTGCTTCTCCCTCTCCGGCAGGGGTGTCCGACGCGACCTCCCGACACGTCGGACACCCGCCTGCGCGCACGATCGCGCCATCGCCCGGCTCCTCACGCCGCCCGCGCGCCGGCGTCGGCCGCCGCGCGCAGTTCGCGGAGAATCCGTGCCACGACGGCGTCGCGGTCGTGCGTCGGCACGCCGGGGTCGCATTCGACGACGCGCCACGCCTGGCCCGCCACGTGGCGCCGGCGCACGCGGATCGCCGGCGGGGCGTCGTCGCTCCCCGCAGGCCGGGCGCATGCCTCCGCACGGTCGCCCCGCGGGGCCGTGACATCGACCCCCAGCCGAAGCAACGGCCAGGCCAGCCCGAAGCGATGCACGGACCGCCCCGCCGCCGACGTCACCCGCCACCCCGGCTCCGGCGGCGGCGCCCCCGCACCGCTCAGGGCGTACCGCAGGCGGCTTTCGTCGGCGCCCGCGCTGCGCCCGTCGGCGAGCCGCACCGCGTGCGCCAGCCCGCGCACCCCCGCGTATCCCGCGAACCTCACCATCGCGCCCACGAGTTGACTTCGCGTCACGAGGCGCAGGCGCAGGAACGCGTCCAGGATCACGACCGCGTCCTCGCCGCCCGCGGAGCGGCCGACATCCGCGGCCGTGCGCTGCGGGGTCGTCGCGGTGAGCCCGGCGACGGTGGTGATGTCGCCCTTCTCCAACGTCCAGCTCCGGCCGAGGCATCCGGAGCGGCGGGGCGGTGTCGTGATCGTCGGCACGACGAACTCGACGGGGAGCGGGCGGCCGTCGGCTCCGGTGTCGCCCGCGGCGGTGACTCCCCACAGCCAGGCGGCGGTTCGGCCGCAGATGACGGCATCGGGGACCACCGCGGCGACGGCTCGCGCGCGCACGGTCGGCGAGTCGGGCACGTGGGTGCCGATGTAGACGCCCTGGAGGACACGGCGTACTTCGCCGTCGCGCAGCCAACGCCGGATCACCGCGAGGGTGTATCCCCGCTCGGCGGCGGAGGCTGCTGTGAAAGGACCGGAAAGGAAAGCCGTCTGGCTTGGTTCGCACCGCATGCCGTCAGTGTGGGGCGCGACACGGAAACCGTGTCGGCGGTTATCCACAGGCACACCCCTGCGGTGTGTTCATCACACCGCGGCCCGCACCGGAGAACCGGCGCGGGCCCGATCGCACACCTTGGCCCCGGGGCCTCGGCCCCGGATCTCCCCCGTCAGACCTCGACGACGACCGGCAGGATCATCGGCCGCCGCCGGAACGTGTCGCTGACCCACTTCCCGACGACGCGGCGCACCTGCTGCTGCAGCTGATACGGCTCGGCGACCCCGTCCGCCGCCGCGCGCGTGAGTACTTCCTCGATGCGCGGGATGACGTCGTCGAACCTCGCGTCGTCGATTCCGGACCCCCGCGCGGTGACCTGCGGCCCGCCGACGACCTTGCCCGTCGACGAGTCGACGACCAGGAAGACCGACACGAAGCCTTCGTCACCGAGAATGCGCCGGTCCTTGAGCGACGACTCGGTGACGTCGCCGACCGACAGGCCGTCCACGTACACGTACCCGGCCTGCACCTTGCCCGAGACGCGCGCGACACCGTCGACCAGGTCGACCACGACGCCGTCCTCGGCGATCACGATGCGGTCCTTGCGCACGCCCGTCTTCTGCGCGAGCTCGGCCGCCGCCCGCAGGTGCCGCCACTCACCGTGGACCGGCATGAAGTTGCGGGGCTTGGCGATGTTGAAGAAATACAGCAGCTCGCCCGCCGACGCGTGGCCGGACACGTGCACCTTGGCGTTGCCCTTGTGCACGACGTTGGCGCCCCAGCGCGTCAGCCCGTTGATCACCCGGAAGACCGCGGTCTCGTTCCCGGGGATCAGCGACGACGCGAGCACCACCGTGTCCCCCTCGACGATGCGGATCTGCTGGTGGTCGCGGTTCGCCATCCGGGACAGGGCGGCCATCGGCTCCCCCTGCGACCCCGTGCACACGAGCACGACCTCGTCCGGGCGCAGGTCGTCGAGCGTCTTGACGTCGACGATGAGGCCCGCGGGCACCTTGAGGTAGCCGAGGTCGCGCGCGACCCCCATGTTGCGGACCATCGAGCGCCCGATGAAGGCGACTTTGCGCTCGTACGCGTACGCCGTGTCCAGCACCTGCTGGATGCGGTGCACGTGGCTGGCGAAACTGGCCACGATGATGCGCTGGTCGGCATCCGCGAACACCCGGTCGAGTACGCCCGCGATATCGCGCTCGGGCGGGATGAACCCGGGGACCTCGGCATTCGTCGAATCGGCCAGCAGCAGGTCGATGCCCTCCTCACCCAGACGGGCGAAGGCCGGCAGGTCGGTCAGCCGCCCGTCCAGCGGCAGCTGGTCCATCTTGAAGTCGCCGGTGTGGACGACGAGCCCGGCCGGCGTCCGGATCGCCATCGCGAGCGCGTCCGGAATCGAGTGGTTGACCGCGATGAACTCGCAGTCGAAGGGCCCCAGGCGCTCGCGGTCGCCCTCGGAGACCTCGAGCGTGTAGGGGCGGATGCGGTGCTCGTTGAGCTTGGCCTCGATCAGCGCCAGGGTCAGCTTCGACCCGATCAGCGGAATGTCGGCCTTTTCCCGCAACAGGTAGGGCACGGCACCGATATGGTCCTCGTGCGCGTGGGTCAGCACGATCGCTTCGATGTCGTCCAGCCGGTCCCGGATCGCGGTGAAGTCCGGCAGGATCAGGTCGACACCGGGCTGCTCCTCCTCGGGGAACAGCACCCCGCAGTCGACGATCAGAAGCCGCCCGGCGTACTCGAAGACGGTCATGTTCCGGCCGATCTCGCCGAGACCGCCCAGAGGGATGACGCGCAGTCCGCCCTCGGGGAGTTCCGGGGGAGGTCCGAGTTCCGGATGCGGATGACTCAAGTTCTCTCCTCGCCACGCGGGCGCGCCCGATCAGATCGGGCGGCCCGCGCAAGTGATGCGTTCAAACCCGGACGAGAAGTACTCTCACCCGGGCACTTTCCTACAGCTGTACCCCACCCGCCGCGAGATCCTGCGTCAGCTGATCGATCTGCTCGCGGGTCGCCTCGACCAGCGGCAGTCGCAGCGTGCCCGTGATCAGGCCCTGCGCGGCCAGGGCGGCCTTGCTCAAAATCACACCCTGGGTGCGGAAGATTCCCGTGTAGACCGGCAGCAGACCCTGGTGGATCTCGCGTGCCTTGGCGACATCGCCGGTCAGATACGCGTCCACCATCGCGCGCAGCTCCGGCGCCACGACGTGCCCGACGACGCTCACGAAGCCGACCGCACCGACCGAGAGCAGCGGCAGATTGAGGATGTCGTCACCGCAGTAGACCGCCAGGCCCGTGCGCGCGAGCACCCACGACGCCGCGCTGAGGTCGCCCTTCGCGTCCTTGTTCGCCACGATCCTCGGGTGCTCGGCCAGCCGGACGATCGTCTCCGTCTCCAGCGGCACACCCGTGCGCGCCGGGATGTCGTACAGCATGATCGGCAGCCCGGTCGCGTCCGCGACCGTGACCGTGTGCCGGTACAGCCCCTCCTGCGGGGGCTTGCTGTAGTACGGCGTCACCATGAGCAGCCCGTGTGCTCCGGCCTCTTCCGCGTCGCGCGCCAGTTCGATACTGCGCGCGGTGTCGTTGCTCCCGGCTCCCGCGACCACGAAGGCGCGCTCGCCCACGGCCTCCACCACGGCTCGTACCAGCGCGGCTTTCTCCGCGCCGCTGGTGGTGGGCGACTCGCCCGTGGTGCCGTTGAGAACCAGGCCGTCGTTGCCGGCGTCGACGAGATGCACGGCCAGGCGCTGAGCGGCGTCCAGGTCGAGCGAGCCTTCGGCGGTGAACGGCGTCACCATGGCGGTGAGAACCCTGCCGAAAGGGGTCTGAGAGGTGGAGGTCGGAGCCATGCCCCAAACGGTACCGGGCGCGGCGCCAACAGGGCTGTAGCGGCCCATATTCCGGTCCCCACCAGCGGCTCCGGCTCGGCGTCCGGCCCCGCGCGTGGCCCCATCGCACCGGCACCGCGCCCCGGAGACGCGAAGGGACCCCGGCGCTGCCTGCTCGGGGGTTCAAGCAGCGCCGAGGTCCTTTTCAGTATCAGGCACATGCGCGAAGAATGCCGGGTAGTGACGCGAAAAAATCCGCATGTCACCCTTTGTGCCGATTTAACCGCGCATAGCGTTCGATTGGGGCCTACGCTGCGCCCCGATCAGGCGGAGCGAGGCACCACACGGCGCCTCAGGGGGCGACCCGCCCGTTCGCATTGAACGCGGCGTACGTCAGCGGCATGAGCTCCGCCCAGGCCGCCTCCATCTTCTCCGCGACCATCTCGATCTCCCGCTGCGGGAACGACGGATACGCCGCGTCGTCGTGGCGCGTCCGCAACCCCAGGAAGTGCATCAGTGACCGGGCGTTGCAGGTCGCGTACATCGACGAGTACAACCCCACCGGCAGCACCGTCCGCGCGACCTCCCGGGCGACGCCCTCCGCCAGCATCTCCCGGTAGGCCCGGTACGCCTGCCCGTACGCCTCCCGGGCGGCCTCCCCCACCACCTTGTGCTGCTCCGCCGTCCCCGGCACGAATTCGTACGCCCCCGGCTTGCCCCGCTGCACCAGCCTGCGCTCCTCGGCCGGCACATAGAACACCGGCTGCAGCTCGCGGTAGCGGCCGGACTCCTCGTTGTACGACCACCCGACCCGGTGCCGGTGGAACTCCCGGAACACGAAGATCGGCGCACTGACGAAGAACGTCATCGAGTTGTGCTCGAACGGGCTGCCGTGCTTGTCGCGCATCAAGTAGTTGATGAGCCCCTTGGACCGCTCCGGGTCCTTCCCCAGCTCGTCGAGCGACTTCTCCCCCGCGGTCGACACCCTGGCGGCCCACAGGACGTCCTGGTCGCCGGCGCTGTGCTTCACCAACTCCACGGTCACATCACTGCGAAAACGAACCTCGGACTCACGAACCGCATCTGCCACGCCAGTTACCCCTCAGCCGACCCTCACCGACAACGCGAACCCGACCAGCCTCGGATCCACCCGCCCCACTGTAGTCACGGTTCCGATCTCGGCCGCCCCCCGCTGAGCGGACAACCGCCGTTCCGGATTCAACCGCGGTCAGGATCGACGGCCCTCGAACCCGAAACGCTCGGAGTTGTACTCGATGTAGCCCGTGACCTGCTCCGGAAGGCCCGACGCCGGCGGTGTGAAATACCGGGGAGACTGGCCCGACTGACCAGGCGCGATCGGTTCACTGTCGCCCACGGTGCGCCCTCCGGGAACGCAGCGCCCGTTCCGCCCGTCCGGACACACCGTCAGCTCCAACGTGATGCTGTAAGGCCGCAGCTTGCCGCCACTTCCGTTGACAATACGCACGTCAACAACCGCGCGTGGCTCCCCCGAGGCGGCGCTGGTGTCATCACCGACCCGGGCGATCCACACCTGGGTTCCGTCCCGGAAGCGCACAGGAGTCTCCGCCCCGACCAGCACCTTGGGCTTTTCCGTGGCGGTGGACGGCGGTGCGGGAACCCCGGGCGACGGCAGGGCGTCCGCTCCGGAAGGATTCGGCGCTTGCGCCGCATTCGTGCCCTTGTCCGTCGGCCCCGCAGTGGCCGCTGCCGGTTGTTTGGGGGCGTCTTTGATGGTGGGGCCCAGGGCGCAGCCTGTGGTTGCCAGTAGTAGCGCCGCGCAGGTGGTGAGGGTGCGCCACTTCCGGGGGGGCATGGGGCGGTCCTTTCGGTGGGGGGACGCGTTGGGGACAGGGTGGCACGGGGCGTGGGGTCGGCGCTTCGGTGTTCGGAGGTTGGGGGGCGCGTGTCGATTCGCGGACGTGGGAGGGGTGTTCGCGGCAGAATCCGCAGGGCGTCGTTGGAAGGAGTCGGCATGGCGGATGTGAGTGTGCGGACCGCACGGGCGGCGGATGGTCCCGCGTTGGGGATGGTCCAGTCGACCGCGTGGCGGAAGGCGTACGAGGGTGTGCTGCCGGAGGCGGCGCTGGAGCCGTTCGATCCGGAGGTTCTGGCCGCGGGGTGGGGGCACGCGGCGGAGCATCCGCCGACGGCGCTGCACCGGGTGCTGGTGGCGTGCGCGGGTGAGGAGCCCGCCGGGTTCGCGGCGGTCGTTCCGGCGCAGGACCCCGATCTCGGCGCAGGGGTCGCCGAGTTGAGCATTCTGGTGGTCGCGCCCGACGAGCAGCGCGGGGGGCACGGGTCGCGGTTGCTGGCGGCCGCGGTGGAGCACGCGCGGGAGCAGGGGGTCTCCGCGATGGTGATGTGGGTGCTGGAGCCGGACGCGCCGCTGCGGGGGTTTCTGGAGGCCGCCGGGTGGGCGCTCGACGGGGCTCGGCGGGAGTTGGAGGTGGACGAGCGCGGGGCCGAGCGGGTCAGCGAGTGGCGCCTGCACACGGACGTGACGTGACGGTCAGCCGCTCCGCTCGGCTCGGTGGAGCTTGATGGCCTTGAGCATGGCCTTGCGCCCCCGGGCGTTGTCGCGGGCGTCGGAGTAGGCGACGGCGAGGCGGTACCAGACGCGCCAGTTGTCGGGGTCGGCCTCGGTCTCGGCCTTGCGCTTGGCGAAGGCCTCGTCGGCCCCGTTGCGATCGATGCGGCCGTCGGGGGTGCGTTCGAGGTTGTCGAGGGGCAGCTCGCCCTCGGCCTCGAGTTCCCGCGCGAGCTGCTGCATGGTGAAGCCGAAGCGCAACTCGCGCCAGATGTACCAGACGCCCACCGCGGGGATCGCCAGGACGGCGACCCCGAGGAGGACGACGGTGGGGCGGCCGTCCTTGACGGCGATGACGCCGCGGCTGCCGACGAGCAGGACGTAGAAGACCAGGACCCCGATGAGGACCAGGGCGGTGACGCGTTGTTTCACGGGCGTGTCAGTCCTCACGTCCCCTAGTCCAGGTCCAGGAAGTGCTCCAGGCCCAGTGTGAGACCGGGTACGGAGCCCACCCGGCGGACGCCCAGGATGACGCCCGGCATGAAGGAGGTGCGCTCGAACGAGTCGTGGCGGATGGTCAGCATCTCGCCCGCGTCGCCGAGCAGGACCTCCTGGTGGGCGACGAGTCCGCGCAGGCGCACGGCGTGCACGGGGATGCCGTCGACCTTCGCGCCGCGGGCCCCGTCGGGGTCGTCGGACGTGGCGTCCGGGACCGGCGGGAGATCCGCGGCGCGGCGTGCCTCGGCGACGAGCTCGGCGGTGCGCCGGGCGGTGCCGCTGGGCGCGTCGATCTTGTTCGGGTGGTGCAGCTCGACGATCTCGACGGACTCGTAGAACCGCGCGGCCTTCGCGGCGAACTGCATCATCAGCACGGCGCCGATGCCGAAGTTCGGGGCGATGAGGACGCCGACGGACGGGTTCTCGGCGAGCCGCGCGCGCACCGCCTCCAGGCGGTCCGGCGTGAAGCCGCTCGTGCCGACGACGGCGTGGATGCCGTTGCGGACGCAGTAGTCCAGGTTGTCCATGACGACACCCGGATGGGTGAAGTCGACGGCGACCTGGGTGCCCGCCTCGGCCAGGGTGTCGAGGGCGTCGCCCAGGTCGACGCGTGCGACCAGTTCGAGTCCGTCGGCCGCTTCCACGGCCGCGCACGCCTCGGCGCCCATTCGGCCCTTCGCCCCGATCACGGCGACCCGCAGCGCGGTCATGTGCTTGGCTCCTCGTATGTGCTGTACGGCGCGCGCCCGGGGGCGTCGCGGAGGGTCAGGACACCGCCGCGGCGAACGCGTCCGGGTCGGGGAACGGCCCGACGAGGGCAAGCGTAGGACGTGACCCGAGGACGTCCCGCGCCACCTCCCGGACTTGCTCGCCGGTGACCGCTGCGATGATCGCGAGCTGGTCGTCGACCGAGAGGTGCTCGCCGTGCACGAGTTCGCTTTTGCCGATGCGGCTCATCCGCGACCCGGAGTCCTCCAGGCCGAGCACGAGCGACCCGTGCAACTGGCCGATCGCCCGGCGCAGTTCCTCTTCGGTGATGCCGTCCGCGACCACTTTGTCGAGTTCGCCGCGCACGATGCGCAGCACCTCGTGGACCTTGCCGGGGAGGCAGCCCGCGTACACGCCGAACATGCCGAGGTCGGCGTGGCCGGACGTGTACGAGTAGACGGAGTAGGCGAGCCCGCGCTTCTCGCGGATCTCCTGGAACAGGCGCGAACTCATGCCGCCGCCGAGCGCGGCGTTGAGCACCGCGAGCGCGAAGCGGCGGTCGTCGGCGCGGGAGACGCCCGGCATGCCCAGTATCAGGTGGGCCTGCTCGGTGGGGCGTTCGAGGACGCGGATGTTGCCGCCGCCGCGCACCGTCCGCACGCCGCCGCGCGGGGGTGTCGGTGTCGCGTCGGCGTCGACCGGGACGTCCGCGAAGGCGTTCTTGACCAACCGGACCACTTTGCCGTGGTCGACGTTGCCGGCCGCGGTGACCACCATGTTCGGCGGCCGGTAGCGGCGGCGGTAGTAGCCGGCGATCTGCGGGCGGGTGAGGGCGTTGACGGAGTCGACGGTGCCGAGGACCGGGCGGCCGAGGGGCATGTCGCCGAGCAGCGCCGCGGCGAACAGCTCGTGGACGAGGTCGCCGGGGTCGTCCTCGTTCATGGCGATCTCTTCGAGGACGACACCGCGCTCGCTCTCGACGTCCTCGGCGCGGATGAGCGAGGCGGTCACCATGTCGGAGACCACGTCGATGGCCAGCGGCAGGTCGGTGTCGAGCACGCGCGCGTAGTAGCACGTGTACTCCTTGGCGGTGAACGCGTTCATCTCGCCGCCGACCGCGTCGAGCGCGGCGGAGATCTCCAGGGCGTCGCGCTTGGCGGTGCCCTTGAAGAGCAGGTGCTCCAGGTAGTGCGTGGCTCCGGCGAGCGCGGGGGTCTCGTCGCGTGATCCGACGCCGACCCAGATGCCGAAGGTCGCCGAGCGCACACCGGGCATCGCCTCGGTCACGATGCGGAGCCCGCCGGGGAGCACGGTGCGGCGGACGACTCCGCCGTCGTCGCCCTTGAGCAGGGTTTTGGTGGAGCCCGGCCGCTGCACGAAGGCGGCGGCCGGGCTCCTGTCAGCCGTGTTGGTCACTTCTCGGCGTCGTCTCCGGACTCTTCCTCGCCCTCGACGACCGGGACGAGCGAGAGCTTGCCGCGCTGGTCGATCTCGGCGATCTCGACCTGGACCTTGTCGCCGACCTTGACGACGTCCTCGACGTTCTCGACACGCTTGCCGCCGGCCATCTTGCGCAGCTGCGAGACGTGCAGCAGGCCGTCCTTGCCCGGCATGAGCGACACGAACGCGCCGAACGTCGTGGTCTTGACGACGGTGCCGAGGTAGCGCTCGCCGACCTCGGGCATCTGCGGGTTCGCGATCTGGTTGATCACGTTCCGCGCGGCCTCGGCGGACGGGCCGTCGACGGCACCGATGTAGATCGTGCCGTCGTCCTCGATCGTGATGTCGGCGCCGGTGTCGTCCTGGATCTGGTTGATCATCTTGCCCTTCGGGCCGATGACCTCGCCGATCTTCTCGACCGGGATCTTCACCGTGATGATCCGCGGGGCGTACTGCGACATCTCGTCCGGCGTGTCGATGGCCTCCATCATCACGTCGAGGATGTGCAGGCGCGCGTCCTTGGCCTGCTTGAGCGCGGCGGCGAGCACCGAGGCGGGGATGCCGTCGAGCTTGGTGTCGAGCTGCAGCGCGGTGACGAACTGCTTCGTGCCGGCGACCTTGAAGTCCATGTCGCCGTACGCGTCCTCGGCACCGAGGATGTCGGTCAGCGTCACGTACTCGGTCTTGCCGTCGACCTCGTCCGAGATCAGGCCCATCGCGATGCCCGCGACCGGGGCGCGCAGCGGCACACCGGCGTTGAGCAGCGACATCGTGGACGCGCAGACCGAGCCCATCGAGGTCGAGCCGTTCGAGCCGAGGGCCTCGGAGACCTGGCGGATCGCGTACGGGAACTCCTCGCGCGACGGCAGCACCGGCAGCAGGGCGCGCTCGGCGAGCGCGCCGTGGCCGATCTCGCGGCGCTTCGGGGATCCGACGCGGCCGGTCTCGCCGACCGAGTACGGCGGGAAGTTGTAGTTGTGCATGTAGCGCTTGCGCGTCTCGGGGTTGAGCGTGTCGATCATCTGCTCCATGCGGAGCATGTTGAGCGTGGTGACGCCGAGGATCTGCGTCTCCCCGCGCTCGAACAGCGCCGAGCCGTGCACGCGCGGCACGACCTCGACCTCGGCCGAGAGCGTGCGGATGTCGGTGAGCCCGCGGCCGTCGATGCGGACCTTGTCGCGCAGGACGCGCTGCCGGACGAGCTTCTTGGTCAGCGCGCGGAACGCCCCGCCGATCTCCTTCTCGCGGCCCTCGAACTGCGGCAGCAGCTTCTCGGCGGCGAGGTCCTTGACGCGGTCCAGCTCGCTCTCGCGGGCCTGCTTGCCGCCGATGGTGAGCGCGGCGGCCAGCTCGTCGGTGACGGACGCGGCCAGCGCCTCGTACACGTCCTCCTGGTAGTCGAGGAAGACGGGGTACTCGGCGGTCTCCTTGGCGGCCTGCTCGGCGACCCGGGCCTGGGCCGCGCACAGGGTCTTGACGAACGGCTTGGCCGCTTCCAGGCCCTCGGAGACGATCTCCTCGGTCGGTGCGACGGCACCGCCCTTGATCAGCTCGGTCGTGGTGGTCGTCGCCTCGGCCTCGACCATCATGATCGCCACGTCGCCGTCGGGCAGCACGCGCCCGGCGACGACCATGTCGAAGACGGCGCGCTCCAGCTCGCTGTGGGTGGGGAACGCCACCCACTGGCCGTCGATCAGTGCGACGCGGACGGCGCCGATCGGGCCGGAGAACGGCAGCCCGGCCAGCTGCGTCGACATCGAGGCCGCGTTGATGGCGACGACGTCGTAGAGGTGGTCGGGGTTGAGCGCCATGACCGTCGCGACGATCTGGATCTCGTTGCGCAGGCCCTTCGCGAAGGAGGGGCGCAGCGGGCGGTCGATCAGGCGGCAGGTGAGGATGGCGTCCTCGGACGGCCGGCCCTCACGGCGGAAGAACGAGCCGGGGATCTTGCCGGCCGCGTACATGCGCTCCTCGACGTCCACCGTGAGGGGGAAGAAGTCGAGCTGGTCCTTCGGGCGCTTCGACACGGTCGTGGCCGACAGCACCATGGTGTCGTCGTCCAGGTAGGCCACCGCGGACCCCGCCGCCTGGCGGGCCAGGCGGCCGGTCTCGAAGCGGATAGTACGGGTGCCGAAGCCGCCGTTGTCGATCACGGCCTCGGCGAATGTCATGTCGGTACCCTCCACGGGGCACCCTCCTCGTCGCGTCAAGGGAGTGCGCGCCGTGCGCGACGACGAGTGGGCTCCGGCCGGGCCGGTCTTCGATCGAAGCCACCGGGTCGGTTCCGGCCGGACGGCCGGGCCCCGGGGGCCACTACCGAGGACCGGCGCCTTGGGCCGACGCCTGTGCCGCGATGCGGCACTCCCGGTGTTCGTACTGATGAATCCGGTGGAACCGGTGAACCCGGCGGGGTCCGGAGAACTCGCCGCGTTCGGTGGAACTGTCGAACCGGTGTGCGGTTCGGGTGGAGCCGTCGCCGGTTCGGCGGGGCTTTCCGACCCGGATGGCGCCGTGTCACACACGGCGCCCCTGGGCACAGCCTACAAAAACCGCGGCCGAAAACCGCGTCGTGATACGGCGAAGGAGCGGCTTGGTGCAAGCCGCTCCTTCGCTGTGGTGTTTAGCGAACGCCCGTCGAACCGGCGCGGATCCCGAGGCGCGCGATCAGCGAGCGGTAGCGCTCGATGTCGACCTTGGCCAGGTACTTCAGGAGGCGGCGGCGCTGACCGACGAGCAGCAGCAGGCCGCGGCGGCTGTGGTGGTCGTGCTTGTGCTGCTTCAGGTGCTCGGTGAGGTCGTTGATGCGGCGGGAAAGCAGCGCGATCTGGACCTCGGGGGAGCCGGTGTCGCCTTCCTTGGTGGCGTACTCGGCCATGATGCTCTTCTTCGTTGCGGCGTCCAGCGACACTGCTGCTCCATTCGAGTGAAAAGTTGAGCGCCCCCGGTCTGCTTCACGGGGGAACTTCGGTGGCTCATGCGCGCCGCCCGGCTTCTTCGGGCAGCACACACACCGGACCCTGAGGTCCGGTGGGGAACACCACATTAGCAGGACGCGGAGCCACCCAGTCGCCGCTGTCTCATCCGGTGATGTTGCGGAGCGTGCCGTAAACACCGAGAACCGCGAGGCACAGCGGGATCACCGCCGTCAGCAGCATGCCTTCCAGGATGTCCATCGCACGGCCCCAGAACGGCGACAGCCCCCGCGCCGGGACGGTGACCGCGATCAGGCCCGGCACCGCGCCCATCGCCGCGATCAGGCCGAAGAGCCAGGCCTGCCGCTCGGTGTCGGTGGCCTGCGGGATCAGGCCGGCGAACAGGAAGGCCAGCGACAGCGCGCCCGCGGCGAGCAGGAGGACCACCTGGGCGGTGTGCCGGAAGAGCCGCGCGCGCGTCAGCAGCGCGATGCCGAGGGACGCCGTGAGCACCTGCGACCACACCGAGGACGAGTGCCCCAGCAGCAGCGCGGACGCGGCGACGACGACCGCGCAGGCTCCCACGAGGCCGGTGAGCGTCTGGTGGCCGGCCCGCGCGCGGGCCGCGAGCGCTTCGTGGTCGACCGGGTCGTCGGCCGCGGCCCGCGCGGCGGGAGGCGCGTCGGGCGGGAGGAAGCCGATGGGCAGCCGCGCCAGGCGCACCGACCAGGACGGCAGGAACCCGACGGCGGCGAGGCCGGCGATGCCGGAGACCGCCGCGGCGTCGCGGGGGGACGCGTCGGCGGCGATCAGACCGAAGGCCGTGAGCATGCCCGCGGCACCCGCCCCGACGCCCGCGACGTACGTGGCCTTGCGGGTGGGCACCAGCACGGCGATCAGCGCGGCGGCGACCATGACCGCGGCGCACGCGGCGACGAACTGCACGCGGCCGGGGCCCTCGCCCGCTTCGGGGCGGATCGCGCCGAGGCCCGCGTAGAAGGCGTTGGGCAGCGCCGCGAGGCCCAGGACGGCGGCGGCGTCCGCGTCGTCGTACACCCGGGCGCGCGCTCCCGCGACCGCGGCCGACACCAGTGCCAGCGCGGCGGCGAGGAGGCCCGCGACGGAATGGGGCTCGGCGGTACGCCACAGCGCGACGGGCGCCAGGCTCAGGAACACCGCGGCACCCGCCAGGCCGGCGCGGCGCAGGAGCTCGGGCGACCACAGCCGGTGGTCGGCGGTGACGGACGAGGCCACCGCGTCGGCGACGTCGTCGTACACGGGCGCGGGCGCGGCGTCGGCGAGGGCGGTGAAGCGCAGCAGGGCGCCGTCGTGGACGGCCTGCGCGCTCAGTGCCCGGGCGCTGTCCAGGACGCTGCCGTCGACCCGCGCCAAGTGGAACCCCGTGGGCGCGCCGGAGGCCTGCGTACGACCGGTCAGTCGCAGGATCTCGGGATACAGGTCGGCGAGCGGGACGTCCTCGGGCAACGCGACGTCGACGCGGCAGTCCGGGGCGACGACGGTGACCCGGACGAGCCCGGTGCCGACGGTGACGGCGGACGGTGCGGCGACCGGGCTTCCGACCGCGCCGACGGTGCCAACTGCTGAACTCACCCGGCTGCTCCCCCGCTTCCGGTGCCGACTGGGCCGCCGAGCGCGATCGACACGACGCCCGGGGCGGCTGACGACGCACTTTAACGGACCGTCGCGGCGCTTCGCGTGGCCGGAGCCCGTTGTCCACAGGCCCGTGGTGCGGGGCGCCCGTTGTCCACAGCGGCAGGCGCACGGCCTGTGGCACCGGATCGCCGACCAGTAGTATCGGCCATCGCCTCGCGGCTTCCCTTTCGGGAGGTTCGCCGGGCTTCACGGCGACGACCCTGACGGGGTGGGTTGGTCCCAGCTCGATCCTCCGTGTCCGGTTCCGCCGCGTCACGCGCCGGTCGCCCGGCGCCTTCGACACACGCGTGGATGGGGGATGGTGCCGCGTGACCGTCGTCATCGTCAGACGGCCGCCGAGGGTGCTGCCGTCGGAGGTTCCCTCCGACGAGGTGGTCCTGGAACCACCGCCGGAGCTGGAGCGCCCGCAGGACCAGGGCTGGATGAACAGCCTGCTGCCGATGACGACCATGCTCGGCTCGGCCGGCTTCCTCTTCATGCCGGGTGCGAACAAGATGATGTTCGTCATGGGCGGCATGATGATGGTCTCGTCGCTCGGCATGGTCGTCGCCAGTGTGGTCCGCGCGCGGCGCGGCAATACCCCCGCGATGCTCGACGCACGACGCGACTACCTGCGCTACCTCGACCAGCAGCGCGGTCGGGTGCGGCGTACGGCGCGCCGGCAGCGCGGTGCGCAGTTGTACACGCATCCCGCCCCCGAGCAGCTGTGGTCGGTCGTGGCCGGTGGCCGCAGGCTGTGGGAACGCCGGGCGAGCGACCCGGACTTCGCGCAGATCAGGCTCGGCACGGGCCGTCAGCGCCTCGCGACGCCGCTGGTCGCGCCGACGACGGCACCCCTCGACGACCTGGAGCCGCTGTGCGCGGAGGCGATGCGGCGGTTCCTGTCGACCCACGCGATGTTGGACGACCTGCCGATGGCCGTGTCGCTGCGCTCGTTCTACCACCTGACCGTCTCAGGTGACCCGGAGACCGTGCACGGGGTGACGCGCGCCATGATCGCGCAGTTGGTCGCGCTGCACTCCCCCGACGACGTCGTCCTGGCCGCCGCGGTGCACCCGTCGCACGACGCGCGCTGGGACTGGATCAAGTGGCTGCCGCACGCGCAGCACCCCACGGAAGCGGACGGCGCGGGGCCGCGCCGCATGATCGTCGACGATCTCGGCGAGGTGGAACGGCTGTTGGGCGACCACATCGCGAACCGGCCCCGTTTCGCCCCCTCGGGAGCACCGGTCCTCGACCGGCCGCACGTGGTCGTGGTGCTGGACGGCGCGACGGTGCCGGCGGGGTCCGTGCTGGCCGGCTCCGAAGGGCTCCAGGGCGTCACGTTGATCGAGGTCGTCCCGGGGCCGCTCGACGAACTGCGCGGCGGCCTCGCGATCGTGGCGGAATCCGAGCGGCTCGTGCTGGAGTCGCCGTCCGGCACCGCGTACGAGGGGAAAGCGGACGTCCTGCGGCCCCACGACGCGGAGGCGCTCGCCCGCGGGCTCGCCCCGCTGCGCCTGTCCAGCTCGGACGGCGACGAACCGCTCCTGGCGAACCTGGACTTCACCGAGCTGATGGGCGTCGGCGACGCCGCCGCGGTCGACGTGACGCGGACCTGGCGCCCGCGGGCCCCGCACGACCGCCTGCGGGTGCCGATCGGGGTGGGCGAGGGCGGCGAGCCGGTGTATGTGGACCTCAAGGAGTCCGCTCTCGAGGGCATGGGGCCGCACGGGCTGTGCGTGGGGGCGACCGGCTCGGGCAAGTCGGAGCTGCTGCGCACGCTGGTGCTCGGGCTGGCGATGACGCACAGCTCGGAGATCCTCAACTTCGTGCTCGCCGACTTCAAGGGCGGTGCGACGTTCTCCGGGATGTCCGAGATGCCGCACGTGGCCGCGGTGATCACGAACCTCGCCGACGACCTGACGCTCGTGGACCGGATGCGCGACGCGATCACGGGTGAGCTGACACGACGTCAGGAGCTGCTCAGGGCCGCCGGGAACTACGCCGGCATCCACGACTACGAGCGCGCGCGGACCGCGGGAGCGCCCCTGGAGCCGCTGCCGTCGCTCGTGATCATCATCGACGAGTTCAGCGAACTCCTCACCGCCAAACCCGATTTCATCGATATGTTCATCCAGATAGGGCGGATCGGGCGATCGCTGGGCGTGCACCTGCTGCTGGCGTCGCAGCGCCTGGAGGAAGGGCGGCTCCGGGGCCTGGACACGTACCTGTCGTACCGCATCGGCCTGCGGACGTTCTCGGCGGCCGAGTCACGGGCCGTGCTCGGGGTGCCGGACGCGTACCAGCTGCCGCCGGTGCCGGGCTCCGGCCTGCTGAAGTTCGACACGGAATCGATGTCGCGGTTCAAGGCCGCCTACGTCTCGGGCCCCTACCGCAGCGCCGACCACGGCACCCACCGCGCGGGCGGCGCGCCGCGGCCGGTGTTGTTCTCGAACGCCTGGACGCCGCAGGCGGCTTTCGTCCCCGCGCAGTCCTCCGCCCCGGCGCCCTCCGGCGACCCGGGCGGCGGCGGGCCGGGAACCGCCGATCCGCGCGCGCCGCGGGCGCCGAGCGACACGGTGCTGGACGTGATCGTCCGACGCATGGCCGGGCAGGGCCCGCCCGCACACCGGGTCTGGTTGCCGCCGTTGGCCGAATCGCCGTCGCTGGACGCGCTGTTCGCGTCCCTCGCGCCCCTCGTCGTGACGCCGGACCGCGGGCTGGCCGCCGCCGGCTGGCCCGCGGCCGGACGCCTCGGCGCCCCGCTGGGCATCATCGACAAGCCGTTCGAGCAGCGCCGCGACCTGTTGCACGTCGATCTGTCGGGCGCGGCCGGGCACGTACTGATCGTCGGCGGCCCGCGCAGCGGGAAGAGCGCGCTCGCGCGCACCCTCGTCACCGCACTCGCGATGACCCACACACCGGCCGAAACCCAGTTCTACTGCCTCGACTTCGGGGGCGGAGGCCTCGCGGCGCTCGACGGGCTGCCGCATGTCGGCGGTGTCGCGGGCCGCCTCGACGCGGAGATGGTGCGCCGGATCGTCAGCGAGGTCGCGGGCATCGTCGACCAGCGCGAGCAACTGTTCGGCGCGCAGGGGATCGACTCGATCACCACATACAGGCAGTGGCGCGCCCGGGGCCGGCTCCCCGGCGAGGCGTGGGGAGACGTCTTCCTGGTGATCGACGGATGGACGACGGTCAAGAACGACTTCGAAGCCCTCGAACCGATGATCACCGAGATCGCGACGCGCGGCCTCGGCTACGGCGTGCACGTCGTCGTCACCGCGGGACGCTGGGCGGAGCTGCGCCCGGCCCTCAAGGACCAGTTGCAGACGCGGCTCGAACTGCGCCTCGGCGAACCGATGGAGTCCGAGGTCGACCGGCGCATCGCGGTGAACGTCCCCGCGAACGCGCCGGGGCGCGGCCTGTCCCCCGACGGGCTCCACTTCCTCGCCGCCCTGCCGCGGATCGACGGTTCCGGCGGCACGGCGGACCTCGCGGACGGCACCGCCGACCTGGTGGCCCGGGCCCAGGCCGCGTGGTCGGGCGACCCGGCACCGCGCGTGCGCATGCTGCCGCGGCTGCTGCCGTACGAGAATCTGCCGGCGCCCGCCGCCGGGCACGGCATCCCGATCGGCATCGACGAAACGGCGCTGGCACCGGTGTTCGTGGACTTCGCCGCCGACCCGAGCCTGGTCGTGTTCGGTGAGTCGGAATCCGGCAAGAGCGCGTTCCTGCGGGCGATCGCGCGGGGGATCAGCGAGCGGTACACCCCCGCCGAGGCCCGTGTCATCGCGGTCGACTACCGCCGTTCCCTGCTCGGCGCGGTGCCCGAAACGCACCTGCTGCACTACGTCGCCGCCGGGCCGGCCCTCGGCCCGGCGGTCGAGCAGGTGTGCGATTCGCTGAGCCGCCGCATCCCCGGGCCCGACGTGACGCAGGAGCAACTGCGCAACCGCAGTTGGTGGTCCGCGCCGGACGTGTACTTCCTCATCGACGACTACGACCTGGTCGTGTCCTCGGCCGGAAATCCGCTCAGCCCGCTGCTGGAGTACATCCCGCTCGCGCGCGACGTCGGCCTGCACCTGGTCATCGCGCGGAGTTCGGGCGGCGCGTCGCGGGCGATCTACGAACCCGTCCTGCAGAAGCTCCTGGACCTGGGGACGGGCGGGCTGCTGTTCTCCGGGAACCGCGAGGAGGGCCCGCTCCTCGGCAATACCCGCCCCACCCGCCTTCCCCCCGGCCGCGCCCAGCTCATCTCGCGCCGCCGACCCCACCAGATGATCCAGACGCCCTGGCTGCCGCTCTGAGTCGGACGAACGCCACACACCACGCAAGGGCCCGGTCGGGACGGACGACGGGGAGGGGCGGCCGGGCCTGCGGTGGGGTGCGTTGTCGAGGGCGGGGGGTGTGGCGCGACACGGCCACGGCCTCCGTGGCATCCGAAGGCGCCGACGTGTCCGCCACGCGGCCCTCACCGAGCCCACCTCGGCGGCCGAGCCGGGCTCCCGCGTCACCGAAGCAGATGGCACCTATCGGTGGGTTCGCCTGCGGGCGTCGCGGAGGACTATGGCGGTGGTGGTGAGCAGGAGCAGCGCGGCGAGGGCGGTGCCGGTGACGAGGGTGGCGGTCTGGCGGTCGCGGTCGTTTCGGGTGGGGCCGAAGGTGAGCGGGGCGACGTGGACGGGCGGCGCCTGGGCGGGCAGGACGCCCGTCTCGACGGGGACGGCGCCCGGAACACCCGCGAAGGTCACGGCCTTGAGCGGGTCGACGACGCCCCAACCGGAGCCCTCGAGTTCGCCGGTCTGGCCACGCTGGGCGGTCTGCTGGATCACGGTGATGACCTGTCGCGCCGTCCAGTCCGGGTGCACGGCCCGCACGAGCGCGGCGACGCCGGCGGCGTACGGGGACGCGTACGACGTCCCGTCCCCGGGGCAGTGCCCGCCCCGGGGCACCGTGGACCACATGTCGACGCCCGGCGCGAGCACACCGACGTACGGCTTCTTCTGGGAGAACGGTGTGCGGTCGTTGTTGCGGTCGGACGCGCCCACCGCGAGGACCCCGTCGTATTTCGCGGGGTACGTGTCGAAGTTGTCCTTGTCGCCGGAGTTGCCCGCGGCGGCGACGACCACGATGTCCTTGACGTCGATCGCGTAGCGGATCGCGCTCTCCAGCGCGGGGCCGGGCGCGGCGCCCTCGGGACCGCTCGTCTCCTGCGAGATGTTGATGACGTCGGCGCCGTGCTCGACCGCGTAGGAGACGGCGCGCGTGAGCGTGTCGACGTTGCCCTTCTGGGTGTCGGTGCCGCCGTTCTGACGGATCGACAGGATCGCGGCGTCGGGCGCCAGTCCCACGAAGCCGGTATCGGCGTCCTGCCGCGCGGCGATGATGCCGGCCGCCATCGTGCCGTGGCCGTTCTCGTCGACCAGGCCCAGCGTGCCGGGCGCGAAGTCGTCGGCCCCCTGCGTGCCGAGGGCCGGTGTCAGTTGCTTGTTCGTCGCGTCGACGCCGGAGTCGATCACCGCGACGGTGACGCCCTTGCCGGTCGATTTCGACCAGACCTGGTCCAACATGACGCGTTGCAGGGCCCAAGGCCTGCCCTTGAGCGGCGGCGCCGGGAACCGGCAGTCGCCTTCCGCGGCAAGCCGCGGTTCAGCCGGTGCGTCGGCGCGGGTGCCGGCCGACGCGGGCACGCCGACGGGAGCGAGCAGGAGGACGAGGGCGCCGAGCAGCGCGCCGGCGGCCTTCCGGCGTGAGGCAGATGCCACGGTCGTGGGGTCCTTCGGACGAGAGCGATCCCGCACCGCCTCGCGTCGCGCGCGTGCGGGCGTGGGACGGCCGGTGCCGTGACCGGGAAGGTTCGCCGGTTCTCGGCATGCCGAGAACGCACGCCGGACCCGGTGCCGGGCGGACACGGTCGGAACCGGTGCGCCTTTCCGGTCACAACACCCGCGTCACGTCCACATCTTGGCGTTGCTCGTCTCGGTCTGCTGGTACAGCTCGGCCGTCTTCGTCAGGGTGCTCGCGACCTGCTCCAGCAGGTTGCACAGCTCGCTCTGCGCGGCGGTCCACTTGGCCTGCCGGACCTGGTAGTCCGCCGCGGCCTGGCCTTCCCAACCGGCGGCAACCGCGTCGATCTGGCGCTTCAGCTCGTCGAGCCGGCCCCGGATGTCGCCGTTGATACCGCGGATCTGCTGAGCCGTCTGATGGATGACGTCAAATGTGACAACAATGGGCGCGCCCATGATGAAACTCCCCGTAGATGACGATTGATCCCGGTACGGCGTCAGCCGAGCGCCGCGGTGATCGTGCTGATCTGCTGCTTGTTCGCGGCCTCGGTGTCGGCGTAGTTGACCGCGCCCTTGCCCATGAGCACGCCGATGTCGTCCAACTGCCGGTTGAGCTGCACCAGCAGCGTGTTCACCCGGGCCTGCAGGGCGTCGAAGGCGGCGAACGCCTCGCCCTGCCACCCCGCCTGGACGGCGTCGACGAGGCCGTTGAAGCGTGTGATGTTGCCGCCGATCGCGGCCTGCTCGGCGTCGATCTTCTGGGCCAGCCCCTGAAGTTGCTCCGTCGTGGCCTTGAACGAGCCCGCACCTGACATGATCCACCATCCCCCATGTGTGACCGTTGGTCATGCGACTCTAACGCGTGGACCGCCGTGCGTCCCAGTCACACCAGCCGTCCGGTTACCCGATTTCGGTGTGAATTCCCGTACGGCATCAGGAAATCTGCGGCTTCTCCGCATCCGCCGTGCTGAGCCGTACGCCGACCGGCATGAGCGTCGTCCACGACCTCGGCACGGGTGTCGGCTCCACACCCTGGTAGCCCAGGCGGATCTTGGCCTCGCTGTCCTCCTCGGGCGGCTTCGCACCGCCGCCGGACGGCGGGTCGTTCACGATGTGGTAGCGCAGCCCCGAGTCCGTGACCAGGAAGATCGGGCCCGTGCGGTCGTCGGCTCCGCCGGTCACCTCGCGGACCACCGCGCCCGCGCCGGGCTCGACGTACACGTCGCCCGTGCCCGGCACCAGTTCCCGGGGCGGCGCGGTCCACGCCGACTGCCGAATCTGCGGCACCCCGCCGGCGTAGGTTCCGGTGTACGTGTTGCACAGCGTCGTACGCCCCTCCCCCACATCGAGCTCGACCCGGTTCACCGCCTGCGGCACCAGCTCGGGCCACGCCTTGTCCGCACCCCACAGCGCACCCGCGCGGATCGTGTCGCCCAGGTCGCTGACCGCCACCGGGAAGGCCACGGCCGGGCGGTCCTTGTAGACCTTGACGCGCGCGTCCGGGCGGCTCCGGATCAGGGTCGCCACCAAGCGGCTCACGGGCGCGACGGCGTCCCGGGTCACCAGGTAGAACCGGTCGCTGTCCTGCGCCTTCAGCACCGTGCCCACGACGCCGTACTCGTCCGGGATGTTCGCCGTCGTCCGCTCGCCGTAGCCGTCGACCACCGGGAAGTCGAGTTCGGTGCCGGGCTCCAGGGTGTCCAGCCACTCCTTCGAGACCGGTTGCGGTTGCACGACGTCCAAGGCCAGGGCGTTGCGCACGAGTTCGTTGTTGACCGGGTATTTGCGCCCGTCCTGGACGATGAACCACCCGGTGCCCTCCTCCGGCTTCGGTGCCGGCCACTGCTGGGACACGTACAGCGCCTGATCGCCCGTCAGTTCACCGAACTCGGGGCGCACGCCCAGGAAAAGGCTGCGCTGCGGCGCGACCGTGAGGTCCGGCCTGTTGCCCGCGGTCACCGCCGGGCGCTCGCAGACCGTCCAGGACTTGGCCTTCCTGACGTCCTTGGCGGTCGGCAGCCGGTCGGGGGCCGTCGGGATGCCCAGCGGCGCGCCCCGGACCTCCTTGTTGATCACCTTCTCGGGCACCAGGTTGACCTTGAACTTGCCCGGGTCGAGCAAAAGGCGGCCCGAGGCGATGTTCAGCACCGGGTGGAGCTTGCCGTCGATGTAGACGTAGCGGCTCGCCGAATCGCGCCCGACGATGAGGCTGCCCTTGTTCTTCCACCCGGGCGGCACGCCCGGCCTGACCAGGCCGTAGACGCCGAAACCGGTGAGGATCAGGGCCCCGATCACGATGCCGGGCACCAGGGCGCGGAACGGTTTCGGCGCCTTCTCCTCCGCCCCGCCGCCCGGTTCGGGCTGGAGGAAGCCGGCCACCATGCGGCGGCGCGCGAAGGTGTACGCCTCCAGTTGTTCGCGACGCGATGCCATCGTTCTCCCCGTTTTCGACGATCGGCGAGCGCCACCGTACCCTCTTCCCGAGCGCGCCAACGAGCTCGTACCGTACGGTGTTTCGGATCACGACCGGCACGCCGTCGTACTCGGGGGGATGGACCAGGTGGCAGTTTCCGCGCCTCCGCGCCCACGCCGCGGGGGCACGCCCGCACCGGGCGCCGCCGCGGCGGGCCCGGCCGCCGGGACCTCCGCGACACCGCGGGTGCAGCCGCGCCCCGGCCGCATGGGCGCGGTGCTCGTGCAGCACCTCGTGGTGGCCGAAATCGCGGTGCTGCTGGTGGTGTTGCCCCTGGCCACGCGCCGCGCGCTCGTGGTTCCCGGGGCGATCGCGGCCGCCGTGCTGGTCACCGCCGTGGTGGCGCGGTTCCGTGGCCGGAGGCTCGCGCTGTGGCCCGGCATCATCCTGGGATTCCGCCGACGGCGCCGAGCCGCCGCGGCGGCTTCGCACGCGGGCGGGAGTGGCCCGACGGACGGCGTCGAGGCCGACCTCGCGCCGATCCGCGAGTGTGTCCCGGGGCTTCGGGTCGGCGTGCTGACCGACCGGTCGCACCGGGCGGTGGGCTTCGCCGGCGACGGGACGTTCCTGACCGCGGTGCTGCTTGTCGAGGCGCCCGACGACCCTCTGCGCTCGGACCGCGCGCGCAGGCCGCTGCCACTGTCGGCGATCGCGGACGCGCTGCGCGTGGACGACGTCGTGGTGGCCTCGGCGCAGATCGTGCAGCACACCCGCCCCGCGCCCGCACCGCACCTGCCGACGGAGGCGATCGCCGCTCGCTCCTACCGGGAACTGCGCGATCGTGAGGGCATCGACGCACCCGCGATACGGCAGACCTGGATCGCGCTGCGCCTGGACGCCGACCGCTGCGAGCCCGCCGTCGCCGCCCGGGGCGGCGGCGTCGAGGGTGCGCAACGGGCCTTGCTGCGGGCCCTCAACCAGCTCGCGGCGTCGCTGGGGGCGCGCGGTCTCGCGTGCGGCCCGCTTGACGAACAGGCCTTGGTACAGGCGCTGTTCACGGCGAGCGGCGGCAGTCCGGCGGCACGCCGTACGGCCGGGAGCGGGCCGCGGACCGCCGAGACGCGGCACGCGTGGCGCTGTGACGACCGCTGGCACACGACGTACTGGATCGCGCGGTGGCCCCGGCTGTCGGCGGCGTCGACCCCGGACCTCGTCGGGGCGCTGACCGGAACGGCGGGGCCCGCGACGACGTTCTCGCTCACCGCGCAGACGGGCGGCGGTGGTTCGGTGGCCCTGACCGGCCATGTCCGTGTGTCGGCGCGTTCCGCCGACGAACTCGACGAGGCGGCGGCCCTGCTGGAGGCGCGGGCCCGGCAACTGCGGGTCGGCCTGGTCCGCCTCGACTGGGAGCAGCGTCCCGCGCTGATGGCGACGCTCCCGCTGGGAGGGCACGCGTGATCGGGGGCCTGCGGCTACGCGGGCCGCTGCTGGAGCGGCACGCCCTCACGGTGGAGCACCTGGGCGCGCTCACCCTGCCGGTGAGCGACGACGGCATCGTGATCGGGCACGACCAGGAGCGCACGCCCGCCGTTCTGGGGCTGTTCCGACCGGAGCCGTACGAAATCTCGTTCGTGGGCGGTGCGTACCTCGTCCAGGTGATCGCCCTGCGCGCCGCCGCGATCGGCGCCCGCGTCGCCATCGAATCCGGACGCCCGCACCTGTGGACGGCCATGGCCCAGCAGGCGGGCGGCGGCCAGCCGTGCGTCACCGTGCACCCCGTGGGGCGGCTCGGCCCGCAGGGGCCGTCCGCGGCGAGCCCGGTGCTCGTGGTGCGCGACTGCGGCGCCCGGCCGCCCCGCAACCGGCTGGCCGCGACGCCGTGGCAGACGACGCTGACGCTGTTGCCGTTCCTCGACCCGGCGTCGGCCGGACGCCTGGCCGACGCCGACCTCGTCGGCCTCCAACGCATCTCGCCGCCGGAGGCCGAGGCCGCCGCCCGGGTGCTCGACCTCGACGATCCGGACGCCGACGCGCTGCCGTCCCTGGCCGACGAACTCACGTTGTGGTGCACGCGGCGTTCCCGCCGGTACGTTCTGCTGACACCGACTCAGGTCGAATCGGCGTTCCTGGGCCCGCCTCGGCGCCTGGACTGAACTCCCGCCCCTCGGATCGCACACCCGCTCGAAACCGCCGCCCTCCGACCCGTGCCCCGGAAACCCGCGTGTTCTGAGGGATCTCCCGCGCGCTCCGGCCGACCTGGGATTGCCCCGCCCGGGTTGAATAGTGTGGGGCTTCCCATGACGGGATTTTGGCCCGGAACGCCGGAGGCGGAGAACGGGGCGCCCCACCCGCCTCCGGATGATCGGAAGGACCCGCGGTGAGCAGCGAGCAGGACGGCAGGCACATCGACACGCCCGCGCCCGACGAGGAAGAGGAGTGGTCGGGGCCCGACTTCACGATGCCTTCGTGGTACGGCCAGTCCTCGCATCAGGCCCCCGCCGATCCGCATCCCGATCCGCCCTCCGGCGACCGGGCCGGTGCTCCCCAGGCGAGCCCCTACGTCGCGCCGGTTCCCCAGGATGCCGTGACGGATCATCAGAACTCCGGCATTCCCGGCGCGTTCGCCGCCGGAACCGACCAGGCGCCCCAGAGCGGCGCGCCGTCCTGGGCCCCACCCGGATCGGCGCCGCCCGCGGGCACCCCGGACTCGGGCGGCCAGGACTCCCGGAACGAAGCCGCGCGTCACCAGACCCCGCAGAACCAACCCCCGCAGGACCAGCCCGAGCACCAGGCGCCCACCCGTCTGCTCCCGCAGATCACCGACGACATGCCGCCGCCCCCCGGCTATCAGGGCGGTCCGGTCGCGCCGGGCGCGGGAGCACCGGTCGTCCCGCCGCGCCCGACGACTCCTCCGGTGATCCCCCCGCAGCCGACGTCGCCGCCCGGCGGCGGGCCGTCCTGGACGCCGCCCACGGGACGGCAGCAGCCCGGGCCCGAGGCACAGGAGCCTCAGTGGCACGCGCCCGGCTCCCCCACCGCGCAGCCGAACCCGGTGCGGTACCCGGGGCAACCGCAGTTCCAGCCGCCGCAGGGCTGGCAACCGCAGGGGCCCGGGGCGTACGGCCGCACGGACACGGGCCCGGGGCAGGCCGCGGATCCGGCCCACGGCGCACAGCAGCCCGGGCAGCCCGGGGCGTACGGGCAACCCGCGCAGTCGCCGGAGTACCACCAGCCGCAGCCCGGCCCCGACCCCTACGCCCAGTCTCCGTACGGCGGCCCGCCGGTCGGCCGCACTCCGCACCCCGGCCCCCCGCCGACCGCTCCCGAGCAGGCCGGCGAAGCGGCGGGCCCCCGGCCCGTCGCGTGGGAACCTCCCGCCGACCGGGCGCCGGACGTCCCCGCCGAAGACCCCCCGAGCACCGCGGCACCGGACGCGGACCGCTCCGGCGACGCGGCCCCCGCGGCTCCGGCAGCTCCCGCCACCGACGCCGGGCCCGCCGACGACGCGCGCGCCGAGGAGCCGCCGTCCCCCGCCCCCGCGCCGGTGCCCGAGGCGACGCCCGAGGACGACGCGACCGCGTGGGCCCGTGACACGCTTCGCGAACTCACCTCACGCAACAACCGGTCGCGGGAACCGGATTCCGCCGCGGAGACGAACGCGGTCGGCCCAGCGACGGAGGAGGCCGACCGGCCCGATTCCGCCCCGACGCCGTCCACCGAACCCGGCAACGCCCCCGTGTCGGCCACGGACCCCGCTCCTGAGCAGGCCCCGCAGGCCACCGCACCGCGCGCCGACGCCGACGCCGACGCCGACGCCGACGACAGCCAAACCGACGGCGACGACTCCGGCGCCCCGGTCTCCGCCGACGGCCCGATCCGGCCGGACGCCGCGTGGGACACGGGCCCCACGAGCACTCCGACGCCCCCGGCCGCCGAGCCGCCGAGCGGCCCCGGAGCCCCGTCGTGGCAGAGCTTCCGGCCGGGTCCGCAGGCCGCCCCCGGCGGGACGACCCTCCCGGACCGCCGCCCGACGGAGCCGCAGCCGACCGGCTCCGCGGCGCCGGAGAGCGTCGCCGCCGACGCCGGCCAGGCGGCACACGGTACGGAACCGGAACCGGCGCCCCCCGCGCGCTCCGGCGTGCCCATCACGCGCCGCCCACCCGAGACGGCCCCCCAGGCCCCCGGCACGCCCCAAGGCACCCCTTGGGGCGACGGCGGAGCGGGCGACCAGGCGGCCCCGACGCCGCACGCCCCCACGTCCCCAGCCGCCGGGCCGCCGGCTCCCGGCCCGGACGGACCGCCGTCGGCACCGCGGACCGCCGACGCCGACCGCTCCGGCCCCGGAACCGCGTACTCCGCCCCCGGCGCCCCTCACCACCCGGCCCCGCCCCCGGAAGGCGACCGCTCGGGTCCCGGCGCCGCCGACCGGTCAGGCCCCGGAAACCCCTACGCGTCCGCCCCGTACTCGCCGCAGGCCCCCGGGAGCGACCACTCCGGCCCCGGTGCCGAGCGGCCCGCCCCCGGAAACCCCTACGCGTCGGCCCCGCACGGCGGCCCCGGCCTCCACCAGCCCTACGCCGCGGCCCCCGGCGCTCCGACCGGCGAGCCCTACGGGCAGCACCCCCCGCAGCAAGGCCAATACCCGCCCCCCTCCGGCGACTCGCAGCCCGGCGCGTGGCAGCAGCAGCCGTACGCCCCGCCGCACGGCGCCCCCGGCCGCCCGCAGCCCGGAGCCGCCGCCCAGCCGGATCCGGGATGGGGGCCGCACGACCCGCAGGCCGGCCGGGCCGTCGGCGGCGCGCCACTCGGGTACACGGCCGCCGTCGAGCTGACGTCCGACCGACTGCTGCGCCGGCAACCCCAGCCGCAGACGAAGCGCACGACCTCGCGTTTCCGGATCGGCGGGCGCGCCGCCGAGCAGAAGCGCGCCGAACAACTGACCCGCATCCGCACGCCTGTCCTGGACGGCTACCGGATCGCGGTGATCAGCCTCAAGGGCGGCGTCGGCAAGACGACGACCACGACGGCGCTCGGCGCGACGCTCGCGAGCGAGCGGCAGGACCGCGTGATCGCGATCGACGCCAACCCGGACGCCGGGACACTGGGCCGCCGGGTGCGCCGCGAGACCGGGGCGACGATCCGCGACCTCGTCACGGCGCTGCCGCGCCTGCACAGTTACATGGACATCCGCCGGTTCACGTCGCAGGCGCCGAGCGGTCTGGAGATCCTGGCCAACGACGTCGACCCGGCCGTCTCCACGACGTTCGACGACGCCGACTACCGCGCGGTGATCAGCGTCCTGGGCAAGCAGTACCCGATCATCCTCACGGACTCGGGCACCGGCCTGCTCTACAGCGCGATGCGCGGAGTGCTCGACCTGGCACACCAGTTGATCATCGTCAGCACGCCCAGCGTGGACGGTGCGACGAGTGCCAGCACGACGCTCGACTGGCTGGTGGCACACGGCTACTCGGACCTGGTCGCCCGCAGCATCACGGTGATCTCCGGGGTGCGCGAGAGCGGCAGGCTGGTCAAGACCGAGGACATCGTCGCGCACTTCCAGACCCGCTGCCGCGCGGTCGTCGTCGTGCCGTTCGACGAACACCTGTCCGCGGGCGCGGAGTTGGACCTCACGATGATGCGCCCCAAGACGCGCCAGGCGTACTTCGAGCTGGCGGCCGTCGTCGCGGAGGACTTCGCCCGCACGGCCCCGGTCGGCGAGCCGTGGCAGCAGAACGCCTGGGCGCCCGAGCAACAGCCGTACTACCGGCAGCAATACGGCACCCCGCAGCAACCGGCCGCACCGCAGCCGCCGCAGCACCAACACCCGCAACAGCAGCCGCAGCCGGGTCAGCAGCCCTACCCCGGGCAGGCGTGGCAGCAGCCCGGCCCCCCGCAGGGCTGACGGCAGAGGACCGGAATGCCGAGGGGCTCCCACCGCGCGGGTGGGAGCCCCTCGGCCGTCGGCCCCTCGCCGGCGGCTCCGCCGTCAGGCCGCCGCGTCGTACGCGTCGACCAACTCGCGTGCCCGCTTGACGTCGTCGGCCATGCGCTCCAGCAGCGCCTCGATCGAGTCGAACTTCTCCATACCGCGCAGCCACGCCAGGAACTCGACGCTGACGTGCACGCCGTAGAGGTCCAGATCCGTGCGGTCGAGCGCGTACGCCTCGACACGGCGCTCGGTGCCGTCGAACGTCGGGTTGGTGCCCACCGAGATCGCCGCGGGCAGCCGCTCGCCCGCGATGACGAGCCAGCCCGCGTACACCCCGTCGGCCGGGATCGCGGTGTAGGGCAGCGTCTCCAGGTTGGCCGTCGGATACCCCATCTCGCGCCCGCGCTGGTCGCCGCGCACCACGACGCCCTCCACGCGGTGCGGGCGGCCGAGGATCTCCCGGGCGCCCGCGACGTCGCCCTCGCCGACCCGGGCGCGCACGACCGTCGAGGAGAACACCGTCTCCCCGTCGGTGTACAGCTCCGGCTCGACCACGGTGAAGTCGTATCGCGCGCCCAGTTCTTCGAGCAGCGCGACGTTGCCGGTGGCCTTGTGCCCGAAGCGGAAGTTCCGCCCCTCGACCACGATTTGCGCGTGCAGCGCGTCGACCAGCACCTGGCGGACGAAATCCCCGGCGTCCAGGCGCGAGAACTCCAGCGTGAACGGCAGCACCAGCACCGCGTCGACGCCCAGTTCCGCCATCAGCTGCGCGCGCCGGTGATGGGGCGTCAGCATCGGCGGGTGGCTCCCCGGCCGGACCACCTCGCTCGGGTGCGGGTCGAAGGTGACGACGACCGACGGCAGTCCGCGCTCGCGCGCGATCTCCACGGCCTGGGCCATCACCCGCTGGTGCCCGCGGTGCACACCGTCGTACGACCCGATCGTGACGACGGAGCGCCCCCAGTCGGTTGGGACGTCCTCCAAGCCCCGCCAGCGTTGCACCTGACCGCTCCTCGTGGTTCCTGCGCCCGGTTCCTCGCGACACCGTGTGGCACGTCGCAGGACCAAGCCTGCCATGAACACGGCACCGCTCTCGCCCGGCCCCGGTTCACCGCTCCGGGGCGGTCAGCCGACGAACACCGCGACGGGCTTCGCCTGCCCCCGGCTCTCCTCGACGAGGGCGAGGAACGCCCCGTCGGGACCGAAGACGGCGATCGGGCCGGGTCCGCCTCCCTCGGAGCCGAGGCGCCCGCCGTGCGAGACGACGCGCGCCTCGTCGGCGGTGACGTCGCGGCGCGGGAACGCGGCGGCTGCGGCGTCGGCGATCGGGAGCACCGAGAACGACTCCGCCAGATCCTCCAGCGTGCGCGCGGAGTCGAGTGTGTAGGGGCCGACGGCCGTGCGGCGCAGCATCGTCAGGTGCCCGCCGACGCCGAGCCGGGCGCCGAGGTCGCGCGCGAGGGCGCGGATATAGGTGCCGGACGAGCAACTGACGGTGGCGTCGATGTCGACCAGCCCGTCCGGGGCGCCGTCCGGACCGGGGTGCCGGCGCACGTCGTGCACGTCGAAGCGCGAGACCGTCACGGGGCGGGCGGCCAGCTCGACTTCCTCGCCGCCGCGCACGCGCGCGTACGACCGCTTGCCGTCCACCTTGATCGCCGACACCTTCGACGGCACCTGCATGATGTCGCCGCTCAGCTCGGCGATTCCGGCGTCGATCGCGTCGCGCGTGACGGCCGCCGCGGACACCGTGTCCGTCACCTCGCCTTCCGCGTCGTCGGTGATCGTCGCCTGGCCGAGACGCATCGTCGCCTCGTAGGTCTTCTCGGTCAGTGCGAGGTGGCCGAGCAGCCGCGTGGCCTTCTCGATGCCGAGGACGAGGACACCGGTGGCCATCGGGTCGAGCGTCCCCGCGTGGCCGACGCGCCGCGTCCCGGCGATGCGGCGCATGCGGCCGACCACGTCGTGCGAGGTGAACCCCGCGGGCTTGTCGACGACGACGAGGCCGTCGGGCGGCGGGGGTCCGGTACGGCGGGGCTTGCTCATCGTGGCTGCGGCTTTCTCCGACCGGCGGCCAGGGGCGGACGCACTGGAGCGGTCGGCGCGCTCAGGCCGGCGCGCCGGGGGTCGGCGCCGCCGGGTCGGTGGTTCAGGTGGGCATGGGGTCGGCGGCCGGAGCGTCGGTCACGGCGTCGTCGAGCAGCGCGCGGAATCGGGCGACGACCGCCTCGGGGGGCTCATCGGAGGCGGTGTAGCCGGCCGCGAAGGCGTGTCCGCCGCCGCCGAGCGCCGAGCACACGCGCCCGAGGTCGACGCGCCCCTTGGAACGCGCCGAGACCTGCGTGCGCCCCGCGTCGTCCTGCTTGAGCACGAGCGCGACCTCGGCCTCGGTGCTTTTGCGCACCACGTCGATGACGCCCTCGATCTCGTCCAGGCGGATGCCGTGCGCCTGCCGGTCCTCGCGTGACACGGCCGTCCACACCAGCCCGAGGCCGCGCGCGGCGGCCGGATCGAGCCGCGCGGCGGCGAGCGCGCCGGCGAGCACCTTGAGGTAGCCGAAGCGGCAGGTGTCCCAGATCGCGCGGGAGATGAGGTCGTGCCGGATCCCGGTCTCCAGCAGCCGTGCGGCCATCGCGTGCGTGGCGGGGGTGGTGGCCGCGTACTTGAACGATCCCGTGTCGGTGACCAGACCGGTGTACAGGGCGGTCGCGACGTCGGCGGTCAGCGCGCCGCCGACACGGCGGACCAGTTCCTCCGCGAGCACCGCCGTCGCCGGTGCCCGGACATCGATCAAGTGGTGCGTGCCGAAGCGGGTGTTGGACGCGTGGTGGTCGACCACCACCAGCGCGCCGGCCGCCTTCGCCTTGGCCTCCAGCAGTCCGAGGCGCGCGCTCCCGGCGGCGTCGAAGACCAGGACCAGCTCCGGCGCGTCCGGGACCTCGGCGGGCGGCACGAGGAGGTCTTGGCCCGGCAGGAAGGCCAGCGACGCGGGGACGACCAGGGGGTCGTCACCGTACGACACGTGCACGTCGCGGCCGAGGTCCCGCAGCGCGAGGCCGACCGCGAGTGCCGAGCCGAGTGCGTCGCCGTCCGGGTTGACGTGGGCGAACAGGTCGATGCGCGAGGCCGTGCCGACCAAGGCGACCACGTCGTCCCAGTCGCTTTCGCCCGGCGGTGTCGGCGGCCCCGTGGGCAGGGCGGACGGCGGCGCCGGGGCGCCGCGCTCTTCCATCGCCTTCGGGGGGCCCGGGATTCCGGCCGCCGACACCGTGGGGTTCAACGCTGCTCGTCCTCCTTCGTGGAGTCCCCGCCGCCTTCCGCGTCGAGGTCGTCCTCGCCCGAGGTGCGGTACGGGTCCGCGTCGCCGGCAAAGCTGGCTCCCGCGGCGGTGAAGCGTACCGCCGCGTCGGCCTCCTGTGCCTTGGCCAGCAGTTCGTCGATGTGGCGTGCGGTGTCCGGGACGGCATCGGCCACGAACGCCAGCGTAGGCGTGTAACGCACGCCTGTCTGGCGTCCGACCTCACTGCGGAGGATGCCCTTGGCACTCTCCAGTGCCGCCGCACTGGCCTCCCGCTCGGTCTCGTCGCCGAAGACCGTGTAGAACACCGTGGCTTCCCGCAGGTCGCCGGTCACCCGGGCGTCCGTGATGGTGACGAAGCCCAGGCGGGGGTCCTTGATCCGCCGGTCCAGTGTCTCGGCGACCACGACCTTGATACGGTCCGCCAGTTTGCGCGCCCGCGCGGTGTCGGTCACTGATCCTCCAGCTGTGTCTTTCTCGTGGGGTGCTCAGTCGTCTTCGCCGAACACCCGGCGTCGTGCGGAGAGCAACTGGATCTCGGGTCGCCCGGCGACCTGCCGCTCGCAGTCATCCAGCACGTCGGCGCACCGCTCGACGGTCGCGGAGACCACCGCGATGCCGATCCGGCTGCGCCGGTGTAGATCCTGATACTCGACCTCCGATGCGGCAACGGCATTCTTTCGCTGGAGGTCCGCGAGTATCGGCCGAAGCAGCGACCGTTTCTCCTTCAACGAGTGGACGTCGCCGAAGAGCAGGTCGAGGGTGATCGTTCCTACGAACACGGGCATCACGGGCCAGGCGCCCGGGGGCCATCAGATGGGTCTCGCTCGGGTTGTGCGGTTGTGCTCGATTGTGCTCCGGGGAGACCGGCGGGTGCACCGAATTGCCCTGTACTGCTCGGCAGGGCGCAACGGGAGAGCCCCCCGCGTCGTGGTCGACGCGGAGGGCACCCGTCGGGTACTGCGTGCCGTCGTTCGGCCGGGGCCGTCAGACGCGCGGCTTCTCGCGGATCTCGAACGTCTCGATGCGGTCGTCCACCTTGATGTCGTTGAACGACCCGAGGTTGATACCGCACTCGAAGCCCTCGCGGACCTCGGTGACGTCGTCCTTCTCGCGGCGCAGGCCGTCGATCCCGAGGTTCTCCGCGACGACCACGCCGTCGCGGATGAGCCGGGCCTTCGCGTTGCGCCGGATCTGGCCGGAGGTGACCATACAACCCGCGATGTTGCCCAGCTTGGACGAGCGGAAGACCGCGCGGATCTCCGCCGTGCCGAGCTGGACCTCTTCGTACTCGGGCTTGAGCATGCCCTTGAGCGCGGCCTCGATCTCCTCGATGGCCTGGTAGATCACCGAGTAGTACCGGACGTCCACGCCCTCGCGCTCGGCCATCGTCCGCGCCCGGCCCTCCGGCCGGACGTTGAAGCCGATGATGATCGCTTCCGAGGCCACCGCCAGGGTGACGTTGGACTCGGTGATCGCACCGACGCCGCGGTCGATGATCCGCAGCTCGACGTCGTCGCCGACCTCCAGGTTGAGGAGCGCGTCCTCCAGGGCCTCGACCGAACCGGAGACGTCGCCCTTGAGGATGAGGTTGAGCTGCTGGATCTGGCCTTCCTTGAGGGCCCGGTCCAGGTCCTCCAGCGACACCCTCTTGTTGCGACGGGCCAGCAGCGCGTTGCGGTTCGCCGCGGCGCGCTTCTCGGCGACCTGGCGTGCGGTGCGCTCCTCCTCGACCACGAGGAAGTTGTCACCGGCGCCGGGCACCGTGGTGAGGCCGAGCACCTGCACCGGACGGGCGGGGCCCGCCTCGGCGACCTGGTTGCCGTTCTCGTCGAGCATCGCGCGGACACGGCCGTACGACTCGCCGATGACGAGCGCGTCGCCGACGCGCAGGGTGCCGCGCTGCACCAGGACGGTCGCGACGGAGCCGCGGCCCTTGTCGAGGTGCGCCTCGATCGCGATGCCCTGGGCCTCCTGGCTCGGGTTCGCCTTCAGCTCCAGAGCCGCGTCCGCGGTCAGGATGACCGCCTCCAGCAGCTCGTCGATGCCGAGCCCCTGCTTGGCGGAGATGTCGACGAACATCGTCTCGCCGCCGTACTCCTCCGCGACCAGGCCGTACTCGGTCAGCTGACCGCGCACCTTGGTCGGGTCGGCGCCTTCCTTGTCGATCTTGTTGACCGCCACGACGATCGGCACGTCGGCCGCCTGGGCGTGGTTGAGGGCCTCGATCGTCTGCGGCTTGACGCCGTCGTCCGCCGCGACCACGAGGATCGCGATGTCCGTCGACTTCGCACCGCGGGCACGCATCGCGGTGAACGCCTCGTGGCCCGGCGTGTCGATGAGCGTGATCTTGCGCTCGTCGCCGTTGACCTCGGTCGCCACCTGGTACGCACCGATGTGCTGCGTGATGCCGCCCGCCTCGCCCGCGACCACGTTGGTCTTGCGGATCGCGTCGAGCAGGCGCGTCTTGCCGTGGTCGACGTGGCCCATGACGGTCACGACCGGCGGACGCGGACGCAGGTCCTCCTCGTCGCCCTCGTCCTCGCCCCATTCCAGGTCGAAGGATTCGAGGAGCTCGCGGTCCTCTTCCTCCGGGCTGACGATCTGGACGTCCCAGTCCAGCTCCACACCGAGGTCCTTGAGGTCCTCGTCGGAGACGGACTGCGTCGCCGTCAGCATCTTGCCCAGGTGGAACATGATCGTGACGAGCGCGCCGGGGATGGCGCCGATCTTGTCCGCGAAGTCGGTGAGCGACGCACCGCGCGAAAGGCGGATGACGCTGCCGTTGCCGCGGGGAGCCTGCACGCCGCCGATCGCGGGGGCCTGCATGTTGTCGAACTCTTGGCGACGCTGGCGCTTCGACTTGCGCGCGCGTCCGGGACGACCGCCCGGACGCCCGAACGCGCCCTGCGTGCCGCCGCGACCACCGGGGCCACCGCGACCGCCGCCGGGACGACCCGCGAAACCGCCGCCCCCGGGACGACCGGCACCGCCGCCGCCCCCGGGACCGCCGGGACGGCCGCCGCCGCCCGGACCCGCCGGACGACCCGCGAAACCGCCGCCGGGACGACCCGCGCCGCCGCCCCCACCGGGACGGCCGCCGGGACCGCCGGAGCGGCCCGGGGCACCGCCCGGACGCGGGCCCGGAGCGGGCCGGTTGGGCATCATGCCCGGGTTGGGGCGCGGCCCGCCGGGACCGGCCGAACCCCCCGGACGCGGACCGCCGGGACCACCGCTGCCGCCGGGACGCGGCGCACCGGCACCGGGCGCCTGCGGACGCGGCGGCATGCCGCCGGGACCGGACGGACGCGGACCGCCGCCGGGAGACTGCGGCCGGGGCATGCCCGTGCTGCCCGAGGTGAAGGGGTTGTTGCCCGGACGCGGACCCGCGGGACGCGGGGACGACGGGCGCGGACCCGGGGCACCGGGGCCACCGGAGCGCGAGCCCTGTCCGGGCTGGCCGCCGGGACGCGGGCCCGGCTGACCCGGACGTGCCGCACCGCCGCCGGGGGCACCGGGACGGGCTCCGGGGCGAGGCCCGGACGCACCGGACTGCCCGGGACGCGCGGCGCCGGCACCCTGCGCGGGGCCGGACGCAGCCGCGGGACGCGGACCGGGGCGGGCACCGGGAGTCGGCGCACCGCCGGGACGCTGCCCGGGACCCGGCTGCGCGCCGGGGCGCGGCGCCGCGGGCGGGCGGGCACCGGGCGCCGGGGCGTCGGCACCCGGACGCGGACCCGCGGGCGGGCGCGGGCCGGGAGTGGGAGAACCGCCGGCCGGGCGCGGGCCCGGGCGAGCGGCGGGAGAGGGGGCCGCGGCGGATGCCGGACCCTGCGCGGAAGCCGGGGCCGAAGGGGCCGCGGGCTTGCGCGCCGCAGGACGCGCGGAAGGTCCGCCGTCCTTCTTGAATGCGTCAGTCAATTTGCGTACGACCGGTGCCTCGATTGTCGAGGACGCCGACCGGACGAACTCACCGAGTTCCTGGAGCTTGGCCATGACGACCTTGCTCTCGACTCCGAACTCCTTGGCGAGCTCGTATACCCGGACCTTTGCCACGTCGCTCCTTCTGGTCCGGGGTGGTCGTCCGCCGGACCGTCGCTACCACATGTACGTACTCATCGCGTACTCATCGAGTGCTCATCGCAATCTCGACCTACTTCCGACTCGCGAGGTACTGCCGTTCGTTCATTGCGTTCCATGGCACCGTCATCGCGGCACCACCACCGCGTGCAACCGCTCCGTGTCCAACGGCCCGCTCACACGCAACGCCCGCGGGAACGCCTTCCGGCGTTCCGCTCGGGCAAGACATTCCGGGTCGTGATGCACATGCGCACCGCGCCCGGGCAAGGTGCCGGCCGGGTCGGGGACACACTCGCCCTCGACCGCGACGACCCGCACCAAGTCGGCCTTGGCGGCGCGGGCCCTGCATCCGACACAGGTGCGCACCGGCCCCACCCCTTCGGGCGAAGCCTGTCGCTTGCGTGTAGGAGGGCATGGCGTAGCCCGCGTCCGACCAGACATCAACTAAGTCTACCGCTCCCCGCCCCCACGCGGCTCGGCCCTTCCCTCGCCCGCCCCCGGGCGCCCGCCGGATGGCTCGCCCTCGGTGTCCGGCCGGATGTCGATCCGCCACCCCGTGAGACGGGCCGCCAGCCGGGCGTTTTGGCCTTCCTTGCCGATCGCCAGCGACAGCTGGTAGTCGGGCACGGTGACGCGCGCCGAACGCGCGCCGAGGTCCACGATCTCCACATGACTCACCCGTGCGGGCGACAGCGCGTTGGCGACCATCTCGGCCGGGTCGTCCGACCAGTCGACGATGTCGATCTTCTCGCCGTGCAATTCGGCCATCACCGCCCGGACGCGCGCGCCCATCGGGCCGATGCACGCGCCCTTGGCGTTGAGCCCCGCCCGCGTCGAATAGACCGCCATCTTGGTCCGGTGCCCGGCCTCGCGTGCGATCGAGGCGATCTCCACCGAGCCGTCCGCGATCTCCGGAACCTCCAGCGCGAACAGCTTGCGCACCAGGTTGGGGTGGGTCCGCGAGAGACCGATCGACGGGCCCTTCGGGCCGCGGCGCACCGTGACGACGTAGGCGCGCAGGCGCAGCCCGTGGTCGTAGCGCTCGCCGGGGACCTGCTCGGCGTGCGGCAGGATCGCCTCGACCTTGCCGAGGTCGACCATGACGTTGCGCGGGTCCTTGCCCTGCTGGACGACGCCCGAGACGATGTCGCCCTCCCGGCCCGCATACTCGCCGAAGGTCACCTCCTCCTCGGCGTCGCGCAGGCGCTGCAGAATCACCTGTTTGGCGGTGGTCGCGGCGATGCGCCCGAAGTCGTGCGGGGTGTCGTCGTACTCGCGCATGGTCGCGCCGGTCTCGTCGGTCTCGGCCGCCCACACGGTCACGTGGCCGCTGGACTTGTCCAGTTCGACGCGGGCCCGCGTCCGACTGCCGGGGGTGTGGTGGTACGCCGTGAGAAGCGCCGATTCGATTGCCTCCACCAGGCGGTCGAGCTTGATTTCCTTCTCGCGTTCGAGCGAGCGCAGGGCGCTCATGTCGATGTCCACGTCCTACGCCTCCTCGTTCATGTCGTCGTCGGCGCCCTCGGCGTCGTCCGCGTCCGGGACGACGCCGTCGGAGCCGGTGTCCTTGCGGTTGAACTCGACCTGCACCGTCGCCTTCGCGATCTCGTCGTACGCGAGCCGCCGCGGGGTGCCGTCCACGTCGAGTTCCACGCCGTCGGCGTCGGCGTCGGTCACCCGGCCGGTCGTCGCGACCCCGTCGGCCGACCGGACCGCCACCAGCCGACCCCGCGCGCGGCGCCAGTGGCGCTCCGCGGTGAGCGGGCGGTCGACGCCGGGGGTGCCGACCTCCAGTTGGTACGGCATGCTGCCCATCACATCGGACGCGTCCAGCGCGTCGGACATCCCGCGGCTCACCGCCGCGACGCCGTCGAGGTCCACCCCGCCGTCCGCGTCCACCACGACCCGCAGCACACGGCGCTTGCCGGCCGGGGTGACGGAGACGTCCTCCAGGTCGACCCCGGCACGTGACGCGACGGGCTCCAGCAACCTCCGCAGCCGGTCCCTCTGGGTGCTCATCCGGATGACTCCTCGGCCACGTGTGCTGTTGTCAGAGATCTTCGGGCGGCCGACCGCGGGTGGCCGCCGGAGTACACAACAGTATCCGGTCCGCAACAGTTCGCGTGCACGCCCTGTCGGGCGCCCGACCGCACGGTGGGCGATGCGATAGCGTCCGACTGGACCCGCGCCGTCCGCGGGAAATCGGGTGCGACACGATCAGCGGGAGTCGAAGCAATGCGCGACGCGGGGCCGACGCGCAGGACCGTTCTGGCCGGCCTCGGCGCACTCGTCGCCGCCGGGGTCGGAGCGACGGCCTGCACCTCGGACGACAAATCCGGACCCACTCCCCAGCAGCGCAAGGCGGACGACGACATCCGCGACCGCGCGACCGCCGCCGCGAACACCCTGCTGGACCGCTACGCCGCCGTCGCCGCCGCGCACCCGTCGCTCACCGACCGGCTGCGGCCCTGCTCGGACGCGGTCGGCGCGCACCTGACGGCCCTCGGCGGCGCGCGGACGCCGCCGCCCGCGCCCGGTGCGCCGGCGGAACCCGTCCCCGCGGATGAAGCGGGCGCGCTCGCCGATCTGGCCGCGCGCGAACTCCAGGGCTCCGACGGCCGCCTCGCCGACGTGGCGGCGGCGAGCCCCGACCTGGCCCGCCTCCTCGCGTCGGTCTCGGCCTGCCAGTACGTGCACGCGAAGCAACTCGGGAGTGCGTCGTGACCAACCCCTCGCCCAGTGGCTCCGCGAGTAAGGAGAGCCCGCTCGTACAGGCCCTCCAGGCGCTTCTGGACGCCGAGCACGCGGCCGTGTACGGCTACGGCGTGGTCGGCGCCCGGTCCGACGGCCCCGCGCGGGACCGCGCGCGCACGGCCTACGACGCCCACCGGAACCGCCGCGACGCGGTGGAGGAGCTGATCGTGCGGCAGGGCGGGCGTCCCCGTGCGTCCGCTCCCGCGTACGGCCTGCCGTTCGCGGTCGCCAGCGGAGGCGATGCCGCGCGTCTGGCCGCACACCTCGAGGACGGCGTCTGCGCCCATCTCGCCGACGTGGTGGCGTCCGCCGAGGGCGAGGCGCGCAAGGCCGCCGCGACCTGGCTGCGGGAGGCGGCGTTCGCGGGTACGGAGTGGGGCGGCACGGCCGCCGCCTTCCCCGGGCTGCCGGAGCGCGCCGCCCCCGGCTCGGCGGCGTCCGGCGCGGCGACACCCGCCGAAGCCGCGGCGGACCCGGGCCGGACGTCGTGACGTCGCCGGTCGAGGTCCCCGACAGACTGGTCCGCACGGCGGTCCGCTGGTGCGGCGAGGAGGCCGCGCGCCCCTGGCTGGCGGCGCTGCCCGAGGTTGCGTCGGAGTATCTGGACCGGTGGGGCCTGACCCACGAACGCACGGTCCTGCCCGGCGGGGCGCTGAGTCTGACGCTGCTGGTGCGCCGCGCCGACGGGACCCCGGCGACGCTCAAGCTGGGCTTCGTCGACCGCTACACGGCGCACGAGGCGGAGGCGCTGACGATGTGGGCGGGCCACGGTGCCGTCCGCCTGCTCGACGCGGACGTCCCGCGCGGCGCGCTGCTGTTGGAGCGGCTGCAACCCGACGTCTCGCTGCGCTCGCTGCCCGAGGACCGGGCGATGCTGGAGGCCGTCGAGGTGCTGCGGCACTTGTGGATCGCGCCGCCGGACGACTGCGGGATCGACCTGGTCGCGGACCGCGCGGAGGTCTGGACCCGGTCCATTCCCCGGCGCCACGCGGCTCTCGGCGGGCCGTGCCCGAAGGCGCTCGTCGACGAGGCGGTGAGCCTCTGCTCCGGACTCGCGGCGTCGCAGCCCTCGGCCGTCGTCCTCCACGCCGATTGCCACCACGGCAACATCCTGGCCGCCGAACGGGCCAAGTGGCTGGCGATCGACCCCCGGCCGATGCTCGGCGAACCGGCGTTCGACCTGGGGGCGCTGGTCCGCGACCGGCTCACCACCGTGGTCGCGGAGACGCGTCCGCAGGCCGTGGTCCGGCGCCGGGTGACCTGGCTGGCCGACTCCCTCGACCTGGACGCCGAACGGGTGCGGGGCTGGGCGCTGGTGCAGGCGCTCGCGCTGGGCCTGTGGTGCGTCTCGGCGGGCGATCCGGCGGGCGAGGACCTGCTGTCGGTCGCCGAATGGCTTGCCTGACACCTCGTCACATCGCGGAATCAGTCGACCAGAAGCGGCAGTTCGGCACCCATCACGCAGTAGGGGCGCAGATTGCCGGGGAACAGCACGGGCGCCGCGAGGTCCACGAAGCCGACGCCGTAGTACAGCCGGCGGGCCGGGGTGTCCTCGTCGACCGCCGACAGCAGGACGCGGGCGCGGTCCTGGCCGTGGCAGAGCAGGCTGAGCAGCGTCCGCCCGATGCCGCGGCCCTGCCACTCGGGCAGCACGTGCAACTCGCCGACCACGAAGGCGTCGTCCAGCCAGTCGGCGTACCCGGTCCTGGCGAGGTACGGCTCGATGATCATGCTCCACCACTGGTCCTTCAGATTCGGATAGCCGTATCCGAATCCGACCAGCCCCCCGTCCGCGCCGAACGCCCCGAGCGCGCGCACCGCCGGGAATTCGGCGTGCCTCTGCACTATGCGGCGGCGGATCGCCATCTCGTCCTCGGTCAGCCCGAACGCGCGGGCCTGCACCTCGACCGTCTCGACCGCGTAGTGCGCGAGGTCGATCAGCCGGCACGTCCATTCCATGGCGGGGAACGCTACCGCGCGGTCAGAACAGCACGCTCATGAACGCGCCTGTCTCGGCGAAGCCGACGCGGCGGTACGCGGCGCGGGCGGGCGTGTTGTAGCTGTTGACGTACAGGCTCGCGATCGGGGCGATCTCACGCAGCGCGAAATCCAGGACGGCCGCCATGCCGATCTCCGACAGCCCCTCGCCGCGTCGTTCGGGAGCGACCCAGACTCCCTGGATCTGGCACGCGTGCGGCGTCACGGCGCCGATCTCCGCCTTGAACACCACCCGGCCGTCCTCGATACGGGCGAACGCCCTTCCGGAGTTGACCAGTTCGGCGACCCGCGCGCGGTAGAGCGCGCCTCCGTCGCCGGCCAGCGGGCTGACGCCGACCTCCTCGGTGAACATCGCGACGCACGCGGGCATCACGGTGTCGATCTCGTCGCGGCGCACGCGCCGTACGCGGGGGTCCGGCGTGACGGTGCGGGAGGGCTCGGTGGCGACCATCAAAGGTTGCACGGGCCGCACGTCGCGGGCCGGCCCCCAGATGGGCTCCAGCAGGCCCCACAGGTTCGCGGCGGCGTCGGCCGGCCCGACGATCGACGAGCACCGGCGCCCCTGCCGCCGCGCGCGGTCGGCGAACGACCTTATGGCCTCGGGCCCGGCCTCCACCGGCACCAGATTGGCCCCCGCGTAGCACAGCGACGCGAGCCGGCCGCTCTCGTAGTAGCCCCACAGCTCCCCGCCGAGGCGCCACGGGTCGGCTCCGGCCAGGTGCACCCGGGAGGCGACGAACACGTTGGTGACCGGGTCGCGTCCCAGCAGATCGAGAATCGCGGGCAGGTCGGCCCCGTCGAGCACCTTGGAGGAAGCCGAGCTGAGCACGGACCTCACCCTGCCATCCCGCGGATCACCCCACCAGAGTACGGAGCCTCTGGTCGCCGCGCGCAGCGCCCCCGGTGTCACCCGAACGCGGCTGTCCCCGAGGCGTGGTCGGGCAGTGCGAAGTGCGGTGCGGCGCGGGTCTCCTCGGGCCCGCCGGCGCGGGAAGCCGGCTCGGGCGGTGGCAGGGCGGGGCACGTGGTGTCGGCGTCCGGAAGCTCGCCGCGTGCCAGGTACGCGGTGGCCGTCCCGTCGACGCATTCCCCTCCGCCGACGAACTGGCCGTGGTTGCCGCTGCCTTCGACGGTCACCAGTCGCGACGCCGGGACGGCCCGGCGCACGCGCAGCGCGCCCGAATACGGCGTCGCCGGGTCGCGGTCGCCCTGGATCAGCAGCATGGGCGGCAGGTCGTCGCCCCCGATCCGTACCGGCGGCCGGGTGTTGCTCTGCAGATGCAAGCAGGGCCCCGCGGCGGCGATGCTCGCCCCGAGGTGGCCGTACGCGGCCTTGAGGCGCACGGTGTCGGCGGTGAAGACCGCGAGTTCGTCGGGAGCGGGGGCGTCCGCGCAGGTGACGGCGTGGAACACCGAGTCGGTGTTCTCGTCCTCGGACGTGGGCGTCCCCGTCAGCGCGCGGAGTGGCCCGGCGTCGCCGTCGGCGCGGTAGGCGGCGAGCGCGGCGGAGAGGCGGGGCCACTGGCGGTCCGAGTAGAGGTTCATGAGGGTCACCGCGTCGAACTCGGTGCCGCCGAATTCGCCGCCGACCGGCGTCGCGGCCACCGCCTCGCGCGCGTCGTCCCAGGCCGCGAGCACCGCGTCGCGGGTGGTGCCGAGCCCGTACGCGGCGTCGTGCCCGGCCGTCCACTCCGCCCAGTCCCGCCACCGCGACCAGAACGCGCGCGCCTGGTCGAGGCCGACCGGGTACCACACCCGGGTCGGGTCGACGATGCTGTCGAGCACCATGCGCCGCACCCGGTCCGGATGCAGTTGTGCGTAGACCGCCCCCAGGTAGGTGCCGTAGGAGTAGCCGACGTAGTTGATCTCCTCCTCGCCGAACGCCGCACGGACGAGGTCGAGGTCGCCGGCGATCTGGCGGGTCGTCAGGTACGGGAGCAGTTCCGGCGCGTCGGCCTCGCAGCCCTCGGCGAACACGCGGGCCGCCTCGCCGATCGCGCGCTGGCCGGCCGGGGTGACGAGCGAGGTGTCCGGCTTCGGAACCTTGGCGTAGGTGACCATGTCCAGGCAGTCGAGACGGCTGCTGGTACCGCGCCCGCGCAGGTCGAAGCCGACGATGTCGTACGCCCGCCGCACCGGTTCGGGCAGCACTCGGGCGAACGCCGCGGCGCTGCCGACCGCGCGCGCTCCGGGGCCGCCGAAGTTGAAGACGAGGATGCCCTGGCGTTCCGCCTCCGGCCCGGTCGCGGGCGACCGCGAGACGCCGATGGTGAGGGTGCGGGCGTCGCCGGGCCGGTCGTGGTCGAAGGGGGCCGAGATCGTGCCGCAGCGTTCGCCGTCGAGGGTGCCGGGCGGGCACTCCCCCCAAGCGCACGACGGGCCCGGCGGCCGACGCGTCGGCGGCGACGGTCACGGCGGTACCGCCCGCGAAGGGGCCACGGGCCTCGGACGCGGCGGGGTGCCCGGCCGCCGCGACGAGTGATCCCGCGGCCAGCGCGACGGCCGACGCGGCGAACAGGGCGCGGGTTCCCCGGCGCGGCTTCTTCGTGCCGCGCCGCACGGTTCGTCCGCGCGCGCCGCGGGGCGTGCGCCCGGTCTCCTGATCCGCCGTCACCGGGCGCTCCCCTGACCGGGTTCCGGCTCGTCCCCGGCCGCGCAGATCCGGTCGGTCGCGGGCAGCGCGCCGTCTCGCAGGTAGGCGTAGGCGAGGTCCTCGACACACTCGTTCCGGTCGAAGACCAGGACTCCGTGGTTCCCGTCACCGGTCACGGTGACCATCCGCGCCGTCGGGAGCGACTGCCGCATCGCCGCGGCGCCGGCCAACGGCGTCGCCGGGTCGCGGGCGGCCTGGATGAGCAGCGCACCGGAGAGTCCCCGCCCGTCGACGCGGACCGGCTCGTGTGCCGGGACCGGCCAGAACAGGCACGGTGCGTTCAGCCACGTGTTGGACCACGTGAGAATCGGGTGTGTGCGGTGCAGTGCGTCGGCGTCGCGTTTCCACACGGCCCAGTCGCGGGGCCAGGGCCCGTCCACGCACTCGACCGCGGTGTAGATCGCGGTCGAGTTGGCCGCGGCGGCGTCCGGCGGCGTGTACAGCCCGGTGAGGCGCGACGGGTCGCCGTCGAGGTACGAGCGCAGCGCACGCGCCAACTCCGGCCACTGCCCGTCGTCGTAGAGCGCGCCGCTGACCATGTCGGAGACCTCGGCCGGGCCGACCACCCCTTCGGCGGGCGCCGCGCGCACACCCGCCAGGACGTGGTCGGCGGCCTCCTGGACCGCGTCGGCACGCGCGCCGAGCCCCAGCACATCGTCGTGGCGCGCCGCCCAGTCGGTGAAGTCGCGCCACCGCGCCTGGAAGGCGATGTCCTGCGCGAGATTGGCGCCGTACCAGATGCCTTCGGGACGCGGGTCGACGACGCTGTCGAGGATGAGGCGGTCGACGCGTCGGGGGTACAACTGGCCGTAGACCGCCCCGAGATACGTGCCGTACGACCAGCCCAGGTAGCTGATCCGCGGTTCACCGAGCGCGGCGCGGACCGCATCGAGGTCGTGGGCGTTGGCGACCGTCCCCAGGTGCGGCAGCATGTGCCCGGCCCGCGCGGCACAGCCGTCCGCGTACGCCTTGGCCCGTGCCAGCAGCGCTTGTTCGTCGGCCGCGGTCCGCGGGACGGGGTCGGGTTTGGGGGCCTTGTCGAAGGTCTCGGTGTCGACGCACCGGATCGGCGAGCTGTGCCCGTTGCCGCGGGGGTCGACGCCGACGATGTCGTAGCTCGCCCGCAGGTCGGCCGGAAGGGCGCGCTGCACCGCGGCGGCCAGCCACATGCCCTCGCCGCCCGGGCCACCGGGGTTGACCAGGATCGACCCGCGCTTGGCACCGGTCGCCCGCGCGACGGCGACGCCGAGGGTGGTCGTGGGCCCGTCCGGCGCGGCGTGGTCGAGCGGGACGTCGAGTGTGCCGCACTCCAGCGTGGGGGGCAGATCCGCGGGGCAGCCGCCCCACGCGATGCCGGCGGGCACCCGGACCGGTGCGACGGGGGTGCCGTCGGCGGGCCCGGCGACCACCGGCCCCGCCGCGACGGCGAGCAGTGCGGCCGTGGCCGCGACACACCGGGTCGTCATGCGCCGCCGCACAGCAGCCCCCTTCTGCCGACGCGCCGCGCGCCGCCTCCGTCGATGATTCGCGGTCCGTGACGGATTGGGACACCACACCTACGGAATGTCACTCAACCGGGGCGATGGTTTCCCCCGCACGGGTGACGGCGGGGCCGGGCGGGCATGCGAAGGCCCCGCCCGATACCGCCGGGCGGGGCCGTTCCGTACTCCGCGGTCAGCTGATCTCGACGACCGGGTCGCCGGAGATCACCCCGTCCTTCTGCATCTGCTCGGCGAGGATCAGCGCCTCCTCGATGAGCGTCTCGACGATCTGCGATTCCTTGACGGTCTTGATGACCTGGCCCTTGACGAAGATCTGGCCCTTGCCGTTGCCGGACGCGACGCCGAGGTCCGCCTCGCGGGCCTCGCCGGGGCCGTTGACGACGCAGCCCATGACCGCGACCCGCAGCGGCACCTTGAGCCCGTCGAGACCGGCGGTCACCTGGTCGGCGAGCTTGTAGACGTCGACCTGCGCCCGGCCGCACGACGGGCACGACACGATCTCCAGGCCGCGTTCGCGCAGCCCGAGGGACTCCAGGATCTGGGTGCCGACCTTCACCTCTTCGACGGGCGGCGCGGACAGCGACACGCGGATGGTGTCACCGATCCCCTGCGAGAGCAGCGCTCCGAACGCGACGGCGGACTTGATCGTGCCCTGGAAGGCGGGCCCGGCCTCGGTCACGCCCAGGTGCAGGGGGTAGTCGCAGCGCTCGGCGAGCTGCCGGTAGGCCTCGATCATCACGACCGGGTCGTTGTGCTTCACCGAGATCTTGATGTCCCGGAACCCGTGCTCCTCGAACAGCGAGCACTCCCACAGCGCGGACTCCACCAGCGCCTCGGGCGTGGCCCGTCCGTGCTTGGCGAGCAGCCGCTTGTCGAGCGAACCGGCGTTGACGCCGATGCGGATGGGCGTCCCGGCCGCCGACGCGGCCTTCGCGATCTCGCCCACCTTGTCGTCGAACGCCTTGATGTTGCCGGGGTTGACGCGGACGGCGGCGCAGCCCGCGTCGATCGCGGCGAAGACGTACTTGGGCTGGAAGTGGATGTCGGCGATCACCGGGATCTTGGACTTGCTCGCGATCGCCGGAAGGGCGTCGGCGTCGTCCTGCGAGGGGACCGCGACGCGGACGATCTGGCAGCCGGACGCCGTCAGTTCGGCGATCTGCTGGAGCGTGGCGTTGACGTCCGAGGTGAGCGTGGTGGTCATCGACTGAACCGAGACGGGAGCGTCGCCGCCCACCGGCACGGTGCCGACCATGATCCGCCGCGAACGGCGGCGCGCGGAGATCGGCCGATTCGGCAGGGAAGGCATTCCGAGAGTGATCGCGGTCATAGCTGAGTCAATCCCGTGTGAGGTCGGACGAAAGTTGCGCGGAGCCCCGTGCCGACGGCGTTCGGACGGGGCGGAAGCCGATCACCAACGCTACGGCACGCCGACCGGTACCAGGTGATGGTGCCCCCCGCCGAGCGAATCTGTTGCAGGACCGGCACACTGTGTGCGGCTAAGTCACCTTGACAGGGTTGACGACGTCGGCGATCAGCACGAGCACCGTGAAGCCGATGAAGACGACCGCCACCCCGTACGCCACCGGCATCAGCTTGGCGACGTCGAACGGTCCCGGGTCCGGCCGCCGGAACACGCGGGCGAACCGGCGCCTCACGGATTCCCACAGGGCGCCCACCATGTGGCCCCCGTCGAGCGGCAGCAGCGGCAGCATGTTGAACAGGAACAGGCCGATGTTGACCATCGCGAGAAGCTGCACGAAGAAGATCAGCCGCGATTCGACGGGCAGGTCGGCGGACATGACCTCGCCGCCGATCCGCGCCGCGCCGACCATGCCGACCGGCGAGTCCTTCTGCCGTTCGTCGCCTTGGAAGGTCGCGCCGAACAGCGCGGGTACCTTCTCGGGGATGCGCGTCAGGCCCTCGATGGACTTGTCCATGTAGAAGCCCAGCTCGTCCACGACGCCGCCGACGCCGAGCGTGTTGCGCTCGGTGAGGGCGCTGAACCCGAGGAACCCGGTCTCGACGTACTGGCCGTCGATCGGCATGCCGTTCTTGTCGAGTTTGGCCATCTGGTTCTGCGCGAGCGTCGGGGTCAGCGTCAGCCGCTGCCCGTCGCGCTCGACCACGACGGTGGCCGGGCCCGACGCCTTGCGGATCAGCGGCTGGAGTTCGTCGTACGACGAGACAGCGACGCCGTTGAACTCGACGATCCGGTCGCCCACCCGCAGGCCGGCCTCCTTGGCCGGTGCCGGCTGGTCCCCCGGCTGGCACGAGCGGTCCGACTCGCTGGCCGGGACGACGCACTCGGTGACCACGGCGACCTTGGTGCCGGGCTCCATGACGCCGTACGTCATCCACACGCCCGCCAGGATCGCCACGCCCAGGATGAGGTTCATCGTGGGGCCGGCCAGCATGATCAGGAACTTCTGCCACGGCTTGCGGGTGTAGAACAGGCGCGTTTCGTCGCCCGGCACGACCTCTTCGTACGACGCCTCGCGGGCCTCCTCGACCATCGTCCGCCACGGCGAGGTGCTTTTGGCCTTCAGCTTGCCGTCGGCGCCCGGCGGGAACATGCCGATCAGCCGGCAGTAGCCGCCCGCCGGGACCGCCTTGATGCCGTACTCGGTCTCACCGATCTTCTTGGACCACAGCGTCCTGCCGAACCCGACCATGTACTGCGGGACCCGGACCCCGAAGAGCTTGCCCATGGCCAGGTGCCCGGCCTCGTGCCAGGCGATCGAGAACAGCAGGCCGATCACGAAGACGACGATGCCGATCACGGTCATGACCATCGTCATCGGGCAGCTCCCAAGGTGTCGGCGACCAGTTCGCGGGCCCGGTGGCGGGCCCACCGCTCGGCATCGAGGACGTCCTCCAGTGTGAGGCTTTGCCCCGCACTCCCCCGCACGTCGTGCTCGCCCAGTACCCGCGCGACGGTGTCGACGATGCCGAGGAACGGCAGCCCACCGGCCACGAACGAGTCCACGCACTCCTCGTTGGCCGCGTTGAACACCGCGGGAGCGGTGCCGCCGGTCGACCCGGCCGCGCACGCGAGCGCGACCGACGGGAAGGCGTCGTTGTCGAGCGGGAAGAACTCCCAGCTCTGCGCCTTCGTCCAGTCGATCGGGGCGGCGGCCTCCGGCACGCGGTCCGGCCAGCCGAGGGCGAGCGCGATCGGCAGCCGCATGTTGGGCGGGCCGGCCTGCGCGAGGGTCGAACCGTCCACGAACTCGACCATCGAGTGCACGATCGACTGCGGGTGCACCACGACCTCGATCCGCTCGAAGGGAATGTCGTAGAGCAGGTGCGCCTCGATGACCTCCAGGCCCTTGTTGACCAGCGTCGCCGAGTTGATCGTGATGACCGGGCCCATGTCCCAGGTCGGGTGGGCCATGGCCTGGGCCGGGGTCACATCGCCCAGGTCCGCCCGCGAGCGCCCCCGGAACGGGCCGCCGCTCGCCGTCACGACGAGCTTGCGCACCTGGTCGTAGCGGCCCCCGCGCAGGCACTGGAACAGCGCCGAGTGCTCCGAGTCGACCGGCACGATCTGCCCCGGCCGGGCGACCTCCTTGACCAAGGGGCCGCCGACGATCAGGGACTCCTTGTTGGCGAGCGCGAGCGTGGACCCGGCCTTGAGCGCGGCCAGCGTGGGGGCCAGCCCGATCGACCCGGTGATCGCGTTGACGACGACGTCGCACGGGTGCCCGGCAAGCTCGGTCGCGGCGTCGGGCCCGGCGATGATGCGCGGCACCTGGTACGAACCGGTGGCGTAGCCGCGGCGCTTGGCCTCGGCGTAGAAGGCGAGTTGCAGGTCCTGCGCGGCGGTGGCCCGCGCCACCGCGACCACCTCGACCCCCAGTTCGAGTGCCTGCGCCGCGAGGACGTCGACGCGGCCCCCGCCCGCCGAGAGACCCACGACGCGGAAGAGGTCCGGATTCGCTTTGACGACGTCGATGGTCTGGGTGCCGACCGATCCGGTCGAGCCGAGCAGCACGATGTCGCGCCGCGCCGCGCTGCCGTCGGGGTCGGAGAACGGGACGTACGGGTCTGCCAGGGAGTCCATCCGACCATTGTGGCGGTCGGACGGAGCCTCCCGTCGCACGCCCGGGCGGGAATCCGCCGCGTTCGCGGACCGGTGGCGTCCAGCGGAGGGGCGAACACGGCGGGACGGCTCCCGCGCCGGGCGTGCGAGCGGCGTTCAGGTCACGGTGCGGTGCACGTTCTCGGCCTTGGTCGGCCCCGGGTCGGCGGCGGCGATCCACGCACCGGGCGTGGAGGGGTCGAGCACGCCGTCCTCCAGCCAGCGGTGCCGTCCCGCCGCGACCTGCTGGGTGATCTTCGTGTCGAGCGAGTCGGTGTTGGTCCACAGCCGCCCGAACAGCTCGTCGCAGCGCACGCGCGCCTGACGGCAGAACAGATCCGCCAGCGCGTACGCCGATTCGCCCTGCTCGGGGTCGCGCTGCCGCAGCTGCTCGGCGCGGACACACGACGCGCTCATCGCGAACAACTCGGCGCCGATGTCGACGATCCGGCCGAGGAACCCCTGCTTGCGCTCCATGCGGCCCTGCCAGCGGGCCATGCCGTAGAACGTCGAACGCGCGAGCTTGCGCGACGCGCGCTCCACGTACCGCAGGTGCCCGGCCAGGTCGCCGAACTCCTTGTAGGACGTGGGGACGTGCCCGGCACCCGCGACCAGTTTCGGCAGCCACTTCGCGTAGAAGCCGCCCGCGTCGACGGCCGCCTTGCGCTTCTGGCTCATCGTCGCCTCGGGGTCGATGATGTCGCCGGCCACCGAGAGGTGCGCGTCCACGGCCTCCCGGGCGATCAGCAGGTGCATGATCTCGGTCGAGCCCTCGAAGATGCGGTTGATGCGCGTGTCGCGCAGCATCTGCTCGGCGGGGATGCCGCGCTCGCCGCGGGCCGCGAGGGACGCCGCGGTCTCGTAGCCGCGCCCGCCGCGGATCTGCACCAGTTCGTCGGCGACGCGCCAGCCCATCTCCGACCCGTACAGCTTCGCGAGGGCCGCCTCGATGCGGATGTCGCGGCGGTCCTCGTCGGCCATGAGGCCGGCGAGGTCGAGCACGGCCTCCAGCGCGAAGGCGGTCGCCGCGATGAAGCCGATCTTCCCGGCGATCGCCTCGTGCTCCGAGATCGGCAGCCCCCACTGCTCGCGCTCCGCCGACCACTCGCGGGCCACCCGCAGCGACCACTTCGCGTGCCCCGCGCACATCGCGGGCAGGGACAGCCGTCCGGTGTTGAGCGTGGTCAGGGCGATCTTGAGCCCGGCGCCCTCGGGGCCGATGCGGTTCGCCGCGGGCACCCGCACCTGGTGGAACCGGGTGACGCCGTTCTCGATGCCGCGCAGGCCCATGAAGGCGTTGCGGTTCTCGACGGTGATGCCCGGCGAGTCGGCCTCGACGACGAACGCGGTGATGCCGCCCTTGTTGTCGGCCGTCTTCGGGACGCGGGCCATGACCACGACGAGGTCCGCGACCACGCCGTTCGTCGTCCACAGCTTGACGCCGTCGAGCAGGTACGCCTCACCGTCCTCGGTGGGCACCGCGGTCGTCGCCAGGCGCGCCGGGTCGCTGCCCACGTCGGGCTCGGTCAGCAGGAACGCCGTGATCCCGCGCGCGGCCCTGGGCAGGAACTCGCGCTTTTGCTCGGGCGTGCCGAAGAGTTTGACGGGCTGCGGCACGCCGATCGACTGGTGCGCCGACAGCAGGGCGCCGACGGCCGGGCTGACCGAGCCGACCAGCATGAGGGCCCTGTTGTAGTAGTACTGGCTGAGACCGAGGCCGCCGTATTCCGGGTCGATCTTCATCCCGAGCGCGCCGAGGTCGCGGAGGCCGTGGATGACCTCGTCGGGGATGCGCGCGTCGCGCTCGATGACCGTCGGGTCGACCTTGGCCTCCAGGAACTGCCGCAGGCGCGCGAGGAACTCCTCGCCGCGCGCGACGTCGTCCGCGCTCGGGCGCGGATACGGATGGATCAGATCCAGGCGGAACCTGCCGAGGAAGAGCTCCTTGGCGAAGCTGGGCTTGCGCCATTCGCTCTCCCGGGCCTCTTCCGCGACCTTGCGGGCCTCGCGTTCGGTGACAAGGGCCATGGCGTGGTCTCCTCCTCGCTTACGGGTCCCCGACACGTACCCGGCCCGCTCGGGGGGATTCCGCCCGCTACCAGCCGGTTTTTCCGGCCGGTAGGTACCCGCGACCCGCGAAGGTCATCCCTTGTCACCCATTCGGCGGCGTGTCGCACCGGAGGCGACGCGCGCCGAGCGGTCAGCTCCGGCGGTCCAGCTCGACCAGGACCGGACCGGTGCGCTCGCCCTCGCGGTTGGTCAGGCTGCAGAGCACGTGGCGGGCGCTCAGCTCGCCCGCGATTTCGGACGGGGACCAGCGGAAGCGTTCGACGCTGCGGACCGTGACGCTCTCCGAGCCGCCGCCGGCCTTCTCGCCGAAGAGGGCGCCCATGACCGCGAAGCGCGCCCTGCGGACGGGGCCGCCTTCGGGGGCGCCACGCGTCACGGAGCGCTCCTCGACCAGCGTCTTGCCCCAGTGCTCGGCGAAGGCCTCCGCGTCACGCGGACCGGCTCCCGGGAGGACGGCTTTGCCGCCGACCGCGCCGAAGACCGTGGCGCGCAGGCGGGGGGCGAAGTCGTCCATCGAACGCACCGCGAGGAGCAGGCCGGCGTTGCGCCCGCGCGTCCACGCGAGGCCCTGGGCGGCGTAGTCGTCGACGTACGCGCCCGCGTTGTCGGCGACGAGGCAGGCGAAGACGCCCTGTTCGGCCGCCCGGGGGTCGCGTGCCGCGGCGGCCTGCACGAATTGTCCGACGAGCAGGCGGCCGACGATGCGCGCGGCGTCCGGGTGGAGCGCTTCGTTGAGGGCGACGCGGACGCGTACGGGGCGGTCGATGTGGCGCATCGCGAAGCGCTCCCGGCCGGTGTCGAAGAGCGCGGCGATACCCGGTCGTTCGAGCACGGACAGGCGCTGCACGAGAAGGCGGGAGGTCTCGTCGGCACGCGCCAACATGCGCAGCGCACGCTCGAATTCGGCCTCGCGGCCTTGGTCGGCGAGGGTCGTGCGCAGCGCCTCGATGGTCTCCGGGTGGCCGTCCAGCAGGTCGAGGAGCGCGGCGATCGCCGGGTGGTGCCCGTAGGCCGCCACGTGGGCGGAGATGGCGTGGTGCAGCGCGGTCCGGGCGCCGTCGCGCAGCCGGGCGTCGTCGGCGTCGCCGCCGAGTGCGGCGGTGACCAGGCGGTCGGCTGCCTCCTCGGTGCCGCGGGCGGCGCCGTACGGGTCGATGCCCCAGGGGGATTCGGGGTCGCCGAGCACGATCTCGATGTCGTAGGCGCCGGGCCGGGCGAACGTGCCGCCCTTCGCGTCCAGCACCACGACCGCAGCGGCACCCGCGAGGGCCGACAGGCTCAGCGACTCGATCACCGAACCCAGGAGCGCCTCGGACTCGCCCGCACCGGACGGTCCGACGACGACCATCGACGTCCCGAGCACATCCGGATCCACCGCGAAGTCGACGGCACGCAGCGGGGTGGTGTTGCGCTCGCCGTCGGTCGCGCGTCCGACCTTGACCTGGCCGAGCAGGAGGTCGTGGACGGCGCGGCGGGGGCGTACGTCGCGGGCGCCGGAGCCGTGCGTACAGGCGCCGGCGCCGCGTTCGGCGACCTCGCGGGCGACATCGGCGAGGTAATCGCGGTCGCCGTCGCCGGCCTCCAGAACGCGGCGCAGGCGCAGGTAGTCGACATCGGAGAGACGGCCGAGCGCCGCCTCCTCGTCGAGCCGCTCGGCGGCCTCCGAGAACCCTGCGTCGCGAAGCTCGGGCCACAGGTCGTCGTTCACCTGCTCCTCGCCGTCGTCGACCTGCTTGGCGATGGGGCGCGGGGCGGCGATGTACGGGCGCAGCACGGCCGGCCACCGGCCCCAGTACGCGACGGCGGCGACAAACACGCCGTTGTAGACGACGCGGATCACCGACTGGAGTTCGTGGAGTTGGTGCCGGCTGTCCGGGAAGATCTCCAACAGCAGCCATACGAAAGGCCGTTGCAGCATGGCCCAGGCAACCACCCCGACCGCGAGGGCGACACCGGCACGCTGCCATTGCTCGTTGTCGGGGCGGCCGTTGGCCTCGGCGCGGCGGTCGAGGCGTTCGAGTGCGGGGGCGAGGTAGGGCAGCACGAGTTCGTGCCAGCGGCCGAGGTAGCCGAAGAAGCCGGCGTAAAAGAACCATCCGAACGGCGCGATCACGGGCCAGGCCGGTTTGAGGAGGTCCCGCGTGCCGACCCACACAAACGCCTGTACGAACCAACCGAACGCGGCGAGGGCGATCACCAACCACAGCAACGCCCGCCTGACCAGTGTCGCGTCCGGCTTGCGTCGGGCGCGGGCGTCGGTTGCGGCGAGGCGCAGTTCGGCCTCGTCGCGGCCGTACGCGAAGATGCCGGGGGTCTCGCGAAAACGCGGGGCGAAGACCCAACCGCGCAGGTCGAATCCGGTTTTCGTGACGCCTTCGGGTTTGGCGGGGTGGGGTACGCCGGGGCGGGCCCGTGCGGCGCCGGGGGTTCCGAAGGCGGGTTCCTCAAGCTCCGCGTCGTGCCACCACTGGCCTCCCGGGCCGTCGGTTCCGGTCGTCGGCGCGGCCGTGTCGCGGCCGTCGGCACCCCGTTTGCGTTCCACGTCCATCCCGTCACCGCCGCGTCGATTCCCGCCCACAGGAAACGCACTCAATGTAGTGGACCACTGCTGAATCGTGATTCTCATTCCGTATCCCGACACAGGCGGGAGACGGCACCGTGCCGGTGTGGCGTGGTCGGGTGGCCCGCCGCGATGTCTAGCCTGCGAGCACGTCGTCACGAGCAAGGAGACCCCGATGGATGCCGCGCAACCGGGTGGGCCGTCGCTTCCGCAGGAGCGTCGCCTCGTCACCGCGATTCCGGGGCCGAAATCCCGTGAGTTGACGGAGCGTCGGAGCAGGGCGGTGGCTCGCGGGGTCAGTACGACCCTGCCGGTCTTCGTGACGCGTGCCGGGGGCGGGATCGTCGAGGACGTGGACGGCAACGCGCTGATCGATTTCGGCTCGGGCATCGCGGTCACCGGGGTCGGCAACAGCGCCGAGCCCGTGGTGCGGCGGGCGCGCGAGCAGTTGGAGCGCTTCACGCACACGTGCTTCATGGTGACGCCCTACGAGTCATACGTCGCGGTGGCCGAGGAGTTGAACCGCCTGACGCCGGGCGATCACGACAAGCGCAGCGCGCTGTTCAACTCGGGAGCCGAGGCGGTGGAGAACGCGGTCAAGATCGCGCGGGCGGCGACGCGGCGGCAGGCCGTCGTGGTGTTCGACCACGCGTATCACGGCCGGACGAATCTGACGATGGCGTTGACCGCGAAGAACATGCCGTACAAGGAGTCGTTCGGCCCGTTCGCCCCGGAGGTGTACCGGGTGCCGCTGGCCTACCCGTTCCGCTGGCCGGGCGGGGCGGCGAACTGTGCGCGCGAGGCCGCGGCCCAGGTGATCGACGTGATCACGACGCAGGTCGGTGCGGACAACGTGGCGGCCGTGGTGATCGAGCCGATCCTGGGCGAGGGCGGTTTCATCGAGCCGGCGAGGGGTTTTCTGCCGCGGATCGCGCAGTTCTGCCGCACGCACGGGATCGTGTTCGTGGCGGACGAGATCCAGACGGGGTTCTGCCGTACCGGCCAGTGGTTCGCGTGTGAGGACGAAGGCGTCGTGCCCGACCTGGTGACGACGGCCAAGGGCATCGCCGGTGGCCTGCCGCTCGCCGCGGTGACGGGGCGGGCGGAGATCATGGATGCCGCGCACGTGGGCGGCCTGGGCGGTACGTACGGCGGCAACCCGGTGGCGTGCGCCGCGGCCCTGGGCGCGATCGAGGAGATGCGCGCGTCGGCCCTGGACGCCGCCGCTCGGCGCATCGGCGCGGTGATGAAGGCGCGGTTGTCGGCTCTCGCGGAGGCGCATCCGGTGATCGGGGAGGTGCGCGGGCGCGGTGCGATGATCGCCGTCGAGCTGGTCGCGCCGGGGACCACGGATCCGGCCCCGGCCGTCGCCGCGGCGGTCGCGAAGGCGTGCCACGCCGAGGGGCTGTTGGTACTGACCGCCGGCACGTACGGCAACGTGCTGCGCTTCCTGCCGCCGCTCGTGATCCCCGAGCGTCTGCTGGTGGAGGGGCTGGACGTCCTCGCCGGGGCCGTGCGCGGGGTCGCCTGAGGCGAGCGGCGGACGAGGTCAGTCCGGGCCGGGTTCCCCGATCCGCAGGCCGACGGCGGTGTCCCAGCCGCACAGCCGCAGGATGCGCCGCAGTTGTCGGGAGGTCCCGACGAGCAGGAGGTTTCCGCCGCAGCGTGCGAGTTCGGCCGCTGCCTCGACGACGACGCGCAGGCCGGCGACGTCGATGAAGCCGAGGGTGGTGACGTCGACGGTGACCTCGGCGCCGTCCTCGGCGACCGCGCGCAGGGATTGGCGGACGATCTCGACGTTGGCGAGGTCGACCTCGCCGTCGAGGCGGAGGCCGTGCGGACGTATCGTACGGACGACGCGGAGCTGGCGATCGCTGGTGACCACCACGCCGATGCTCCGGGCGCCCCCGGCGCGCTTGCCGCGGGGGGTCGTGCGGGGGTCGGCGAACGCGGTGGTGAGGCGCCGAGCGCTCGTCGGGGCGGTCGGTGCCGGGATCATCGGCACGCGGTGTGACGGGTAGCCGGACTGTTCAACCACCTTGGAACCCTACCTTTGCGGACCGACGGCGGGCTGGGGTCGGATGACGGTGCGCTGACGTCACGTCACACAAATCCAGGCCGTACATCGCCGGACTGCCCCCTCGTCGGCCCGGCCCCCTGTCACGCGGCGGGGCCGGATCTTCCCGTGTTGTGACGCCGCTCACATCCGGGCTGACAACCGTACATCGCGCGCGGCGGACAATCCAGAGTGCGTGCGTGTTCGAACGGTGTCCAGAGGCTGCAAAGGCCTTGTTCCCGGGCATACCACCTGGTTTTCGGTCTGATCGCGGTCCTTCGGTCCCGCGTGGAGAACGTGTGCAGGCTTTGTGTCGACCAGGGATTCCGGGAACAACGCGGGGTCCCCGCCACGTATGTTTCAGTGAGATGCACGCACGGACCCCAGGTGCCGGACCCGGCCCACCCCCAAGTCCGGGTTCCGGCCGACCCCAGGCCGGCCTTGAGCAAGCCGGCGCCCGCCCCGGGACAACGCCCCCCGTCCCGGGGCGGTGGTCTGTCCACGGGCTGTTTCCGGCGATCGCGCTCGGTGTCCTCCTGGTCGTGCTGACCGTGCAGGCCGCGCTCGGCGCGGGGCCGATGGTCGCGCTCGACGAGTCCGTCCGCGACGGCCTGGCCGCGTTTTCCGGTGCCTCGGGCCCGGACCGGCTCGACGGGGTCATGCACGTGCTCGCGGATCTCGGCGGGCCGCTGCCGGGCGGGATCGCCCTGACGGCCGCGTACGTGTTCGCCGCCCTGCGGAGCCCCGGACGGCGCGCGCGCGTCGGTCTGGCGGTCACCGCGGTGGTTTCGGTCGCCGTCGTCTCGCTCGCGGTCGTCGCCGGGAAGATCCTCATCGCGCGCCCCGGTCCGGACGGCGGGACGATCGCGTCGGGCGAGTGGGGGTTCTTCCCGTCGGGGCATACCGCGACGTCGGCGGTCTGCTACGGCGGTGCGGCGCTGCTGGTCGGCGCGGTGTCGTCCGTGCGGACGCGGCGGCGCGTGTACGCCGGTGCCGGCGTGCTGTGCGCGCTCGTCGGGTTCGCGCTGCTGTGGTGCGGCTACCACTGGCTCGGTGACGTGCTCGCCGGCTGGGCGCTGTGTGCCCTGGTCCTGAGAGCGGCGGCCCGGCACGTTCCCCGGCCGGGGCCGCCGCGCTGACATGGCGGGGCTCAGGTGTGCGTGGGGAAACCGAGGTTGATGCCGCCGTGGCTGGGGTCGAGCCAGCGCTGGGTGACGACCTTGCCGCGCGTGTAGAAGTGCACGCCTTCGGCGCCGTACGCGTGGGTGTCGCCGAAGAGCGAGTTCTTCCAGCCGCCGAACGAGTAGTAGGCGACGGGCACCGGGATCGGCACGTTGATGCCGACCATGCCGGCCTCGACCTCGTGCTGGAACCTGCGGGCGGCGCCGCCGTCGTTGGTGAAGACGGCGGCCCCGTTGCCGTAGGGGTTGGCGTTGATGAGCGCCAGGCCGTCGTCGTACGACGCGACGCGGACGACGGACAGGACGGGGCCGAAGATCTCGTCGGTGTACACCGACATCTCGGGAGTGACCTTGTCGAACAGTGTCGGTCCGAGCCAGAAGCCGTCCGCGGTGTCGTCGCCGTCGATCGGGTGGCCGCGTCCGTCGACGACGAGGTCGGCGCCCTCCTCGACCCCGGCGTCGACGTACGAGGTGACCTTGTCGGCGTGCTGCCGGGTGATGAGCGGGCCCATCTCGGACGCGGGGGCGCAGCCGGCGCCCACGCGCAGGGCGGCCATGCGCTCCTTGATCCGCACGATCAACTCGTCCGCGACAGGCTCGACGGCGACGAGGGCGGAAACGGCCATGCACCGCTCTCCGGCCGCTCCGAAGCCGGCGTTGACGGCCGCGTCGGCGGCCAGATCGAGGTCGGCGTCGGGCAGCACGAGCATGTGGTTCTTGGCGCCGCCGAGGGCCTGCACGCGCTTGCCGTGCCGGGTGGCGTTCTCGTAGACGTACTTGGCGACCGGGGTGGAGCCGACGAAGGACACGGCCTTGATGTCGGGATGTTCGAGGATGCGGTCGACGGCGGTCTTGTCGCCGTGCACGACGTTGAAGACGCCGTCGGGAAGCCCCGCCCGCTGCCACAGCTCGGCGAGGAACTGCGCGGCCGAGGGGTCTTTCTCGCTGGGCTTGAGGACCACCGTGTTGCCCGCGGCGATCGCGAGCGGGAAGAACCACATCGGGACCATCGCCGGGAAGTTGAACGGCGAGATGACCGCCACCGGGCCGAGCGGCTGGCGGACCGCGTGGACGTCGATCCCGGTGGAGGCCTGCTCGGAGAAGCCGCCCTTGAGGAACTGCGGGACCCCGCAGGCGAATTCCACGACCTCCTGGCCGCGCGCGACCTCGCCCAGGGCGTCGGCGTGCACCTTGCCGTGTTCCTCGACGATGATCCGCGCGAGGTCGTCCTTGCCGGCGTCGAGCAGTTCGCGGAAGCGGAAGAGGATCCGCGTGCGCTGCGCGAGCGACGCCTCGCGCCAGGAGGCGAACGCCCCGACCGCGGCACCGACCGCCTGGTCGACCTCGGCGACCGACGCGAAGTCGACCGTGCCGGTCACCCTGCCGGTGGCCGGGTTGTGGATGTCGCCGCGGCGCTCCGCGACGCCGCCCCACGCGGCACCGTCGATCCAGTGGGTGATGTGCTTGGTCACGGCAGCCCTCCGATGACATGCCCGCGAACGCGCCGGCAAGGTGACGGGAAACGGCGGAACGAGAAACGGGTACGCGGCGCGGCTTTCCCGCCGCGGCGGGCGGCGACACACCCGCCCGCGCCAGTCTGTGCGCCGCGAGTGACCCGCTCAAGACCACATCCTGTCGCCTCATCGGGTGATGACCTTACAGACCGTCGGATCCCCGGCGTCCGTTTTTTCGCGCCGGACGCACCCGCGACCGGCGGCCCGGCCGGGCGCGGAACGACATCCGGGGCGTTCGCCCGCACATCCGGGCGCACCAGGAAACCTGCCACGATGGAAGCCCGGAACGGCAAAGCACTTACATGTTGTGGAGGTATGTCGGGTGTTTCCCTCAGTCGCCGATGTCATGGCGCTCGACGTCGTACGTCGCGGAATGCCCCAGGTCGTCGCGGGCACACGGGGTCTGACCCGCCCGGTCCGCTGGGTGCACATCAGCGAGATGCCCGACGCAGCGCGCCTGCTGCGCGGCGGCGAACTGGTCCTCGCGACCGGGATCGCGCTGCCCGAGGCCAGCACGGAATTAGCGCGGTACGTCGCCGACCTCGTCGCCGTGGAGGCCGCCGGCCTGGTGATCGAACTCGGGCGCCGCTACACCGACGAACTCCCCCGGCCCCTGGTCGCCGCCGCCGAGAAAGCCGGCTTCCCGCTGGTCACCCTGCGCCGCGAGACCCGCTTCGTCGGCGTCACCGAGGCCGTGCACAGCCTCGTCGTCGACGCGCAGGTCGCCCAGCTCAGGGAGTCCGAGGCCGTCCACCAGGCGTTCACCGAGCTCGCGGTGGAAGGCGCCGAGGCGGGTGACGTCGTACGGCAGGCGTCGCGCATGGCGGGTCGTCCCGTCGTGCTGGAGAACCTCGCGCACCAGGTCCTCGCGTACGACCCGGCCGGCACGCGCGCCGAATCCCTGCTCGACCACTGGGAGGACCGCTCGCGGCAGGTCCGCCCGGGCGCGCGCACCGGTTTCGACGAGCGGGCCGGGTGGCTCGTGACGATGGTCGGCGCGCGCGGCCACGACTGGGGGCGGCTGATCCTCGTCGGCGACGGGACCTCACCCCCGTCGAGGCAGACCATGCTGCTGGAGCGCGCGGCCTCGACGCTGGCACTGAACCGCCTGGTGGTCCGCGATCGCGAGACCCTGGAACGGCAGACGCACCGGACGCTGCTGTCGGGCATCCTCACGCACTCCTACACCGTCGCCGAAGTCACCTTGCGGGCGCGCGCCTTGGGCGTCCAACTGGAAGGGCGCCGGCTGGTCGGCGCGGTGCTGCGCCTGCGGCGCGGCGTCACCCCGGCCCTCCTCGAATCCCAGATGCGCCTGCGGGACTTCACCGAGACGGCGGCGGCGGCCGTACGCGAACGCCGTCTCGTCGCCCTCGTCGGCGGTCTCGACGACGACAGCGTGGGCCTGCTGATCGCGTTGGGCGCGCAGGACGCCGAGGACGCGGCGCTGCGGGGGTTCTCCGCGACGCTGCACAAACTCGCCCCCGACTTCGCGGCGGACGTCGTGATCGCGGTCGGGTCGTCGGTGGGGGCGGTCCGTGACGCGCGGCGGTCGCTCCTGGAGGCCACCCAGGTCGCGGACGCGGCCCTGCACCAGGGCGGCGGCGCGGCGTTCTACCGCCTGCCGGACGTCCGCCTGCGCGGCCTCCTCCACCTGTTGCGCGACGACACGCGCCTGCAGACGTACGTGGAACGGGAGTTGGGGCCGCTGCTGGAGTACGACGCGCAGCACGGAACGCACTTGGTGCAGATGCTCGCGGTGTACCTGGAGCACGGGCGCAACAAGTCCGCCGCCGCCGACGCCGCACATCTGTCGCGCCCGTCGTTCTATGAGCGCCTCCGCCGCATCGAGCGCGTGCTGTCCGTCGACCTCGACCAGGTGGAGAGCTGCCTGTCCCTGCACGTCGCCCTCCTGGGTCTGGAGGCGCTGCGCCGCTGAGGAATTGCCGTTGCGGCGCCCTCCGCCGCGCTCGTAGCCTCGTGCCCACTACGACGTGTAGCTCAGCAGCAGAGCATCGGGCTGTTACCCGAAGGGCGCGGGGGCGGAACCCGCCACGTCGGCTCGGCGACACCGCGACGACGTGTAGCTCAGCAGCAGAGCACCGGGCTTGGGACCCGGAGGGCGCGGGGGCGGAACCCGCCACGTCGGCTATGGACGAGAACCAGGTATTCATCGACACGGGTTATCCCGCCGCCCAGTTGGCCAAGGCGTTCACGACCGCCCGGCACCACGAGGACGCCGCGACCCGGGAAGCCGCGGCGCAACGGCTGCGTACCTGGCGCGACGTCATCGCGGGCATGTCCGACGGAACCCTGGCGGTCGGCTCCCGGACCCCGGTCGCCGGACTCCCCGCCTGGGTCACTCCCGAGGTCGTGCGCGGCGGTTTCGCCACCGGCGACGCCGCGGCGGGCGGCCCGCCGACCGCGCACGAGCTGGCGACGGCCCGGCAGGCGCGCCTTCCCGGCGCCGACCGCGCCGCGCTGTTCCGCCATCACCTCACCGACGCCGGCCTGGCCGAACTCGACGCGCTGCTCGACAGCGGGCACTACGAGGTCGACGTGCCGGAGGAGGCCGCGCTCCTGACCGTCGCGTGGCTGCTCCGGTCCGGCGACCGGCTCGCCGCGCTGACCCTGGTGGACGAGATCCGGCCGTTCGCCGACCGGCTCCGCTTCGCGCCCCGGCCGACCGACACGCGTGCGCCGGACGGCTCCGTCGTCCACCGCGAGACCGTCGGCGACGTCCGCGCCGCGCTGCGCGCGCGACGGCCGCAGGCCGCCGTGGCCGCGATGAACGAGGCCCTCGCGGTCTGGAACCCGTTCGCCGACCGGCTCCTGGAGCACTGGCTGGAAACCGTCTCGGACGGCGTCGTCGCGCGTGTGGAGCCGGACGGCTGGCGCGAGCGGGGACGCGAACTCCTCGCGCGCTACCGCGTCCTGGCGAGCACCCACACGCTGTGCACCAAGCACCGCAAGCCCAAGGAGAATGTCGCGATCCTCCGGTCGGCACTCGAGGAACTGCTCGCCGACACCGGCCGGCCGCGGCCGTTGAGCCCGCGCACCCTCGGACGCTTGCGGCACGCGGTGGACGCGATGGTCGCCCGCCGCGGCCGGCCCGGGTCGGCACGCCACGGCGAACTGCGCGCCCGCCAGGCCGCCGACGCCGCCCGCGTCACCTGGTATGAGCTGGCCCAACTGCTGCTCGCGCGCCTCGGGGAGACCCCCGACGCGGTCGGCCTCCCGGCGACGGACTGGGTGGTCGCCCCGCTGACCCGGGACGAGGCGGACTCCCTGCGCCCCGGCGTCGCCGCGGGCGGCGGGATCCCCGACGCGATGGCCCGCGTCGTCCTCCGCGCGCTGAGCGCCCCGGTCGCGACGCTGGTCGAGCGCGGGGTGATCCCGTCGGCGGAGGTGCTGGCCGACCTCGTACCGCGCCTCGTCGCGTCGACGACGGCGCTCGACTACCACGACGAGGCGCTGCGCACGCTCGTGGCCGCGACGTACCGGGCGTTCGCGAACCGGCGTTCGCTGCTGCTGGTGAACCTCCAACACCAGGTCGGGATCGACGAGTTGCCCTGGCTGCGGGCGGTTCGGCCGTACCGCCGGCCGACCGGCGACTCGCTCGGGCACGCGCGAACCGCGCTGGTCGAGATCGCCGCGCTGACGCTGCGCGCGTTTCCCGCGACCATCCTGCCCAACCCGATGATCCGGCAGCTCGGCACGCTCGCCCGCCAGGCGCGCATCGACGTACCGTTCACCGAGGAGTTGGCCGCCGACATCTTCATGGGGACGTTTTCAGACAAGTTCCTGCGCGCCGCACACGGGGCCGCCGACGTCCTCGAAGGGTCCTTGTACGCGCGCTACTACGGCATCGACTACGCGGCGATCCGCGCCCTCGGCAGCCGCGGCACCTCCTCGGTGACGCCGTTCGCCGCGCTGTGCCGCGAGCGGGCGGGTGTGCCCCGGGGCGGTTCGTGGGTCGCCGCGAACGGCACGGTCATCGAGCAGGCGCAGATCCTCACCACGCACAACCTCGCGGCCCTCGTGCACCCCGTCGGCATGGACGCGGGCGGCGCCCCCGACCTCGCGCGCGCCGCGTTCGCCGGGGTCTGCCGCCTGGTCCGGCAGGTCGACGGCAATCCGCGCCCGTTGGGGACGATCAAGGACGCCGCGTACGCGTGGCGCCAAGCGGTGTTCTTCATGGCGCTGTGCGGTCTGGAGGACCAGATCACCGTCATGGCGGCGATGCAGGACCACGCCCGGCGCCAGCCCGACCACGCGGTACGCCGCCTCTCCCCCGTGCTCACCGGGCTGCGGCACGTCCTGGCCGGCGGCGGCCTCGACGACGGCGACGCGCCCGCGCACGCCCGCCGGTTCCTGGGCTGGAGCACCGACGGGCACTGGATGCGCCGGGTGTGACCCGTTGCGAGGCGCGGTCAGCGCGCGATGCGGTCGAGCGCCTTCCGGATCGGGGCGCGTTCGACGTACCGCGCGAGGGTCTTGCGGCCCCGCACGATCGACTCGAAGGCGGTCCACGCCTTGGGGACCGTCGCGACCGCCCCGTGGAAGACCCGGGGGCGGCGCGTGAACGCGGCGAGCATCAGGCGCCCGGCGCGCATCTCCCGCCCCAACGTGCCGTCGACACGCGCCCGGTACGCCTCCGTGGCCTCCTTGACATCGGCGTCCGTGCGGGCGGCGGCGACCACGGCCGCCGCCTCGCCGGCCGCGCCGCCGGACCGCAGGGCGAACGAGATCCCTTCGCGCGTCCACGGCTCCAGCAGCCCCGCGGCATCGCCGGCGACGAGCACGCGGCCCCGGGCGAGCGGGGATTCGTCGGTGCGGCAGCGCGTCAGGTGCCCCGAGCTGACCGACGGCCGGAATCCCGACAGGGCCAGACCCGCGACGAAGTCGCGCAGATAGGCGCGCGTCGCCTCGCCGTTGCCCCGGGCGCAGATCACGCCGACCGTCAGCACGTCGTCCTTCGGGAAGACCCAGGCGTACGAACCGGGGATCGGGCCCCAGTCGATCAACACCCGCCCGCGCCAGTAGTCGGCGACCTCCGGAGGCACCGGGATCTCGGCCTCCAGCCCCAGATCGACCTGGGCGAAGGTGACGCCGACATACGCCGACGTGCGACCCGCGCTGCCGTCGGCGCCCACGAGCGCCCGGGCCCGCACGACCGAGCCGTCGGCCAGGCCCACGACCACCGCGTCCGCGTCCTGGTCGAGGCGCTGGACCGTCGCGCCCTCCCGGACCGCCGCTCCGGCCGCGCGCGCGGCGTCGACCAGTGCGGCGTCGAATTCGGGACGGTTGACGAGGGCGAACATCGGCGAACCCGAACGCGATCGCCGCGTCCGCCGCCACCGGCCGCGCAACGTGAACGACACCGCCGTGACCTGATCCATGACCGGTGGCCGGAAACCGGGGGGCAGCGACGCCGCGGACGGGCCGATGATGCCTCCGCCGCAGGTCTTATAGCGCGGCAGGGTCGCCTTCTCCAGCACGAGGACACTGCGCCCCGCCTCGGCGGCGACCCGGGCCGCGGACGCCCCCGCGGGACCGGCTCCGATGACCACGACGTCCCATACGGGTTCGCCGGTCGCGGGGTCTTGCGGGGGCTGCGCGGGGGTGCTGGTCATGGCCCCTGAGCCTATCGATCCGGGAGGCGGATTCCGCCACGCCGACGCACCCGCCGGTGTGCGGCGTCAGCCCTGCACGTACGACATCACGTGCTTGACGCGCGTGTAGTCCTCCAGGCCGTACGCCGACAGGTCCTTGCCGTAGCCGGAGTGCTTGAAGCCGCCGTGCGGCATCTCGGCGACGAGCGGGATGTGCGTGTTGATCCAGACGCAGCCGAAATCGAGTTTGCGCGACAGCCGCATGGCGCGCGCGTGGTCCTTCGTCCACACCGACGACGCCAGGGCGTACTCCACGCCGTTCGCGTTCTCCAGCGCCTCGGCCTCGTCGGCGAACTTCTGCACGGTGACGACCGGGCCGAAGACCTCGTGCTGGATGATCTCGTCGTCCTGGCGCAGGTGCGAGACGACAGTCGGGGCGTAGAAGAATCCGGGCCCGTCGATCCGGCGACCACCCGTCTCGATCCTGGCGTGCGCGGGCAGCCGCTCGATGAACCCGCCGACGGTCGCGAGCTGTTCGGCGCTGTTGAGCGGGCCGTAGTCGGCGTCCTCGACGTCGGGGCCCGCGGTCTTGAGCCGCGCCGCGGTCTCGGTGAGCCTGGCCACGAACTCGTCGTGGACGCCCTCCTGGACCAGGACCCTGGTGGCCGCGGTGCAGTCCTGTCCCGCGTTGAAGTAGCCCGCGTCCGCGATGCCCTGGACCGCGCCCGCGATGTCGGCGTCGTCGAAGACCAGGACCGGTGCCTTGCCGCCCAGTTCGAGGTGGACGCGCTTCAGGTCGCGCGCCGCCGACTCGGCGACCGCCATGCCCGCGCGCACCGAGCCGGTGATCGACGCCATCGCGGGGGTCCTGTGCGCGACCATGAGCGCACCGGTCTCGCGGTCCCCGCACAGCACGTTGAACACACCCGGCGGCAGGATCTCGCCGATGATCCCGGCGAGCAGCACCGTGGATTCGGGAGTGGTGTCGGACGGCTTCAGCACGACCGTGTTGCCCGCGGCGATCGCCGGCGCGAACTTCCACACCGCCATCATCATGGGGTAGTTCCACGGCGCGACCTGGGCGCAGACGCCGACCGGCTCGCGGCGCACGAACGACGTGTGGCCGGCCATGTACTCGCCCGCCGACTTGCCTTCGAGCAGACGCGCCGCGCCCGCGAAGAAGCGGATCTGGTCGACCATCGGGGGAATCTCCTCCGACGCGGTCAGACCTCGGGGTTTGCCGGTGTTGCGGCACTCGGCCGCGACCAGTTCGTCGGCACGTTTCTCGACCGCGTCGGCGATCCTGAGCAGGGCGAGCTGGCGTTCGGACGGCGTGGTCTCGCTCCAGGCCTCGAAGGCGTTCGCCGCGGCCTGCATCGCCGCGTCGATGTCGGGCGCCCGCGACAGCGGGGACGTCGCGTACGCCTCTCCGGTGGCGGGGTCCACGACGCGCATGGTCCGGCCGTCGACGGCGTCGACGGACTTGCCGTCGATGAAGTTCCGCAGGATGCGCAAATCAGTCATGCCGCCAGTCTGCTCCGCCCACGGGGGAAGTGACGGCAATCACACACGCCTTTCGCCGCCCGGTACCGGGGCCGGGCACCCGTCGGGCCCGCCCCGGCACCGCCCTGCCGTTCCGCGATCAGGCTTCGACGAAGCGCTCGCACCACATGTCGAGCCATTCGGGATGCGCACCGGCCTTCACGAAGAAGTCCGAGGCACTTTCGTAGTGCTTGCCGAGTTCGTCGAGGAAGGCCTCCATCGTCTCCGGCGCCGCGTCGCGCAGCGCGGACGACACGGTCTTCGCGTCCGTCGGCATCGGCGGCTGGTTCCGCACGCTGCGGAGACGCAGGAACAGCTCCTCCGCGTGGATCCGCGTCGCGGCGTAGTCGTCGACGATCGACTGCCGCTCGACCCCGGCCACCGACAGCAGCAGGGCGACCAGCACGCCGGTACGGTCCTTGCCGGCCGTACAGTGCACCAGCGTCGGGCCGGCGTCGTCGTCCGTGAGCAGCCGCAGCGCCTGGACGAACGCGTCCTTGCCGCGCTCGATCATGCGCAGGTAGAGGCGGCCCGCCCCGTGCACGTCGACGTTGACCATGTCGAGGTCGGACTTGCGGGTGAGGCCGCCCACCTGACCCGCCGATATGTCGCCGACCCCACCGGCCTGCTCGTCCGCCGCGGCGCCACCGATCCGGCCGAGAAGCGGCATGCGGTGCCGGGTGATGCCGGGCCAGACGTCCAGCGGGCCGCCTTCGCCGACCGAGCGCAGGTCGAACATGTGGCGTACCGCGTACACATCCGAAAGCCGCGCGATCGCGACGTCGGTCAGCAGGTCGGGAGTCTCGCAACGCATCAGCACACCCGAGCGGGTGCGCCCTCCCCCGGTGACCGGCAGTCCGCCGACATCCCGTGCGTTGACCTGGTCCGGCAGATCAAGCCAGTCGATCTCGTGCATGTGAACCCCGCTCTCGCGCAGTCGTCACGGCCCCGGGTCCGGAGATCCGCTGTGCGCAGTGTGACAAACGCACCGGAGGCGTCTCCATCCCCACCCCCACGACGGCCTTCCGGGCGCACACGCCGAGAAGCCCGGACGCGACCGCGACCGGGCTTCGGTTCGGTGACGGCGCCGTGCCCAACGCCGTCACCCGCAACACATCCGGACCGCCGCGGCGTCCCCTTCCGCGACGGCCCGGGCGTGTTTTCGCCTCCGGGGGCCACGCACTGCCCCGGGACGCTCTCTCCGCCGGGCCGGCCCGCCTCCTGCAACGGGCGGCCTGGTCGTACCGCCGCCGTCGGTCCCCGACGGGGGATGAGGAGAACCGGCGGTGGAAGCGGTACTGACACCACTGTCCCCCACAGCACCTAAGGGGGCGATAAGAGCGCGGACGGGGTGCGCGTCAGACTTCCGCGGCGGCCAACTGACCACAGGCGCCGTCGATATCGCGGCCCCGGGTGTCGCGCACCGTCACGGGTACGCCGTGGGCCTGGAGGAGCCGGACGAATTCGTCCTGGCGCTCGGGCGCCGACGCGGTCCACTTCGATCCGGGAGTGGGGTTGAGCGGGATCAGGTTGACGTGCGCGAGGTGGTTGCGCAGGCGCTTGCCCAGCAGATCGGCCCGCCACGCGTGGTCGTTGACGTCCTTGATCAGGGCGTACTCGATCGACACCCGGCGGCCGGTGCGGCCGGCGTAGCGCCACGCAGCGTCCAGCACCTCCCGGACCGCCCAGCGGGTGTTGACCGGGACGAGCGTGTCGCGCAGTTCGTCGTCGGGGGCGTGCAGCGACAGCGCGAGGGTGACGTTGAGCTTCTCGTCGGCCAGCTTCTCCATGGCCGGCACGAGGCCGACCGTCGAGACGGTGACCGAGCGCTGCGAGATGCCCAGGCCGTCGGGCGACGGGTCGGTGATGCGGCGGACCGCGCCGACGACCGCCTTGTAGTTGGCCAGGGGCTCGCCCATGCCCATGAAGACGATGTTGCTGATCCGGCCCGGTCCGCCCGGGACCTCGCCGCGCTGGAGCGCGCGGGAGCCGGCGACGACCTGCTCGACGATCTCGGCCGTCGACAGGTTGCGGGTGAGCCCGGCCTGCCCGGTCGCGCAGAAGGGGCAGTTCATACCGCAACCCGCCTGCGACGACACGCACATGGTGGCGCGATCCGGATAGCGCATCAGCACCGATTCGACGAGGGTTCCGTCGAAGAGCTTCCAGAGCGTCTTGCGTGTCGCTCCGTCGTCGCACGCGATGTCCCGCACCGAGGTCATGAGCCGCGGCATCAGCTCGCCGGCCAGGCGCTCCCGCAGCGCGGCCGGCATGTCGGACCACTGCGCGGGATCGTCGGCGAGCCGCGTGAAGTAGTGGCGGGACAACTGATTGGCACGGAACGCCTTCTCACCGAGCGCGGCGACCGCCTCGCGGCGCTCGGCGGGCGAGAGGTCGGCGAGGTGGCGCGGCGGCTTGGCACGGCGCGGGGCGGCGAAGGTGAGCTCTCCAGGCTTGGGCATGATGGATCCAGTGTCTCAGGTCCGCGGAACTCCCCGGGGACACGGGGAAGTCCGGGCCCACACGAAGCCCGGCGGACCTCGGGTGATCCACCGGGCTCGGTACGCCGCGACTCGCGCCTACAGGTACAGCTCCAGCAGCAGCCACACCACCGGCGCCGCGGCGACCAGCGAGTCGAGCCGGTCCATCACACCGCCGTGACCGGGCAGGAGGTCGCCCATGTCCTTGACCCCGAGGTCGCGCTTGATCATCGACTCGACGAGGTCGCCGACCGCGGCGGTCGCGGCCACCGCGGCGCCCAGCAGCGCGCCCTGCCACCACGTGCCGTCGAGCAGGAGCGTCAGACACAGCGCCCCCGCCAGCGCGCACGCGACGACGGCTCCCGCGAAGCCCTCCCAGGTCTTGCCCGGGCTGATGGTCGGCGCCATCTTGTGCCTGCCCAGGGCGACGCCCGCCGCGTAGGCGCCGGTGTCGCTGCACACGACCACGATCATGAACGCCAGCACGCGCTTGGCACCGTCGTCGGCGGCCAGCATGAGGACGGCGAAGGCCGCGAGGAACGGCAGGTAGAACGCCGCGAAGACACCGGTCGCCACGTCGCGCAGGTAGTCCTCGGGCCCTTCCGTCATGCGCCACACCATCACCGCGAGCGCGGTGAGCGCGGCGGCGATGACCAGGCCTTCCGGGCCGCGTTCGTACGCCGCGATCTGCATGGCGATGGCACCGGCGGCGAGGGGCACCAGGGGCAGCCGGACCGCGCCGGACGCCTTCTCGGAACGGCCCAGCGCGTCGGAGAACTCCCACAGACCGACGAGCACGGCCGCGAGGACGATGCCCACGAACAGCACCGGCACGGTGAGCAGCGAGCCGACGATGGCGCCGCCCAACACCACCGCGACGCCGATGGCCGCGGGCAGGTTGCGCCCCGCCCTGCTCTTCTTGGGGGCGTTCGGAGCACCGCTCACCGGGGAGTCCCCCGCACGCCCGAAGGGTTCCGCACCGGGCCGCTCCGCGTCCGGGCGCACTCCCGGGTCGTTGGCCGGCGGGTACGCGGTGTGTCCGCCGTCATCCGCCGCCTCGTGGTCGCCTGTTCCGTGCTCGGCACCGGGCCGGCCGTGCGGAGCCGCGTCGGACGGGTCCGCCTCGTCGCCGTCCTCCGGGTGCTGCGCGCGCGTGGAACCGGCGCCGTACCCCGACCAGGCCCCGCCGTCGGCGTCGTGTGACAGCAGGGCGGCGGGCACGCCGGGGATCACCTGGGTGCGCAGCGCGTCCGCTTCCGGTGTCGCGGGCGGACCCGGCGCCGGTGCCCGGCCCGCCCACGGGTCGTACGGTTCGAACGGGCCGTGCCCGGAACTCCCGTCGGGGTCCGAGGCGTCGCCCCAGGTGGAGTTGTTCATCAGACCTCGAGCAGCTCGGCTTCCTTGTGCTTCAGCAGCTCGTCCACCTGAACGACGTACCGGTGCGTGACGTCGTCGAGCTCCTTCTCCGCGCGGCGCACGTCGTCCTCGCCCGACTCGCCGTCCTTGACGAGCTTGTCGAGCGTCTCCTTGGCCTTGCGGCGCACGCTGCGGATCGAGATGCGGGAGTCCTCGGCCTTGCCGCGCGCGACCTTGATGAACTCCTTGCGGCGCTCCTCGGTGAGCTGCGGGAACACGACGCGGATGACCTTGCCGTCGTCGGTCGGGTTCACGCCGAGGTCGGAGTCGCGGATCGCCTTGATGATGGCGTTCGTGGACCCCTTGTCGAACGGTGTCACGAGCACCATGCGGGGCTCGGGCACCGTGAACGAGGCGAGCTGGTTCACCGGTGTCATCGCGCCGTAGTAGTCGACGACGATCTTGGCGAACATCGCGGGTGTCGCGCGGCCGGTGCGGATCGCCGCGAAGTCCTCCTTCGCGACGGACACCGCCTTCTCCATCTTCTCCTCGGCCTCGAGGAGGGTTTCATCGATCACGTCTCGGCTCCTGTCCCGGTCCGGTGTCGCCGTGGATCATCCGTTGGTACGGCTGATCAGGGTGCCGATCTTCTCACCCCGCACGGCCCGGGCGATGTTGCCCTCGACCAGCAGGTTGAACACGACGATCGGCAGTCGGTTGTCCATGCAGAGGCTGATGGCCGTGGCGTCGGCGACCTTCAGTTCGCGGGCGAGCACTTCGGCGTGGTCCAGGCTGTCGAACAGGACCGCGTCGGGGTTCGTCTTCGGGTCCGAGTCGTACACACCGTCCACGCCCTTGGCCATGAGGATGGCCGACGCGTCGATCTCCAGGGCCCGCTGCGCGGCGGTGGTGTCCGTGGAGAAGTACGGCATTCCCATACCCGCGCCGAAGATCACCACGCGGCCCTTCTCCAGGTGCCGGATGGCGCGGCGCGGAATGTACGGCTCCGCGACCTGGCCCATGGTGATGGCGGTCTGCACGCGCGTGTCGATGCCCAGCTTCTCCAGGAAGTCCTGGAGTGCCAGGCAGTTCATGACCGTGCCGAGCATGCCCATGTAGTCCGAGCGCGCACGGTCCATGCCGCGCACCTGCAGCTCGGCGCCGCGGAAGAAGTTGCCGCCGCCGATGACCACGGCGACCTCGGTGCCGAGGCGTACCACCTCGGCGATCTGGCGGGCGATCCCCTGGACCACGTCGGGGTCGACGCCGAGTCCGCCGCCCCCGGCGAACGCCTCGCCGGACAGCTTGAGCAGCACACGGCGCCGGTAGTCCCGAGGGTCGGTTTCGCCCGACGACGAAGGGGCCTCCCCCGTTTCGGTTTCCGGCACGGGTCCCTCCACGGAAGTGGCCTCCTCGTCGCTTCCGGTGGCCGGGTCGGAGCGTCCGACCCGGCCGCCTCTTCACCGCGCGCGGTGTGTACCGCTCGTGGTGCCGTACTGCTCGTGTGCTGCGCTGCTCGTGGTGCGGTGGTGCCGCGGGTGCGGGCCGGACACGCGGACCGGCCCGTCGCGGGCTCGGTCAGACGCCGACCTTGATGCGGGCGAAGCGCTTGAGGGTGACGCCCGCCTCGTCGAGGACCTTCTTGACGGTCTTCTTGGTGTCCTTCGCCGACGGCTGCTCCAGGACGACGTTGTCCTTGTAGAAGCCGGTGACACGGCCTTCGACGATCCTCGGCAGCGCGGCCTCCGGCTTGCCCTCCTCGCGGGCGGCGGCCTCGGCGACCTTGCGCTCGTTCTCGACGATCTCCGCCGGGACGTCCTCGCGGGTCAGGTAGGTCGGGGCGAACGCGGCGATGTGCTGCGCGATGTCCTTGGCCACGTCGGCGTTCTCGCCGGACAGCTCGACGAGCACACCGATCTGCGGGGGCAGGTCGGGGCTGGTCTTGTGCAGGTACGAGGCGACGTAGCCGTCGGTGAACTGGGCGAAGCGGTCCAGGACGATCTTCTCGCCGAGGGTCGCGTTGGCCTCGTCGACGTACGCGCGGACGGTCTTGCCGGACTCGATCTCGCTCGCCAGCAGGGCGTCGAGGTCGGCGGGCGAGGTCTTGGCGACGTGCTCGGCGATCGTGTTGGCGACGGCGATGAACTTGTCGCCCTTGGCGACGAAGTCGGTCTCGCACTTGAGTTCGACGAGCACACCGGCCTTGGTGCCGTCCAGGACCGCGACGACCGCGCCGTTCGACGCCGAGCGGCCTTCGCGCTTGGTGACGCCCTTCTGGCCCTTGACGCGCAGGATTTCGACGGCCTTGTCGAGGTCGCCGCCCGCTTCTTCGAGCGCCTTCTTGCAGTCCATCATGCCGGCGGCGGTGAGCTCGCGGAGCTTCTTGACGTCCGCGGCGGTGAAGTTCGCCATTGTCAGATCTCTTCTTCTCGCGTGTCGTCTCGCGGTGGTCTTCGGAAGTTGCGCGGGGGCGCTTCGCCTGCCCCCGGGTCGCGGAGACGGGTGCCGACCGCCCGCACGGACGCGAGGGGTACGCGCGGTTCCCCGGCGTACCCCCCCGCGCCGCGGCGTCAGGACTGCTCGGACTCGGCGGCCTTCTCGGCGTCGGCCGCGGGGGCCTCCGTCGCAGGGGCCTCCGTCACGGGGGCCTCGGTCGCTGGGGCCTCGGTCGCGGGAGCCTCGGCGGGGGCCGCGTCCTCCGCAGCCTTCTTCTCGCCCTGCAGCTGCTCCAGCTCCCACTCCGCGAGCGGCTCGCCGGCGGCAACCTCGGGAGCCTTGGCGTCGGCCTGCGACGCGCCGGCGCGGGCCATGAGGCCGTCGGCGACGGCGTCGGCGATCACGCGGGTGAGCAGGGTGACGGAGCGGATCGCGTCGTCGTTGCCCGGGATCTTGTAGTCGACCTCGTCGGGGTCGCAGTTGGTGTCGAGGATCGCGACGACCGGGATGTTGAGCTTGCGGGCCTCGCCGACGCCGATGTGCTCCTTCTTGGTGTCGACGATCCACACCGCGGAGGGCACGCGCTGCATGTCGCGGATGCCGCCGAGGGTCTTGTCGAGCTTGTCCTTCTCGCGCTTGAGGACCAGCAGCTCCTTCTTCGTCATGCCGGAGCCGGCCACGTCGTCGAAGTCGATCTCCTCAAGCTCCTTCAGGCGCTGGAGGCGCTTGTGGACGGTCGAGAAGTTGGTGAGCATGCCGCCCAGCCAGCGCTGGTTGACGTACGGCATGCCGACCCGGGTCGCCTGCTCCGCGATGGCTTCCTGCGCCTGCTTCTTCGTGCCGACGAAGAGGACCGTGCCGCCGTGCGCGACGGTCTCCTTGACGAACTCGTAGGCGCGGTCGATGTAGCCGAGCGACTGCATCAGGTCGATGATGTAGATGCCGTTGCGCTCGGTGAAGATGAAGCGCTTCATCTTCGGGTTCCAGCGGCGGGTCTGGTGCCCGAAGTGGACGCCGCTCTCCAGCAGCTCCCGCATCGTGACGACGGCCATGGCCGTGCTCCTTGTGATACGCCCCGCGAACGCGCCGGGGGGCTTGCTCGGTTGTCCGCGCCGACGGGTGCCGACGCGCCTGACGCCCGTGACACCGTGCCGGGGGACGGTCCCCGGACCGAGACATGCCCTGCGGATCCGTTGTCGGCGGCCCGAGGTCACAGGTGACCGGGGATCGCCGGAGGGCCCGAAGGTGGGCGCGCGAAGTCGACCCGGAGGTCCGGGCCGCTGTCGAAAGTGTACGGGACCCGGCCACCGGGCGGCCAACCACCGACGGCGGAGCGCGAACGGGCCGGGAAGGCCGCGCCGGTTGTCCGCGACAACCATGCCGCACCGGGGTGCCCTCGCACCGACGGCGTTCGCTGTTTTCCACAGGCCCGGTGGAGAGGAATCGTTTTTCCACAGATTTGCGGCCGGTGGTCGAACGGCGTCCGGGAACCGGCGCATGCTCGATGCCATGACCGCTCACTCGCATCACCCGGATCACTTCGCGCACTCGGTTGCCCCATCTCCCCGGGCTCGCGCTCCGCGCCCTTCCGACGCCGGCACGCGGCCCCGGGGGCCCGCCGTGGCCGCGGCGGTCGCCTGTGCGGTCGCCGCGACCTGGATGGCGTTACCGGCCCTGGGTTCGTCCGTCCCCACCGCCGACCCGCCCGCCGGGCCGGTCGACGACCGGCGGGCCTGGGTGTGGCCGCTGGCTCCGCCGCCGGTGCCGGTCCGTCCGTTCTCGCCTCCGGAGCACGACTGGCAGTCGGGGCACCGGGGTGTGGACCTGCCGGGCGCCGCCGGGCAGGAGGTGCGCTCCGCGGGTGCGGGGGTCGTCGAGTTCACCGGGGAGGTCGCCGGGAAGGGCGTGGTGACGGTCCGGCACGGGCGCCTGGTGACCACGTACGAGCCGGTGGCGGCGAGCGTCGGCGTCGGGGACACGGTTGCACCGGGCACGGTGCTCGGCACGCTGGCCGCGCAACCGTCGCACTGCGACCGGCCTTGCCTGCACTGGGGTCTGCTGGACCGGCCGCCGGGAGGGGCCGTCGGCGAGCCGGACTACCGCGACCCGCTGTCTTTGCTGCGCGGCTTCGCGGTCCGCCTGTACCCGCCGTACGGGCCGCTGCCCTCGCTGCCGGTCCCGGGTGCCGCGACGGCGGGAGGCGGGTCAGCGGCGGCCGGGCGGGCCGGCGGCCGACGCGGGGCGCGCGGCGGTCGCCGTGCCGGGGGTCGTCGGCTCGGCCGTGTCGTGCGTGCCGAACGGACAGGGTACGGCCGGGGGTTCGGCGGTACGGCTGCGGACCGCGGCGACACCGCCGAGTACGAGTCCCCGCGTCGCGGCGGCGACGTCCGCGCTGTCCGCACCGCACTCGATACGCCGGACCGCCGCGTCGACCATGCCCTGCACGAGCGCGGCGACCAGCATCGGATCGGCGTGCCCGAGGTCCGCGAGCGCGTTGACGACGAGTTCGACGATGCGGCCGTGGGCGGCCCGTATGCGCTCCCGGGCGTTGGAGTCCAGTTCCCCGGTGGAGATGGCCACGACGACCCGGTGGGTGCGGTCGCCGACCAATTCGAGTTGCCGGTTGACGTACGCGGCGATCTTGTCGGCGGGGTCGTCGGCAGCCGCCATGGCGTCCTCGACCTCGGCGACCCAGGCCGGAAGGTCGACGGCGCACAGTTCCTCGACGACGGCCGCGCGCGAGCGGAAGTACTCGTACACGGAGGACCGGGCCAGGCCGGTGCGCTCGGCGAGCGCCGGGAACGTGAGCGCGGCGAATCCGCCTTCTTCGAGAAGCGCGCGGGCGGCATCGAGCAACGCGGCGTGTTGCATCGCGCGGTGCTCGGCGACGGAGGCGGCGCGTATCTTCGGCACGGCATCACTGTAGAGCGTCACCGCGGCGGTGTTTCAAGCCCGCGGGTGCCCCCGCCGCGTCGGCGGCGACGGCCCCGCCGGACCGCCGCGACCTCAGCGAACGCCCCCGTCGGCGCGTTTGTCGGCCTGCCCGAGCACCGCGGCGCGGCCCGCCTCCAGGCGGGCGACCGGCAGCCGGAACGGCGAGCAGGAGACGTAGTCGAGCCCGATGGCGTGGAAGAAGCGCACGGAGTCGGGGTCTCCGCCGTGTTCGCCGCACACGCCCAACGCGATGTCGGGCCTGGTCGTGCGGCCCTCTCGGACCGCGAGGTCCACCAGGCGCCCGACACCGTCGGCGTCGACGGTCTCGAAGGGGGACACCCCGAAGACGCCCGCGTCCAGGTACTGCGTGAAGAACGACGCCTCCACGTCGTCCCGCGAAAACCCCCAGGTGGTCTGGGTGAGGTCGTTGGTGCCGAACGAGAAGAAGTCCGCGGCCTCGGCGATTCGCCCGGCGGTGAGCGCGGCGCGCGGCAGTTCGATCATCGTTCCCACCGGCAGGGCCACCTCGACGCCGGTCTCGCGCGACACGGCGGCGAACACCTCCCGGGCCTCGTCGCGGATGATCTCCAGTTCCCGTACACCGGCGACGAGCGGGACCATCACCTCCGCGTGCGGGGTGCCGCCGGCGCGGACACGCTCGACGGCGGCCTCGGCGATCGCCCGGATCTGCATGGCGAACAGCCCGGGGATGACCAGACCGAGGCGTACGCCGCGAAGCCCCAGCATCGGGTTGTGCTCGTGCAGGCGGCGCACGGCGGCCAAGAGCGCCGCGTCGTCGGCTCCGCCGGCGGCGGTCTCGTCGACGGCGCCGCGGGCCTCGGCGAGGGCGACGCGGACGGAGAGGTCGGTGAGGTCCGGCAGGAACTCGTGGAGCGGCGGGTCGAGCAGCCTGATCGTGACCGGCAGGCCGTCCATGACGGCCAACACGTCCGCGAAGTCCCGCCGTTGGAGGGGCAGGAGGGCGTCCAGGGCCGCGGCACGATCGTCGTCGGTGTCCGCGAGAACGAGCCGTTCGACGTGCTTGCGGCGTTCGCCGAGGAACATGTGCTCGGTGCGCAGCAGCCCGATGCCCTGGGCTCCGAACCGCAGCGCGCGGGCGGCGTCCTCGCCGGTGTCGGCGTTGGCGCGGACCCGCATGCGCCGCCGGCGGTCGGCGTGCGCCATGATCCGGTCCACCGCGCGCAGGAGTTCGCCGACTTCGCCGTGCGTCGCGGTCTCGTCTTCGACGTGCTCGGCCTCGAAGTGGTCCGCAACCGCGGAGGGCACGACGGGGGCTTCCCCGAGGTAGACGCATCCGGTGCTGCCGTCGACCGAGATGACGTCCCCTTCGGCGACCACGACGCCGCCGGGAGCGGTGAAACGGCGGCGCGCCGGATCGACCTGCAGCGCCTCGGCGCCGCACACGCAGGTCTTGCCCATGCCGCGGGCGACGACCGCGGCGTGCGACGTCTTTCCGCCGCGGCTGGTGAGGATGCCTTCCGCGGCGACCATGCCGGCGAGGTCGTCCGGGTTGGTCTCGCGCCGGACCAGGATGACCCGTTCCCCGTCGTGTGCCCGGGCGACCGCGGTCGCCTGGTCGAAGACCGCCATCCCGACCGCCGCTCCCGGGGACGCGGCGATCCCGCGCGTGATCGGCTCGGATCCTCCGGCGTCGGCGAAGCGCGGGAACATGAGTTGGGCGAGTTGCGCGCCCGTGACGCGGCGCAGCGCCTCGTCGTCGTCGATCAGGCCCTGCTCGACCAGTTGCGCGGCGATGCGGAACGCCGCCTCGGCGGTGCGCTTGCCGACCCGTGTCTGCAGCATCCACAAGGTGCCGCGCTCGATCGTGAACTCGATGTCGCACAGGTCCCGGTAGTGGTCCTCCAGGACGCGCATGATCTCCAGGAGCCGGTCGTAGGAGGCCTTGTCGAGGCGTTCGAGGTCCGCGAGGGGCACGGTGTTGCGGATGCCCGCGACGACGTCCTCCCCCTGCGCGTTGGCGAGGTAGTCGCCGTACACCCCCTGCTTGCCGGACGCGGGGTCGCGCGTGAAGGCGACGCCCGTCCCGGAGTCGGCCCCGAGGTTGCCGAACACCATGGCGACGATGCTGACGGCCGTGCCGAGGTCGTCGGGGATGTGTTCCTGGCGCCGGTACAACCGTGCCCGGTCGCCGTTCCAGGAGGCGAAAACGGCGCGCACGGCCATGCCGAGCTGGCTCCGGGGGTCCTGCGGGAACTCCGTCCCGGACGCGTCGGCGACGAGGTCTTTGTACGCCGCGACCAGGTCGCGCAGGTCCGCGGTGTCCAGTTCCAGGTCCGACGACGCCCCTTTGGCGCGCTTCACCGCCTCGAGGCGCTCCTCGAACAGGTCGCCGTCGACACCCAGCACGGTCTTTCCGAACATCTGGATGAGGCGTCGGTACGAGTCCCAGGCGAACCGGTCGTCGCCGGCCTGCGCCGCGAGGCCGCCGACCGAGGCGTCCGACAGGCCGATGTTGAGGACGGTGTCCATCATCCCGGGCATCGAGAACGCGGCACCGGACCGCACGGACACCAGGAGCGGGTCGTCGGGCTGGCCGAGCCGCCGGCCCATGCGGGTCTCGAGGCTGCGCAGGTGCTCCTCGACCTCGTGGCGGAGCCCGGACGGCTCGTCGCCCGTCGCGAGGAACGCGCGGCAGGCCTCGGTCGTGATGGTGAACCCGGGCGGCACGGGGAGCCCGAGGTTGGTCATCTCGGCGAGGTTGGCGCCTTTTCCGCCGAGCAGGTCCTTGAGGTCCTTGTGGCCCTCGGCGAAGGCGTAGACGAACTTCGGGGTGTGCGGCACGGGTTTTCCCCTCGCGCGTCGGGGGGCCGCGTGACCGCCGGTCGCGGAGCCGGGACACGTGTGGCCCGACTCGTGAACCCGTGGTTCTCGTGCGGCCCGGTTGCCCTGATGGCCGGGAGCGCACCCGGAGTGATCGGTCGGGCACGCTTTTCGACCAGGATCGGGCCATGTCCGCGCGGCGGCACGTCGAGACGCGCCGGGATGTGGGGTTCGGGGGTTCGATCAGCCGCCGGAGTGGTCCAATTCGGCGTCCGTCGGGGGGATCGCGCATTCGGGGTCGTCGAGCCAGCCCTCGGGGAGGACGACCTTCTTGCCCCCGGCGGTGCGTCCACGCGGGCCGTCGGCGGCGGTGGGCCACGGCTGGTCGAGCCGGAGGTCCGCGATGAGGTCGTCGAGCCGGTCGAGGCTGTCGACCATCGCCAGGCCGCGCCGCATGTCGGAGCCGACGGAGAAGCCCTTCGTGTACCAGGCGACGTGCTTGCGGAAGTCGGTGACGCCGCGTTGCTCGCCCATCCAGGCGCCCAGGAGTTCGGCGTGCCGGCGCATGACCGCGGCGACCTCGCGCAGCGCGGGGCGGGCCCGCTCGGCACTGCCTTCGAAGACCGACACCAGGTCGCGGAAGAGCCACGGTCGGCCCAGGCAGCCGCGGCCGACCACGACGCCGTCGCAGCCGGTCTCGCGGAGCATGCGGAGTGCGTCGTCGGCGTCCCAGATGTCGCCGTTGCCCAGCACGGGGATGTCGAGGGCGTCCTTCAGCCGGGCGATCGAGGACCAGTCGGCGGTGCCGCCGTAGTGCTGCTGGGCGGTGCGTCCGTGCAGGGCCACCCAGGTGACGCCCTCGTCCTGGGCGATGCGGCCGGCGTCGAGATAGGTCAGGTGGTCGTCGTCGATGCCCTTGCGCATCTTCATGGTGACCGGGAGGTGCCGGGCGTTCTTGACCGCGGCGCGCAGGATGTCGCGCAGCAGGTTGCGCTTGTAGGGCAGCGCCGAGCCGCCGCCTTTGCGGGTCACCTTGGGCACCGGGCAGCCGAAGTTGAGGTCGATGTGGTCGGCGAGGTCCTCGTCGACGATCATCGCGGCGGCGCGGCCGACGACGTCGGGGTGCACGCCATACAACTGGATGCTGCGGGGGCGTTCGGTCTCGGCGAAGCGGATGAGGCGCATGGTCTTGTCGTCCCGCTCGACCAGGGCGCGGGTGGTGATCATCTCGCTGACGTACAGGCCGGCGGGGCGTGCGTCGGTGACGGCCTCGGCTTGTTCCTGGCACAGCGTGCGGAAGGGCGCGTTGGTGATGCCGGCCATCGGGGCGAGGACGACCGGGGGCCACACCTCGGTGGGGCCGAGGCGCAGCGGTGCGAACTCCGTCGTCGGCGGGGTCGTCACGGCGGCGCGGGTGCCGGTCGGGGTCATGGTGGATCGCTCCAGGTGGGTGACGGCGGATCGGACCATTGTCCCGCACACCGGCCCGCGTCGGCCCCGGAGCGACCGGGTGCGGGTTCGGCACCGGTTTCCGGCCACCGGGACCGCCGGCACGAGTTGTGCTCACCTGGAGAAAAACCGATGGCGGCCGGCGCGTCCGTGCTGCCAGGATGCGCGGCGGAGGCTCACGGCTCGGGGAAGGAACTCCATGGACATCGGTGCGGACATCTCGGTGGAGCACGGCGGCCCGGCAGGGGCGGAGCGGGACGAACCGCGCGACGTCGCGGGGCTCCTCGCATGGGCGGCGGCGGGGCGGCGGTTGAGGTTTCTGCACTTCTGGGGGCACGCGCCGCAGGCGGACGGTTCGCTGGGGGCCGGGTGCCTGAGCCAGTGGTGGCCGTCGCCCTTCACCGTCGACGACGTCACATACGCCACCGCCGAGCACTGGATGATGGCGGGCAAGGCGCGCTTGTTCGGCGACCCGGCGGCGGAGCGGCGCGCGGTCGCCGCACCCCACCCGAAGACCGCCAAGGCCGTGGGCCGCCAGGTGCGCGGCTTCGACGAGGCGACGTGGGTGGCCCGCCGGTTCGAGCTCGTCGTCGCGGGCAACGTGGCGAAGTTCGGCCAGAACGCGGCGTTGCGGGCGTTCCTGCTCGGTACGAACACCCGGATTCTGGTCGAGGCCAGCCCGATGGACCGGCTCTGGGGCATCGGCCTGGCCGCCACCGATCCTCGGGCGGACGACCCGGCGCAGTGGCGCGGGCTGAATCTGCTGGGCTTCGCCCTCATGGAGACCCGCGCCCGCCTGCGCGCCGAGGAATCGGAGCACGCTTCCGAGGCATAGGCCGGTCGGTGCGGACGGGGTTGCCCGCCGTACGCGGGTGGTTGGGTGCGTACGGCGGGCGGGGTGTGGTTGTCAGCAGCCGATGAGGCGGGGGGCGAGGAATTCGCTGACGCGGTCGAGGGAGACGCGCTCCTGGCCCATGGTGTCGCGGTCCCGGATGGTGACCGCGTTGTCCTCAAGGGTGTCGAAGTCCACCGTGATGCAGAACGGCGTGCCGATCTCGTCCTGGCGGCGGTAGCGGCGGCCGATCGCGCCGGCGTCGTCGAAGTCGACGTTCCAGTGCTGCCGCAGGTCGGCGGCGAGGCCGCGGGCCTTGGGCGACAGGTCGGCGTTGCGCGACAGCGGCAGCACGGCGGCCTTGACGGGAGCCAGGCGCGGGTCGAGGCGCATGACGACGCGCTTCTCCATGACGCCCTTGGCGTTCGGGGCCTCGTCCTCGTTGTAGGCGTCGAGCATGAACGCCAGCATGGCGCGGTTGACGCCCGCGGCCGGCTCGATGACGTACGGCATCCAGCGTTCCTTCGTCTCCTGGTCGAAGTACGAGAGGTCGTTGCCGGAGTGCTTGGAGTGCGTCGACAGGTCGTAGTCGGTGCGGTTCGCGACGCCTTCGAGTTCACCGAACTCGTTGCCGCCGAACTGGAAGCGGTACTCGATGTCCGCGGTCCGCTTCGAGTAGTGCGACAGCTTCTCCTTCGGGTGCTCGAAGAAGCGCATGTTCTCCTCGCGGAGGCCGAGCCCGAGGTACCAGTTCCAGCGCTCCTGGAGCCAGTACTCGTGCCACTTCTCGTCCTCGCCCGGCTTGACGAAGAACTCCATCTCCATCTGCTCGAACTCGCGGGTGCGGAAGATGAAGTTGCCCGGCGTGATCTCGTTGCGGAAGCTCTTGCCGATCTGCGCGATGCCGAACGGCGGCTTCTTGCGGGCGCTCTCCTGCACGAGCTTGTAGTTGATGAAGATGCCCTGCGCGGTCTCCGGCCGCAGGTACGCCCGGCCGGACTCGTCCTGGACCGGGCCGAGGTACGTCTGGAGCAGGCCGTTGAACAGCTTGGGCTCGGTGAAGGCGCCCTTGGTGCCGCAGTGCGGACAGTTGACGTCGGCGAGGCCGTTGGCCGGCGGGCGGCCGTGCTTCGCCTCGTATGCCTCTTCCAGGTGGTCGGCGCGGAACCGCTTGTGGCACGAGGTGCACTCGGTCAGCGGGTCGACGAACGCCTCGACGTGGCCGGAGGCCTCCCAGACCTCGCGGGCGAGGATGACCGACGAGTCCAGGCCGACGATGTCGTCGCGCGACGTGACCATCGAGCGCCACCACTGGCGCTTGATGTTCTCCTTGAGCTCCACACCGAGCGGCCCGTAGTCCCACGCGGCGCGCTGACCGCCGTAGATTTCGCTGCACTGGTAGACGAATCCACGGCGTTTGCTCAGCTGGATGATGGTGTCGATCTTGTCGGCGGCCACAATGCTCTCTTCGGTGCGACGATGCGGTCAGTGACGATGTCCGCACAGGGTACCGGCGTCGGCGGTGCGCGGCTCAATCCGATGGTTCCCCCCTCGGGGGCCCGGTGCCAAGAGCGATTTGGGGGTGTGCGCTCGTCCGATCCACCCGTTTTTCGCTCGAATTTGAGCCATCTCACCACACCCGACATCCGCAATTGACAATCATTGTCGATTAAGTTGAGAATGATTGTCATGAAGATACGTCGACTCGGCCCCGTCCCCCTGCTCGCGGCGACCGCCGCCTCCGCCCTCATCCTCAGCGCCTGCGGAGGATCCGACGACGCGGGCGACAAGTCCGGCAGTGGTCCCGTGGACGTGGTCGCGGCGTTCTACCCCCTGAAGTTCGTCACCGAGCAGGTCGGCGGGCCTGAGGTGACCATCACCAACCTCACCAAGCCCGGGGCCGAGCCGCACGACCTGGAGCTCACGGCCAAGCAGGTGGCCGCGATCTCCGACTCCGACGTCGTCGTCTACCTCAAGGGCCTCCAGCCCGCCGTCGACGACGCCGTCTCGCAGAACAAGCCGGGGCACGTCGTCGACGCCGCCGTCCTCAGCCCGCTCGAAGAGCACGGCACCGACGTCGAGGGCGAGGACCACGGCCACGACGAAGGCGACGAACACGGCGAGGACGACGGCCACAACCACGCGGTGGCCGACGGCGGCGACCCGCACCTGTGGCTCGACCCCACCCGCCTCGCCGCGGTCGCCGCCGGCGTCGGCGAGACCCTGGCCGCCGCGGACCCCGGGCACGCGCAGGACTACCGCAACCGGGCCGCCGACCTGAAGAACCGCCTGGACGCGCTCGACCAGGAGTTCAGGACCGGTCTCACGTCGTGTGCGCGCAAGGAGATCGTGACCAGCCACGCGGCGTTCGGCTACCTCGCCGAGCGGTACGGCCTGCACCAGATCGCGGTCAACGGCGTCAACCCGGGATCGGAGCCGTCCCCCGCCCGCATCGCCGAGATCCAGCAGCTGGTGAAGGAGAAGGGCGTCACCACGATCTTCTTCGAGACCCTGGCCACCCCGAAGATCGCCGAGACGCTGGCCCGGGACACCGGCGTCACCACCGCCGTCCTCGACCCGCTCGAGGGCATCAAGGACGAGTCCCAGGCCGACTACTTCTCGGTGATGCACGGGAACCTCGACGCACTGCGGACGGCACTCGGATGCTCGTGAGGGGAGTCGACAGCGTGGGCGACGAGGACCGCGTCGGCCTTCCCGCCCAGGCCACCCGCCCGGGCGACGGCCCCCATGCGGTGATCTGCGGCGCGTGCCAGGGTGAGAGCACCATGCCCGCCACCGATCCGAGGGCCGCCCAGGTCGTCCGCCTGACCGGCGGCAGCGCCGCACTCGGCGGGCGGCCCGTGCTGCGCGGCGTCGACCTCACGGTCGCGCCCGGCGAGGTCGTCGCGCTGCTGGGCGCGAACGGCTCGGGAAAGTCCACGCTGGTGCGCTCGCTGGTCGGCCTCGTACCGCTCACGGGCGGCCGGATCGAGTTGTTCGGCACCCCGTTCGACAGGTTCCGGGACTGGTCGCGCATCGGGTACGTCCCGCAGCGCACCACCGCCGCCGCGGGTGTCCCGGCGAGCGTGCGCGAAGTGGTCGCGTCCGGGCGCCTCACCCGCCGCAGGATGCTGTTCCGCCTCGGCCGCGACGACAAGGCCGCCGTCGACGAGGCGCTGGCGGACGTCGGCATGCTCCAGCGGGCCGGGGACGGCATCGGCCGGCTCTCGGGCGGCCAGCAGCAGCGCGTCCTCATCGCCCGCGCGCTCGCCCGCCGCCCCGACCTGCTGATCATGGACGAGCCGATGGCCGGCGTGGACCTGGCCAGTCAGGAGGTCCTCGCCGAGACGCTGCGCCGCCAGCAGGAGCAGGGCCGCGCGGTCCTGCTCGTGCTGCACGAACTCGGCCCGCTGGAACCCCTCATCGACCGCGCCGTCGTGCTGCGCGACGGCTGCGTCTGCCACGACGGCCCGCCACCGCCCGCCACCGGGCAGCACGCGCTGCCCGGTCACGACCATGTGCACCCGCACGCGGACGACCACCACACCGTGCGCCGGGGCCTGCTGTCATGATCAGCTCGCACCGGCCCGCACCCGGCCTTGCCATCACTCCCAGGGAAACGCCGAAGTGAGCATGCTGCACTACGAGTTCATGCAGCGCGCGCTGCTCGCCGCGCTGCTCGTCGGCATGACCGCGCCCGCGGTCGGCGTCTATCTCGTCCAGCGGCGGCAGGCGTTCATGGGCGACGGCATCGGCCACGTGGCCCTCACCGGCGTCGGGCTCGGCCTGCTGCTCAACGGGTCGCCGGTCCTCTTCGCGGTGCTCACCGCGGCCGTCGGCGCGATCGCGATCGAGCTGATCCGCGAGCGCAGCAAGGTCAGCGGGGACGTCGCGCTCTCCGTGCTCTTCTACGGAGGCATCGCGGGCGGCGTGATGCTCGCCAGCCAGTCCGACAGCGGGGCCAACCTCGACGCCTACCTGTTCGGCCAGCTGACGTCGGTCTCCTCCGAGGACGTCCGCGTCATCGTGATCCTCGCGATCGCCGTGCTCGCGGTGACGCTGGGCCTGCGGCGGCCCCTGTTCACGGTGTGCCAGGACGAGGAGTTCGCCCGCGTCACGGGCCTGCCCGTCCGCGCGCTGAACCTGGTCATCGCGGTCACCGCGGCCGTCACCGTCACCGTGGCGATGCGCGTCGTCGGCCTTCTGCTGGTCAGCGCGCTCATGGTGGTCCCGGTCGCGATCGCCCAGCAGCTGACGCGCAACTTCGCCGTCACCGCGGCCGTCGCGATCGGGGTCGGCGTCGTGGTGTCGGTTTCCGGGACGAGCCTCACCTACTACGTCGACGCGCCACCCGGGGCCACGATCGTGCTGCTCGCCATCGGGCTCTTCATCGTGGTCGGCGTGTTGGCCGCTCCGCTCAACCGACGTCGCGCCCGGCGCGCCGGATTCGCCGCCGCCGAGGACGACCTCCGGGTGGCTCTTTCCCCAGGCCTCGACGGCACCGACGCCGCTTCCGGCACAATGTCCGGGACGGGCCGCACCCACGCGGACGTCAAGGACGCCGAAGCCGTCGAGGAGGAGCCCCGGTGACCACCGCGAACCGCCCGGCCCGCGGCAGATCGACGCGCCAGCGCACCGCCGTGTCCAGCATCCTGGACGAGGTCGAGGACTTCCGCAGCGCACAGGATCTGCACGATCTGCTCAAGCAGCGCGGCGAGTCGGTCGGGCTGACCACCGTCTACCGCACCCTCCAGGCCCTCGCCGACGCCGGCGAGGTCGACGTGCTTCGGACACCGGACGGCGAGGCCGTGTACCGGCGGTGCAGCCAGGGCCACCACCACCACCTGGTCTGCCGCACGTGCGGGCGCACCCTGGAGGTCGAGGGCCCGGCCGTCGAGCGCTGGGCCGGGCGGATCGCGGCCGAGCACGGCTTCACCGACGTCTCGCACGAGTTGGAGATCTTCGGCACCTGCGGGCCGTGCGCGCTCGCGGCCCGCGGCTGACCGGCGTCTATTCGTACGGCTCCTTGGGTGTCGGGATGCGTTCCGCGGCGGTCGCGGTCAGGGCCGGTGTCGCGTCCTCCGACCCGGTCTCGCCGTTCTTGAGCCACGTGCCGGTCACCGTCACCCACGTGTCGGTCGGCGGTGCCGGGACTCCGTGGATCTCGACCTTGCGGGCCACGGCGTCGGCGGCACAGCAGCTGATGACCAGGCGGTTGACGTACCAGCTCCCGTTCTCGCCCGAGGTCGCGAACCCGGTCAGCCGGACGTTGCGGTCCTTCAGCGTCTCGGCGGTGTCCCAGACCGCGCGGACGCCGAACTCACCGAGGGTCATGTCGAGCGGATCGCCGGGCGGCAGCGCGGGGAAGCCCGCGTCCACGGTCTTCGCGGCGGGCTTCGCGACGGTGTTGTCCGACCGCTCCGCGGTGTAGGAGCCCAGGGCCGGCGGCGCGATCAGGAAGAGCGCCGCGACGGGCAGGCACAGCAGCCACGCCACATGCGGGCCCTTGCCGTGGTCGTGGCCGTGCGCGTCATGGGCGTCGCTGTCCTGCGGGCCGAGCCCGTCGTGGCCGTGGCCCGCGTGGTCGCCGTGGGCGTGCTCGGCGTGTTCCGCCGCCTCGGCACGCTCGTGCCTGCGGAGGATCCCGTCGCGGATCACCCCGACGGCGCCGAGCGCCAGCAGGATCGCCCCCGAGGCGACCAGGGCAGGCCGCAGGCCCTCCTTGACGTAGCGCAGGTATGTCTCGCCGTCGAGCGAGATGCGCAGCAGCGCGGCGCCGACGAGGACGAGGACGATCGACTGGACGTCGCGCTTCACAGGAGCCACCACCCGATGACGATGCTGGTGAGCACCGCGACGACGAACGTCGCGGTGGAGAAACGGATCGCGAAGCTCTTGCCGAACGTCCCGGACTGCAGGGCGATCAGCTTCACGTCGACCATCGGGCCGACGACCATGAACGCGAGTTTGGCGGTCGACGAGAAGCCCGTGAGGCTCGCCGCGACGAAGGCGTCGGCCTCGGAGCAGACGGCGAGGATCACGGCGAGGAACGCGAGCGCGATCAGCTCGATCCACCAGTTGTCGGAGACCGCGTCGATCACCTCCCTCGGCACGGTGACGTTGAGCGTCGCGGCCGTGATCGCCCCGACCACCAGGAAACCGCCGGCGTGCAGGAAGTCGTGCTGCATGCCGGTGCGGAAGTCCTCCCAGCGCGAACCCGACGGCGGCTGGCTGAAGCGCTTGGGGATGCGCAGCCACTCGGCCTTGCCGAACCGGACCCACAGCCATCCCATGACGACCGCGGTCGCGAGCGAGGCCACGAAGCGCGCGACGACCATCTCGGGACGGCCGGGAAAGGCGACGGCCGTGGCGGTCATGACGATCGGGTTGATCGCGGGGGCGGACAGGAGGAACGCGAGTGCGGCGGACGGCGCGACGCCGCGGGCCATGAGGCCGCCCGCGACCGGAACGGAGGCGCACTCGCAGCCCGGCAGCACGGCCCCCGCGGCCCCCGCGACCGGCACCGCCAGGGCCTGGTTGCGGGGCAGCACCTTGGTGAACACCGACGCGGGCACGAAAGCGGTGATCGCCGCCGAGATGACCGTGCCCAGGACGAGGAACGGCAGCGCCTGCACGGCGATGGCCACGAAGACCGTGCTCCACGTCTGGACGGCCCGGGAGTCGAGCCGGTCGGCGATCCACGACTGCCCGATCAGCAGCGCCAGCAGCGCGACGACGAAGATCTCCAGCTGACCGGGACGCCACGGGCGGTCGGCCGCCCGCTCGGGACGGCCCGGCGACGGCGCGGCGGCACGCGGTCTCGGCGCCGTGGTCGCCTCGGGCCGCGCGGTCTGTGCTGTCTCCGTCGTCCGCGCCGTCGCGGCGGACGCGCCGGACGCGTCCCCTTCGGGCGGGGCGTCGGCGGCCGGGGGCGAGTGGCCGGGGGCGGGCACGATCTGCTCGGACATGCCGTTCATGCTGGCATTCCCTCGGCGCCGACACCGGCATCTGTCACCCGCGAGCGGCCCGCTTTGCCCCTCGTTTACCGGACTTTCGACTCGCTGTTCGCGTTCGGCGCAGCGGCCGACACGACGTTGGGCAGCGCTCCCCCGTACCGCCGGTCGCGGGCGACGTACGACTCGACCGCCTTCCACAGGTGGGTGCGGTCGAAGTCGGGCCACAGCACGTTGTCGAACACCATTTCGGCGTACGCGGACTGCCACAGAAGGAAGTTCGAGGTCCGCTGCTCGCCCGACGAGCGGATGAAGAGGTCGACGTCCGGCATGTCGGGCTCGTCAAGGTACCGGGCGAAAACCTCCTCGTCGATCCGCTTCGGGTCGAGCCTGCCGGCCCGCACGTCCTCCGCGAGCGCCGCCGCCGCGTCGACGATCTCGGCGCGTCCGCCGTAGTTGATGCACATCGCCAGCGTGAGGCGCGTGTTGCCCTTGGTCCGCTCCTCGGCGATCTCCAGCTCGCGGATCACGCTCTGCCACAGGCGCGGCCGGCGCCCGCACCAGCGGATGCGCACGCCCAGCTCGTCCATCTCGTCGATGCGCCGGTGGATGGTCTCGATGTTGAAGCCCATCAGGAAGCGCACCTCTTCGGGTGAGCGCTTCCAGTTCTCGGTGGAGAACGCGTACGCCGAGACGTATTCGACGCCGATCTGGGCCGCGCCCTCGACGACGTCGAAGAGCGACGCCTCGCCCGCGGTGTGCCCGTCGGTCCGCGCGAGCCCGCGCTCCTTGGCCCACCGCCCGTTTCCGTCCATCACCAGGGCCACGTGCCGGGGCACCGCGTCGCGCGGGAAGTCCGGCGGCAGCGCGCCTCCGGCGTGCGGTTTCGGGTCGCGGTACTCATGGGGCCGCCGGACCCCGGCCCGCACCGCCGGCTGCCGAGCCTTCCGGCCGAAGGAAGGCAGCCACCATCGGCCGCGTGCCTGACTCACGATGATCGCTCCACCAGTCTCAGCGAGCGGATGCCCCGCTCCAAGTGCCATTGCAGATACGCGGCCACGAGGCCGCTGCCCTCGCGCCGGTGCCGAGCCTCACTCGCGTCGGCACACGCCCAGTCTCCGGCCAGCAGCGCGCCGAGCAGATCGAGGGTCTCGGGAGAGGGTACGACGGATCCGGCCGGGCGGCAGTCCCCGCATACGGCGCCGCCTCCCGCCACCGAGAAGAACCGGTGCCGCCCGGTGAGCCCGCAGCGCGCGCAGTCGCCGAAGCTCGGCGCGTAGCCCGCGACCGCGAGCGACCGCAGCAGGAAGGCGTCCAGCACGAGCCCGGCTTCGTGCGCCCGCGCGTCGAGGCTGCGCAGCGCGCCGATGAGCAGCAGGTACTGCTGGAGCGCCGGTTCGCCTTCGTGATCGGTGAGCCTCTCGGCGGTCTCCAGGATCGCGGTGCCCGCGGTGTAGGCGGGGTAGTCCGAGACCAGCGAGCCGCCGTACGCCCCCAGGGTCTCCGCCTGGGTGATCACCGGCAGGCCGCGCCCGGGGAAGTCGCTGCCCTTGACGAAGAACTGCACGTCGACGTGGGCGAAGGGTTCGACCCGCGCACCGAACTTCGACTTCGTCCGCCGCACGCCGCGCGCGACGGCCCGTATGCGTCCGTGTCCGCGTGTCAGAAGCGTGATGATGCGGTCCGCCTCGCCGAGCTTCTGCGTGCGCAGCACGACGCCTTCGTCGCGGTAAAGGCTCATCCGCGCCTCACGCGGTGACCGCGCCCGCCTGCTGTGCCGCGCTTGTCCATCCCGCCATTATCGACGCCCGCCGCCGACACGTCCGAGGCCTCCACCGCATCCGCCCTTGTCGTCCGGTTCCCGCCGCGGTCAGCGCGGCGTGTGCCCGGCCGCCTCGTCGAGGGCACGGTCGGCCTCGGCGCGCGTCAGCCCCAGGCGCGCGCCCGCGGACAGCAGCATGTCGAGTTCGAGCGTGCGGTACGGCCCGTCGGCCAGCGCCACGTGCGCCGCCACGGTGATCAGGCGCACGCGCCCTTCGTGCGCGAGGTGGGCGGCGAGGGTGTCGAGGGTCGGGAGGGCGTCGAGGAACTCGTCGTCGCCGTAGGCGTACAAGTCGATGCTCAGCATCTCGTCGTCGTAGGCGGGCATGCCCACGCCGCGCACCGCGGCCACCGCCGCGGCCCTGGCGGACGGCGCGGACTCGCCGCCGGCCACCAGCGCCCCGATGACGAGCGTGCGCGTGACGTCGCGCAGCAGCTCGGTCAGCCGCCGCCCGGTCGGCACGTCGAGTACCGAGCGGTCGAACGTCCGCCCGCAGACCGCGCATTCGACGCTGCCGGGTGCCCGGGAGAGCGGGAGGACGGGTATGTCGCAGACGATCAAGTGGCGTCGGCCGACACCGAATTGGAAGCGCCGGTCCCCGCCGCACTCCGGGCAGTGGAACTCTCCGGCTTCCAGCACTTTCCTGAGGTTGCGGACCCCGACGATGAGCACCATGGCGTGCCTCCCCTGCCCCCTCGGCTGCGACGCGCCAACCCTTTCCTCGTTCCCGATGGTGGCACAGTTTTCACCGGTGGTCATGGCCTATTCACAGACAGCTACGGGAAGTTCGGTCGACGGAGGGACCGATGGGGCCGGTGGGGTCCATGAGGTGGACGAGGTCCGGGAGTTCGGTGGATCGCGCGGGAACTCCCGGGCGGGCGACGCACGACGGCGGCCCGGGGAAAGCCCGGGCCGCCGCGTGTTCACCAACCGAGCGTCAGCGTGTGCCGCGCGCCGCGCGGTTCACCGCGCTGACGACGGCCTTCAGCGAGGCGCGCACGATGTTGTCGTCGACGCCCACGCCCCACAGCACCTGGCCGTCGACCGCGCACTCGACGTACGCGACCGCGCGGGCGTCCTCGCCGCCGCTCATGGCGTGCTCGGTGTAGTCCAGCACCCGCACGTCGAAGCCGATGCCGCCCAGCGCGCGGACGAACGCGTCGATCGGGCCGTTGCCGACGCCGCTCAGCGTCGTGGCGCCGCCGTCCACCGTCATCTCGACGGACAGCGCGTCCTTGTCGTCGTCGGCCGACGAGGTCTGGTGCGCGCGCAGCGCCAGCCGGCCCCAGGGCGCGTCCGGCGTGGGCAGATATTCGTCCTGGAACACCGCCCAGATCTGCGCGGGCGTCACCTCTCCGCCCTCGGAGTCGGTCTTGCCCTGGATGATCCGCGAGAACTCGATCTGCAGCCGCCGCGGCAGGTCCATCTTGTGGTCGGCCTTCATGACGTACGCCACGCCACCCTTGCCGGACTGGCTGTTGACGCGGATGACCGCCTCGTAGGTGCGGCCGACGTCCTTCGGGTCGATCGGCAGGTACGGGACGCCCCACAGGATCTCGTCGCGCGTCGTGCCGGCTTCCTCGGCGTCGCGCTCCAGGGCCTCGAAGCCCTTCTTGATCGCGTCCTGGTGCGATCCGGAGAACGCGGTGTAGACCAGGTCGCCCGCGTACGGGTGGCGCGGGTGCACCGGCAGCTGCGTGCAGTACTCGACCGTGCGGCGGATCTCGTCGATCTCGGAGAAGTCGATCTTCGGGTCGATGCCCTGGCTGAACAGGTTCATACCCAGCGTGACCAGGTCGACGTTGCCGGTGCGCTCGCCGTGCCCGAACAGGCAGCCCTCGATGCGGTCCGCGCCCGCCATGACGGCCAGCTCGGACGCCGCGACGGCCGCGCCCCGGTCGTTGTGCGGGTGCACCGACAGGGCGATGTGCTCGCGCCGGGTCAGGTTCCGGCTCATCCACTCGATCTGGTCCGCGTAGACGTTCGGCGTCGACCGCTCGATGGTGGCCGGCAGGTTCAGGATGATCTCGCGGCCGTCCTCGGGCTGCCAGACGTCCATGACCGCCTCGCAGACCTCCAGCGTGAAGTCCAGCTCGGTGTCGATGAAGATCTCGGGCGAGTACTCGTATCCGAACGCCGTCTGCGCGCCCAGGTGCTTCTCGGCGAACCGCATCACGTGCTCGGTGCCGTCGACGGCGATCGCCTTGCACTGGTCGCGGTCGACGCCGAAGACGACGCGGCGGAAGATCGGCGCGGTCGCGTTGTACAGGTGCACGGTCGCGCGCGGCGCGCCGACCAGCGACTCCACGGTGCGCTCGATCAGTTCCTCGCGGGCCTGGGTCAGCACCGAGATGGTGACGTCGTCGGGGACCGCGCCGTCCTCGATGATGCCGCGGATGAACTCGAAGTCGGTCTGCGAGGCGGCCGGGAAGCCGACCTCGATCTCCTTGTAGCCCATGCGTACCAGCAGGTCGAACATCGTCCGCTTGCGGGTGGGGCTCATCGGGTCGATCAGCGCCTGGTTGCCGTCGCGCAGGTCGGTCGACAGCCAGCGGGGTGCGGCGGTGATCGTCTTCGACGGCCACGTGCGGTCCGGCAGGTCGACGCCCTGGAAGGGCGCGTATTTGTGGATCGGCATGCCCGACGGCTTCTGCGTGACAGTGGCGGCCGTGATGGGCGTGGCGCGATTGACGGAGGACATGCGGAGGGCTCCTGGGAAAACGGGCCGGGCGTTGCGGCTCGGCAACGCGTCGGGCTGCTGGATCGGTGTCTTGGGGACTCGACTGGCGACTCGATATGGCCGGCGCGTTCAACCCATAACAGGCAATGCCTCAACCCCGCGGCGAGGGAGGCCGACCCGTTCCGATCAGTTGGGCGAGCCCTCGCCGCGGCGGCTAAGGAGAAGCTGCCACTGACGCATGATGACCGACACCCTACCTGACAGGGTCCGACGACCGCACATCGCCCGGACTTAAGCACCCGTCAGTGTGGAATACGCCACGTTTGACATGTCCTTTACGCACCGTCGGGAGAGGATGGAACGCGGAGAGACACGGCGCCGCCTTCACCTCCCCTTGGAAGGCGGCGCCATCCCCTGCCCGGCCGCGGACGCACGGGCCGCCCCGTGGGATTTCGGCGGAAAGCGGCGCCTCCGGGCCCGCACACGTTCAGAACCCCAGGCGGCGCAACTGCCTGGGGTCGCGCTGCCAGTCTTTGGCGACCTTGACGTGCAGGTCCAGATACACCGGGGTGCCGAGCAGCGCCTCGATCTGGCGGCGGGCCCGGGTGCCGACGTCTTTGAGCCGCGCGCCCTTCGCCCCGATCACGATCGCCTTCTGGCTGGGCCGCTCGACGTACAGATACGCGTGTACGTCCAGGAGCGGTTTGTCGGCCGGGCGGTCCTCGCGCGGGATCATCTCCTCGATGACCACCGCCAGCGAGTGCGGCAGTTCGTCGCGTACGCCTTCCAGCGCCGCCTCGCGGATCAGCTCGGCGGCCATGATCTGCTCGGGCTCGTCGGTCAGCTCGCCGTCCGGATACAGCGGCGGGCCCTCGGGGAGCAGCCCGGCGAGGAGGTCGGCGGCCAGGTGGACCTGGTCGCCGGAGACGGCGGAGACCGGGATGATCTCGGCCCACTCGAACCCGAGGTCGGCGGCCATCCGCTGCACCGCGAGAAGTTGCTCGGCGAGGGTCTTCTTGTCGACCAGGTCGGTCTTGGTGACGACGGCGACCTTGGGGGTCTTGCGGACCTCGGCCAGTTCCTTGGCGATGAACCGGTCGCCGGGCCCGACCTTCTGGTCGGCGGGCAGGCAGAAGCCGATGATGTCCACCTCGGCCCACGTCGTGCGCACGAGGTCGTTCAGGCGCTGGCCGAGCAGGGTGCGCGGCTTGTGCAGCCCGGGGGTGTCGACCAGGACGAGCTGGGCGTCGGGCCGGTGGACGATGCCGCGCACGGTGTGCCGGGTGGTCTGCGGGCGCCCCGAGGTGATCGCGACTTTGCTGCCCACGAGCGCGTTCGTCAGGGTGGACTTTCCGGCGTTCGGTCGGCCGACCAAGCACGCGAAGCCGCTGCGGTGTCCTCGCACGTGCGTGTGGCCGGACGGTTCGAACACGTCGGCGGGGTTGGGGCGATCACTCATGGGAGGCATTCTCCCTCAGCCCCGCGCGGCGCAGGCGTGCGGAGCCCGCCCGATGCGGCGGACCGGCCGCGGCCGACGCCCGGGCGGCCCGTGCGGCCGGTGCGACGGCGGGCCGGGTCAGGCCTCGGCGACCTCGGTGACACTGCCGTCGGGCGCGGCGAGCAGAATCGCGGTGCCGACGCCGCCGAGGTCGCGGACGACGGCGCGGTCGGCCTCCGCGAGCGCCCCCGACTCGCCGACGATCGCCGCGGCCTCCAGGTCGCGGGCACCGCCCGCGACCGCCATGGCCACCGCGGCCTGGAGCGCGGTAAGCCGCAGCGAGGGCAGGTCGACGGTCGACGCGACATAGGTGCGTCCGTTCTCGTCGCGCACCGCCGCGCCCTCGGCCGTCCGGTTGCGGGCCCGGGTCGAGCGCGCCAACGTGACGATCTTGGCGTCCTCGGGGTCGACGGTGGTCCCGCTCATCGTGGTGCCTCCTGCGTGGTGCGGCGTCCGGGAGAGATCCCCGGCACAGTACCGTCCGGACGGCCGGGGCGCGGGGCCCGGCCGTCCGGACGACGCGGCGTCAGTTCCCGATCTCCCGGACCTTCTGGAGCTGCCCGGTGACGAACCGCGTCGGCTCGTCGGGCATCGCGTCGAGCGAGAACGCCTGCACCGACATACCGGTGGAGCCTTCGAGCACGACGACGTGGCGGCCGTACGCGACGACCTTGCCCTCGCTGAGGTAGGTCAGGTCGTACGCCACGCTGTCGGCGCCGTTGCGTCCCGTGCGGACGTTGGCGATCTCGAAGCCGAACGAGTCGTTGCCGTTTGTCACCTCGAACGACGAACAGGCGCGCAGGGCCTTGGTGTAGGCGTCGAGCTTCTTCTTCAGCACGCCGTGGTCGGCGCTGGTCAGGCCGATCGTCACGGAGTCCTGGTCCTCGCCGGCGCTGCCGGTGCCGTCCTTGGTGTACTCGCGCTCCATCTGCGCTCGGGCCCCCTCGTTCATCTCGTCACCGACGAGAATCCCGCAGGCCGCGTCGGAGACGACGTCGTCCGGGTCGGCGGAGTCCGGCACGACGGCGTCCTGCGCGGTGTAGCCGGCGGGGATCTCCTGCGCCGTGAGCAGAGCCGAGGTCAATTGCTCGGCGGTCGCGGGCTCGCCGCCCGTACCGCTCGCGCCTCCCTTGCCTCCCTTGCCTCCCTTGCCTCCCTTGTCTTCTTCGCCTCCCTGGTCTCCTGGGTCCGACGGCCGGTCCGACGAGACCGACGATGTGTCCTTCCCGTCGTCCGAGCCGAACTCGCACGCGGTCGCGCCGGTCAGCGCGAGGGCGAGCAGCGGCACGGCGACGAGCCTCGCCGTGCGAGACGGCCGTGAAGAACCGCAAATACGGGTGATGCGCGCGGAACGCGACATGGTGGAACGCACCTTGACCCCCCAGTCCGGTGGCATGCGCGACGCGGATCGGACGGGCCGTACCCCCCTGGTCCGGCCCGCCGCGTCGTGCGTCGAAGCTACCGGCCGCGAACCCGCCCGCCCGCGGCTGTTACCGACCCGGAACGCCGCCGTGACGGACGCTCACCCCGTGTCGCCGCGCTCCCCGTCGCCGCCGGCACCGTCGTCGCCGCCCGCCGCCTCGGCGTCGTCCGCGGACCGGGGCGCGCGCTCGACCACGATCGTGCCGACCTGATTGCGGCGCCCGGAAGGACGGTCGGCGACCAGCCGCAGCCCCGCGACCTCGGCCGTGGCGCCCGGGATCGGCACGCGGCCGAGCTGTTTGGCGAGCAGGCCCGCGACCGTCTCGACGTCCTCGTCGTCCAGCTCCAGGCCGAAGAGATCGCCCAGTTCGTCGACGGGCAGGCGCGCGGTGACCCGGAAACGGCCGTCCCCGAGGTCCTCCACGGGGCTGGTCTCCCGGTCGTACTCGTCGGTGATCTCCCCGACGATCTCCTCCAGGATGTCCTCGATCGTCACCAGGCCCGCGGTGCCGCCGTATTCGTCGACGACGATGACCATGTGGGTGCGCCGGGCCTGCATGTCGCGGAGCAGGGCGTCGGCGGGCTTGCTGTCCGGGACGAACGTCGCCTGCCGCATGACCGACGCGACCGGCTCGTGCGCCCACTTGTCGTCGCCGCCGAAGACGGCGATCTCGGAGAGGTCCTTGAGGTAGACGATGCCGACGACGTCGTCCTCGTTCTCCCCGATGACCGGAATCCGCGAGTAGCCGCTGCGCAGCGCGAGGCGCAGGGCCTGGCGGACGGTCTTGTGGCGCTCGATGAACACCATGTCCGGACGCGGCACCATCACCTCGCGGACGATCGTGTCGCCCAGTTCGAGTACCGAGTGGAGCAGCTTGCGCTCCTCGTCCTCGATGAGCGAATCCCGCTCGGCGAGGTCGACGAACGCGCGCAACTCGGCCTCGGAGGCGAACGGTCCCTCGCGGTAGCCCTTGCCGGGGGTGACCGCGTTGCCGATCAGGATCAGCAGCGGCGGCAGCGGGCCGAGGACGCGCGCGAGCGCGATGAGCACCGGCGCGCCCGCGATCCCCATCGAGATGGGGTGCTGGCGGCCGATGGTGCGCGGCGAGACGCCGACGACGACGTACGACACGACGACCATGACGCCGATCGACGCCGCCACCGCGCTCCACGTGCTGTCGAAGCCGTCGAGGAAGACGACCGTGATCAGCACCGCCGCGGACACCTCGCAGGCGACCCGGACCAGCAGCGCGAGGTTCACATAGCGCGCCGGGTCGCGGACCACGGTCAGCAGGCGCTCGGCACCGCGGCGCCCGGTGCGCACCAGTTCCTCGACCCTCGGGCGCGAGATGCGCGCGAGGGCGGCCTCCAGGCACGCGAAGAGCCCGGCGACGACGGTGAGGACGACCGCGCCGACGACGAACCGGAAGACCTCGTCAGAAGACACGCGGGCTCCCCGGTCCGCCTATGGCGGGTCTCATTCGCCGACCGGCGCGGAACCCGGCGCGGAACCCGCGTCGCGGCGCTCGCGCCAGGCCCGCAGGATGTCGCCTTGCAGGCCGAACATCTCGCGCTCCTCGTCGGGCTCGGCGTGGTCGTAGCCGAGCAGGTGCAGCACGCCGTGAACGGTGAGCAGCTGCAGTTCGTCGTCGGTCGTGTGCCCGGCGGTCTCGGCCTGCCGGGCCGCGACCTCGGGGCACAGGACCACGTCGCCGAGCAGGCCCTGCGGCGGGTCCTCGTGGTCCTTTCCGGGCCGCAGCTCGTCCATCGGGAACGACATGACGTCGGTCGGCCCGGGCAGGTCCATCCACTGGATGTGGAGCTGCTCCATGGCCGCCTCGTCCACGATCACGACGGACAGCTCGGCCAGCGGGTGGATCCGCATCCGGTCGAGCGTGAAGCGGGCCACGTCCGCGATGCCGTGCTCGTCGAGCGGGTATCCGGACTCGTTGGCGATGTCGATGGACATGGCCGTCAGTTCACATCCCGTTCCGCGTCGCCCGAGGTGGTGCTGTGGATTCGTCCGCGGCGCGCGCGGGTGCGCGACGCGACGTCGTCGCCCTGGCGCTCCGCGTCGTACCGCCCGTACGCGTCGACGATGCGCCCGACGAGCTGGTGCCGTACGACGTCCTGGCTGCTGAGCCTGCAGAACTCGATGTCGTCGACGCCGTCGAGGATGCGCTGCACCACCCGCAGCCCGCTCTCGGTGCCGTTCGGCAGGTCGACCTGCGTCACGTCGCCCGTGACCACGACCTTCGACCCGAACCCGAGGCGTGTCAGGAACATCTTCATCTGCTCGGCCGAGGTGTTCTGCGCCTCGTCCAGGATGATGAACGCGTCGTTGAGCGTGCGCCCGCGCATGTACGCGAGGGGGGCCACCTCGATGGTGCCCGCGGCCATGAGGCGGGGGATCGAGTCGGGGTCGATCATGTCGTGCAGCGCGTCGTAGAGCGGACGCAGGTAGGGGTCGATCTTCTCGTAGAGGGTGCCGGGGAGGAAGCCGAGGCGTTCGCCGGCCTCGACCGCCGGGCGCGTGAGGATGATGCGGTTGACCTGCTTCATCTGGAGCGCCTGGACGGCCTTGGCCATCGCGAGGTACGTCTTGCCGGTACCGGCCGGGCCGATGCCGAAGACGACGGTGTGCCGGTCGATCGCGTCGACGTACCGCTTCTGGTTGAGCGACTTGGGGCGGATCGTCCGGCCGCGGTTGGAGAGGATGCTGAGGGTCAGCACCTCGGCCGGGGCGGCGTCGCCGCCGGAGCGGAGCATCGCGATGGAGCGCTCGACCGCTTCGGGGGTCAGCGGTTGGCCGGTGCGCAGGACGAGCATCATCTCGTCGAACAGCCGTTTGATGAGGTCGATGTCGTCGCGGGGGCCGGTCGTGTTGACCTCGTTGCCGCGCACGTGGATGTCCGCGGTGGGGAACGCGTCCTCGATGACCCGGAGGATCGAGTCGCCCGAGCCGAGCAGCGCGACCATCGGGTGCTTCGCCGGGATCACGATCTTGGCCTGCGCCTGCTCCTCGGTCTCCGCGGGGCCCGCGGATTCCTGGGCCTCGGCGGCCTCGGCGGCCTGCGGTGTCCCGGCGTTCCGGTCGGCGCCGCGAGCGTGTCGTGTGGAAGCCATGGGCGGCCTTACGGCCTGATCACGCCTACTTTCCGTTGCTCGGGGTGAGGGATTTTTCCTGTCGCAATGGTAGCTCTTTGCCCTTGACGGACTGGTGGACTTTTCCGCCGGATGATCATGTGTGATCGTCAGCGCCGCCTGGGGACCGGGACGCGGTCGAGGTCGGCGGCCACGACGATCTCGCCGTCGAAATGCCGGCGGGCCTCCGCGCGGAAGGCCTGCGGGTCGGTGTACCGCTGCGAGAAGTGGGTGAGGACGAGGAGGCGCACGCCCGCCTCCCGGGCGACCGTCGCGGCTTCGGCGGCGGTCATGTGGCCGTGGGTGCGGGCGAGGTCGGCCTCGCTGTCCAGGAACGTGGACTCGCACACGAACATGTCGACCCCTTCGGCGAGTTCCCCGACGGCGTCGCAACGCCGGGTGTCCATGACGAAGGCGACGCTCTGGCCCCCGCGCGGTGCGCTGACCTGGTCCAGGCGCACCACGCGGCCGTCGGTCTCGATGGCGCCCTCACGCTGGAGGCGGCCCACGTCGGGGCCGGTGACGCCGAGTTCGCGGAGGCGTTCGGGCAGCATGCGGCGGCTGTCGGGCTCGGCGAGCCGGAAGCCGTACGACTCGACCGGGTGGGACAGGCGGCGGGCCTCCAGCATCAGTCCGGGCAGGGGCAGGGCGACCGCCGCGCCGTCGAGGGGCTGCTCGCGCAGCACGGTCTGCTCGTGGAAGACGCTGGCGTGGCGCAGCCGGTCGAAGAACCGCCGGCCCGACGCGGGAAAGTAGGCCGTGACCTCGTGCGCCACCCGGTCGAGACTCATCCGCTGGATCACCCCGGGCAGGCCGAGGCAGTGGTCGCCGTGGAAGTGCGTCACACAGATCCGCGTGATGTCGCTCGCCGCGACCCCCGCGTACAGCATCTGCCGCTGCGTGCCCTCCCCCGGATCGAAGAGCAGCCCCTCGCGGTCCCAGCGCAGCAGGTAGCCGTTGTGATTGCGGTGCCGCGTGGGCGCCTGGCTGGCCGTACCGAGTACGACGAGTTCACGGGTCGACATGCCGCCCATTCTCCGGACGCTCCCGGCCCACCGCGCACCCGTATCGCGGAGCCGGCGGCCCGGGCCGGCGCCGCCCACCCCGAATCCGCACGCCGCCATGGCGGAGACGCGGACGGACCGGCTCGTCCTCTCCGTCGGCGGCGCGTCGCGAGACCGTGCGTTCGCCTATCCGGGCGGCCAGGTGAGGCCTCGGCCGCCGAGGAGGTGGGCGTGGACGTGGAAGACGGTTTGGCCCGCGCCGGCGCCGGTGTTGAAGACGAGGCGGTAGCCGCCGTCGAGGTCTTGTTCGGCGGCGACGGCGGCGGCCTCGGCGAGGAGGGTGCCGGCCAGTTCCGGGGCGACGGCGCCCAGTTCGCCGGCATTCGCGTAGTGGGCGCGCGGGATGACCAGGATGTGGACGGGCGCCTGCGGGTTGATGTCCGCGAAGGCGATGACGTCCTTCGTCTCACGGACGACCGTGGCGGGGACGTCCCCGGCGACGATCTTGCAGAACAGGCATTCCGTGTCGGGTTCCCCGGCCGCCATGCGTGCCTCCTTGTGAGTGACGGGTTCGGCGCGATGCTATCGGCCGGAGGTCACGCCCAGCGCCCCGATCGGGCCAGCACCACCGAGGCCGCCGACACTCCCGCCGTGGAGGTGCGCAGCACGGTCCGCCCGAGCCGGTACGCCCCGGCCCCCGCCTCCGCGAACGCGGCCGACTCCTCGCGGGCGATGCCGCCTTCCGGGCCGACGACCAGGACGAGGTCGCCGTCGCCCGGGACGTCCGCGGTCGCGAGCGGTTCGGTCGCGCTCTCGTGCAGCACCGCGGCGAACGCGGCCGTATGCAGCAGCTGCGCGACCTGACGGGTCGTCATGAGATCGGTGACGTCCGGGAGATGCACGCGCCGGGCCTGCTTGCCCGCCTCGCGGGCCGTGGACCGCCATTTGGCGAGGGACTTCGCGCCGCGGTCCCCGCGCCACTGGGTGACGCAGCGCGCGGCTGCCCACGGCACGATCACGTCGACGCCGACCTCGGTCATCGTCTCGACGGCCAGTTCGCCGCGATCGCCTTTGGGCAGCGCCTGGACGACGACGACGCGCGGCGCGGGCGGCGGCTCCTCGGCGCGCTCGGCGACGTCGACGTGCAGGGTGTCCTTGCCCTCGACGACCGCGACCGTGCCGCGCACGGACAGGCCGCGCCCGTCGGTGAGCACGACCTCCTCACCGACGGCCAGGCGGCGGACGGTGACGGCGTGCCGGCCCTCGGGCCCGTCCAGGACGACGCGGCGGCCGGTGCGCAGTGCCGGATCGGCGCTGAGGAAGACGGGGGCGCTCATGTGACTCCGGTGTGCGGTACGGAAGTTCGCCGGCGGTCGGCGCGGGCTCCGCGCGGCGGTTCCGCGCGGACGGGGACGCACGCGGCCCCGGCCGCCCGGCGGCTACCGGCCGTTGAACGCGTCCTTCAACCGGGAGAAGAGCCCCTGCTGGCCCGGCGAGAACTGCCCTTGCGGACGCTCCTCGGCGCGCAGTTTGGCAAGCCTTCTCAGGAGTTCCTCCTGCTCGGGGTCGAGCTTGGTCGGGGTCTGCACCTCGACGTGCACGATGAGGTCGCCCCGGCCGCCGCCGCGCAGGTGGGTGACGCCCCGGCCGTGCATCGGGATCGACTGGCCGGACTGCGTGCCCGGGCGGATGTCGATCTCGACGACGCCGTCGAGCGTCTCCAGCGGCACCTTGGTGCCCAGCGCCGCGGCCGTCATCGGGAGGGTCACGGTGCAGTGCAGGTCGTCGCCGCGCCGCTGGAAGGTCGGGTGCGGGACCTCGGAGATCTCGACATACAGGTCTCCGGCGGGGCCGCCGCCCGGGCCGACCTCGCCCTCGCCCGCGAGCTGGATGCGGGTGCCGGAGTCGACGCCGGCGGGGATCTTGACGGTGAGCGTGCGCCGCGCCCGGACGCGCCCGTCTCCGGCGCACTCGGGGCAGGGGCTCGGCACGACGGTGCCGAAGCCCTGGCACTGCGGGCAGGGCCGCGAGGTCATGACCTGGCCGAGGAACGACCTGGTGACCTGGCTGACCTCGCCGCGACCGCGGCACATGTCGCAGGTCTGCGCGGTCGTGCCGGGGGCCGCGCCCTCGCCGTTGCACGTGTTGCAGGTGACGGCGGTGTCGACCTGGATCTCCCGGGTCGTGCCGAACGCCGCCTCCTCCAACTGCACCTCGATGCGGATCATGGCGTCCTGGCCGCGGCGCGTGCGCGAGCGGGGCCCGCGTTGGCCGGCCTGGCCGAAGAAAGCGTCCATGATGTCGCTGAAGCCGAAGCCCGCGCCGAAACCGCCGCCCGGGCCGCCGGCCGCGGGATTGCCGAGCGGATCGCCGCCGAGGTCGTACATCTGGCGCTTCTGCGGATCCGACAGGACCTCGTAGGCCGCGTTGATCTCCTTGAAGCGCTCCTGCGTCTTCGGATCCGGATTCACATCCGGGTGAAGCTCGCGGGCGAGGCGGCGGAAGGCCTTCTTGATCTCCTCAGGCGTGGCATCGCGCCGAACACCCAGGACTTCGTAGTAATCAGTGGTCAACTACGACTCCGCGAGAATCTGTCCGACGTACCGTGCCACGGCGCGTACCGCTCCCATCGTTCCGGGGTAGTCCATCCTGGTCGGCCCGAGCACGCCGAGTTTGGCGAGCGCTTCGTCGCCGCTGCCGTACCCGACGGACACCACTGAAGTGGCGGCCAGCCCTTCGTGCATGTTCTCGTGCCCGATACGCACCACCATCGCCGGCTCGGTGGCCTCACCGAGCAGGCGCAGGAGCACCACATGCTCCTCCAAGGCTTCGAGCACCGGGCGGATCGTCATCGGGAAATCGGTGCCGAACCGGGTGAGGTTGGCCGTTCCCGCGAGGACGACGCGTTCTTCCTGCTGCTCCACCAGGGTATCGAGCAATGTGGCGAGGACGGTGGTCACGATCGGCTGGTCCTCGGCGGTGAAGGACTCGCCGAGGTTCTGGACCAGCTCCGCGACGTCGGCGAAGCGCTTGCCGACCACGACGCTGTTGATCCGGGCGCGCAGGTCGGCCAGCAGGTTCTCGCCGACCGGCTCGGGGCGGTCGATGACGCGCTGTTCGACGCGGCCCGTGTTGGTGATGAGCACGAGCATGATCCGCGTCGGCGCCAGGGTCAGCAGCTCGACGTGGCGGATCGTGGAGCGGGTCAGGGACGGGTACTGCACGACCGCCACCTGGTGGGTGAGCTGGGCGAGCAGGCGAACGGTGCGCCCCACGACGTCGTCGAGGTCGACGGCGCCGTCCAGGAAGAGCTGGATCGCGCGGCGCTCGGGTGTCGAGAGGGGCTTGATCCCGGCCAGCCGGTCGACGAAGAGCCGGTACCCCTTGTCGGTCGGCACGCGCCCCGCGCTGGTGTGGGGTTGGGCGATGTAGCCGTCCTCCTCCAGCGCCGCCATGTCGTTGCGGATCGTCGCCGGGGAGACCCCGAGGTTGTGCCTGTCGGCGAGCGCCTTGGAGCCGACGGGTTCGTGTGTGGCGACGTAGTCCTGCACGATGGCGCGCAACACGTCGAGCTTGCGGTCGTCGAGCACCTGCGCACCTCCCTGACCTGCCTGGCACTCGTCTGCCTGGAGTGCCAGTGTACGGTGACGCCGTTCCGTCCGTACCCTGCCGTCCGTGCAAGGGTCGACGGATGGTACATGCGTCACCTGAGGGGTGTTACCCATGGCGTCCGCTCGCACCGGGGGTTTTCACGGCCCGGGTGCCGGAGCTGGACCTGAACGTCGCGGCGATCGCGGGGCGCGACGGTTTCGCGCTGGTCGACACGGGTTCGTACGAGCGTGAGACGCGCGCGCTGCTCGCGGGTCTCACGGAGATCCTGGGCGCGCACGGGCTGCCCTACCGCGCGCTGGCGGTGGTGAACACGCACGGCCACTTCGACCACTGCTACGGCAACGCCGAGGTTTTGCGGCGGTTTCCCGACGCGTGTGTGATCGGTCACCAGGCATTGCCGGGCTATCTGCGCTTCTGGGGAGAAGAAGGACGCCGCGACGCGGTGCGGTGCGGGATGCCGGAGACCGACATGGCCGGGGTGCGCATCGTGCCGCCGACCCGGCTGATCGCTCCGGGCGGGCCGGAGGTGGTCCCGGTGGGCCGGGACCGGTCGCTGGTGGTGGAGGCGATGCCGGACGGCGCGCACACGTGCGCGGACCTCGCGGTGTACGTGCCGCACTGCGGCCTGGTGGTGGCCGGGGACCTGGTGGAGCAGTCCGCGCCGCTGGCGTGCGGGCCGGACTCGTTTCCGTTCACGTGGCCGGACGCGATCCGGCGCGCGCTCGACCTCGCGTGCCTGGCCCCGGGCGACGCCGCCGGCGTACGGTCGGTCCTGCCCGGCCACGGCGACGTGGTCGACGCGGAGTTCGCCGCCGGGCAGCGCCGCGAGATCGACGCCGTGGCCGCCGAGCTGCGGCGGTGGCACGCGCGGGGGCGCTCCGTCGAGGAGGCGGTGGCGCGCGGCGACTGGCCGTGGGGAGCCGAGGCGGTGACGGCCGCCGTGACGCGCGGCTACCGGCTGCTTGACCTCGCCGGGGGCGCGGCCCGGCGCGCCTGAACGGGTGAACGCCGGACGGCCGCTAGCGTCGTCTGCCATGCGCAGCAGGAGTTACGGCCCCGATCTGACGCCGCCGTGGAAGAAGACCTCGCGGGTCGAGGAGGTGGCGGCGACCCGGGATCTGGTGGTCGAGGAGGTCGAGACCGGGTTCTGCGGTGCCGTGGTGCGCGTCGAGAAGACCCCGGAGGGGTTCACCGTGACGCTGGAGGACCGGCACGGCGCGCACCGGGTGTTCCCGATGGAGCCGCGCGGCTTCATGGTCGACGGGGCGGTCGTGACGCTCGTCCGCCCGGTGGCCGCGCGGGCGTCGGCGCGCCCGGCGCGTACCGCCTCGGGGTCGGTGGCGGTGCCGGACGCCCGTGCGCGGGTCGCGCGGGCCGGGCGCATCTATGTCGAGGGGCGGCACGACGCGGAGCTGGTCGAGCGGGTGTGGGGCGACGACCTGCGCATCGAGGGCGTCGTGGTGGAGTGCCTGGAAGGCGTGGACCATCTCCCGGACGTGGTACGCGCGTTCCGCCCGGGGCCGGGTCGGCGGCTGGGCGTCCTGGTGGACCACCTCGTGCCGGGGTCGAAGGAGAGCCGCATCGCCGCCGGGGTGGCGGCCGGGCCGTACGGCGGCCATGTGCTCGTCACCGGGCACCCGTTCGTCGACATCTGGCAGGCGGTCAAGCCGTCGGCGCTGGGGATCGCGGCGTGGCCGGACGTACCGCGCGATGTCGTGTGGAAGGACGGCGTCAATGCCGCGCTCGGGCGGACGACGAATACCGGTGAGACGTGGCGCTGGATTCTCGGGCACGTGGCGTCGTTCCGGGATCTGGAGCCGGCGTTGCTCGGCCGGGTGGAAGAGCTGATCGATTTTGTGACCGCCCCGGTGTGACCGGCGCAACGTCGAACTCCCTTTACGCAACAACTTGTTAACAAGTGTCCACGTGGCAAGACATCGTTGACCGCTTTCGCCCACTCCTGCCAAAGTCAGGACCGTGAGTTCGGACATGGCCCTCGTTTCGCGCCGCCACATCGACTTTTGTCGTGTCGCGGGCGCCATCTGTGCCGTCCACCGCTGACCTTTCGGCACCCGCGGCTCGCCTTCTTTTCGGCCGGGGGCGCGGTGTAGCGGCCTGTCGCCGCCGCGGTCCCCGCATTCCCTGACGTCTCCGCCCCAGCGCCGTCCCTCTTCATCCCCGCCCCGCTTTCGCACCCGGTGGATTCCCCTGCCGTGCGCGCGTTTTCGCCTGCCCCGAATCCGTTCAGAGGAGTATTGCCATGCCTGCCCTCCCCTCTCTCGACACCACGCGCCGGACCGTGCTGCGTGCCGCCGGAGCCGGCGCCGTTCTGCTGGGGCTGGCGGGCTGCAAGTCGGCCGTGAGCGAGAACAACGCGAACCCCGCCGGCGGAGGAGACGGCGGAACTCCCCGGAGAGGCGGGACTCTTCAGATAGGCAGCGGGATCGATTTCACTCCCGCGCTGCTCTTCACCCAGAGCGGTTTCCTGATCCTGCCGCGACTGGTCTTCAACACATTGACGGCGTACGACGACAACCTGAATCCGCAGCCGCAATTGGCGAAGTCGTGGCAGGTCGCACCGGACGGCACGAGTGTCACGTTCCAGTTGCGCGAAGGCGTCAAATTCCACAACGGGCGCCCGTTCACCGCGGACGACGTCGTCTGGGCGGTCGAGAACCTCAAGGAGGCCAAGCGCAGCGCGCAGTTGCGGGCCACCGCCGCCGCCGTGAAGGACTTCACGGTGCACAGCCCGACGGAACTCACCCTGCATCTGGAACACGCGGTGAGCAATCTCTTCGACCTGTTCGAATTCATGATCATCGCCGACCGGGAGAGCGTCGAAGAGGCGGTGACCGGCAAGAAGTTGATCGGCACCGGGCCGTTCGTCCTCAAGAACTGGACGCCCGGCGCCTCGATGTCGCTCACCCGCAACCCGGACTACTTCGTTCCGGACCGCCCCTACTTCGACGGTGTCGAGATACGGATCATCCCGCAGCCCGACTCGCTGCTCGCGGCCCTGCGCAGCAAGCAGATCCACCTGGCGACCACGCTGTCGGGCCGGGACATCGCGCCGGTCAAGTCCGACAACCAGTTCACGTTCCAGCAGTTCGACACCGGCGGCGGCGCGATCTACGTGGGCGCCAACGTGAGTGTGAAGCCGCTCGACGACAAGCGCGTCCGGCAGGCGGTGTCGTTCGCGGTCAACCGCGAGCGGATCGTGGACCAGGCCCTCGGGGGGTACGGGTTCGCGTCCGCGGCGCCGTGGCCCAAGTCGTCGCCGGCGTACTCCGACGCGACCGCCAAGCGCTACACGCACGACCCGGACCGTGCGAAGGCGCTGCTCGCGGAGGCCGGTGCGACGGACCTGGAACTGCCGCTGGCGTTCCTGTCCAACGCGCCCGCGATCGGCCAGATGGTGCAGTTCGACCTGGAGCAGGTCGGCATCAAGACCACGCTCGAACCCATGGACTCGGCGCAGTTCCAGACCCGGCTGATCGGGCAGACGCTGCCGGCGCTGTGGACCGGCCAGCACGGGTTCGCGCAGGTGCACCCGTCGACGCTGGCGGTCAGCGCGTACCCGTTCAACGAGGCGAAGAACTCCTCGAAGTTCTCCAGCCCGCGCTACACCGAGATCGTGCAGCGGGCGTGGCGCCAGGCGGACCCGGCGAGCCCGACGGCCAAGGCCGCGTACCAGGACCTGAGCGAGGTGCTGCTCGACGAGTCGTTCGTGATCGACCTGGTGGTGACGGCGAACCTGTACTCGTCGACGTCCAATCTGCGGGGCGTCGCCCAGAACGAGTTCGCGGCGCTGATTCTCGACGACGCGTACCTCGCGTGACGGGCGGCCCGCGACCATGACCGGATATCTCCTGCGACGGCTGCCCTCGGCGTTCGGGGTGCTGCTGCTCGCCTCCTTCGTGATCTTCCTCATCCTCCGCGCGGTGCCGGGCGACCCGGCCGTGACGCTGGCCGGCACGGACCCGTCGCCGGACACCGTGGCCGCGATCCGGCACGACCTCGGCCTGGACCGGCCGCTGCTCGCGCAGTACGGCGCGTGGCTCGCGGACCTGGTGCGCGGCGACCTGGGGCGCTCGTACATCATCGGCGGGTCGGTCTCCGACCTGCTCGGCCAGCGGCTCGGCAACACCGTCGAACTCACCGTGGCCTCGCTGCTCTTCAGCCTCGTCCTCGGTTTCGCGCTCGGGGTCGCCGGGGTCACGGTGCGGAACCGCTTCGGACAGACGCTCCTGTCGGCGGTCAATTCGATCTCGCTGATCATCCCGCCGTACGTGAGCGGCTTCCTGCTCGTTTTCGTCTTCGCGATCGCGTGGCCGGTGCTGCCCGCGGGCGGGCACGTGTCGGTCCTGACCGATCCGCAGATCGGGTTCCAGTACCTCCTGATGCCGGCGCTGGTGCTGGCCCTGCCGTCGGCGGCGATCTTCGCGCGCTTCGTGAAGGACGGACTGCAGCAGGCGCTCGGGGAGGACTACACGCGCACCGCGAAGTCCTTGGGGATCTCGCACCGCCGCATCCTGTGGCGGCACGCGCTGCCGAACTCGCTGCCGCCCGTGCTGACGGTGCTCGGCATGCAGATCGGTGTCCTCCTCGGCGGAGCGGTGATCATCGAGGCGGTGTTCGCGTGGCCGGGCCTCGGGACGCTCGCGGAACAGGCGGTCACCCGGCGCGACTACCCGGTGATCCAGGCGGTGCTGCTGTTCCTGGTCGCGGTGTTCGTGGTCGTGCAACTGCTGACCGATCTGGCGTACGCACTCATCGACCCGCGCGTCCGGCTGGGGTGACCCGACATGGCTACCGAAGCACTCGCCACCGTCCCGGTCGCGGCGTCCAAGCCGCGCCGGATCCGCAACCGCTACCTGCGCGGCCTCATGACCCCGCGCGGCATCACCGGCCTCGTCCTGGTCGGAGTGGTCCTCGTCGCGGGCCTCGCCGCACCGCTGCTGACCTCGCACGACCCGAACTTCCAGACGGCGGCGTCGCTCCAGGACCCGGGGGCGGCCGGGCACGCGTGGGGCACCGACGAGATCGGCCGCGACCTGCTGAGCCGGCTGCTCTACGGCATCCGCACCGATCTTCTGGTGGTCTTCGCCGCGGTGCCGATCGGCCTGGTCATCGGCTGCTCGCTGGCCCTGGTCGCGATCACGCACCGGGCCGCCGACGTCGCGGTGCAGCGGTTGTTCGACCTGCTGCAGTCGTTCCCCGGCCTGATCCTGGGCCTGACCGCCACGGCGATCATGGGCCCCGGCAAGATCACCATCATCACCGTCATCGTGCTCGTGGAGATCCCCGGGTTCGGGCGCATGCTGCGCGGCGCGATCCTCGTGCACCGGGAACGCGAGTACGCCGTGGCCGCGCGGATCGGCGGCGCCGGCCCGCTGCGGCTGCTCACGCGGCACGTCCTGCCGAACGCGGCCGACCCGGTGGTGGTCCAGGTCGCGGTGTCGCTGTCGATCGCGGTGATCCTCGAGGGCGCGATGAGTTTCATCGGCATCGGGGTCCGGCCGCCCGACCCCTCGCTCGGCGGGATCCTCGCCGAGTCGCGGCCCTATCTGGAGGACCACTTCACCTACGCTCTCGGCCCCCTCGTGGTGATCACGACGCTGGTCGTGGGGCTCAACCTGATCGCGGAAGCACTCAACCGGGGAGCGCGACGATGACCGTATCGACCGAGAAACCGCAGCCCGCGGCGGCCGGGGCACGCTCCGGTACGGCCGCCGAACCCCCGTCCGCGGCCCCGCTGCTGCGCGTGCGCGGCCTGCACGTCACCTTCGACTCGGAACGCGGCCCCGTGCACGCCGTGCGCGGCGTCGACTTCGACCTCGCGCGCGGCGAAACCCTCGCGATCGTCGGCGAGTCCGGGTCCGGCAAGTCCACGACGGCGCTCGCGCTGACGCGCATGCTGCCGCCCGCCGGGCGGATCAGCGCGGGCGCGGTGCTGCTCGACAACGGGCCCGGCGACCCGCTCGACCTCACCGCGGCCGACGAGGCCGCGTTGCGGCGGGTCCGTGGGGCACGCGTCGGGATGATCTTCCAGGACCCGATGACGTCGCTGAACCCGCTGCTGACCGTCGGCCGCCACCTCGACGAGGCGATGCGCGCGCACGGCGTGCGCGACAAGCGCGCCCGCACCGCGCGGGCGGTCGAACTCCTCGATCTCGTGGGCATCCCCGACCCCGCCAAGCGCATGCGCGACCACCCCCACCAGTTCTCCGGGGGCATGCGGCAGCGCGTCATGATCGCGCTCGCCCTGGCCAACGAGCCCGACCTCCTGCTCGCCGACGAGCCGACCACCGCGCTCGACCCGACGGTGCAGGCGCAGATCCTGGACCTCATCGAACGGCTGTCGCGCGACCTGGGCACCGCGACGGTGCTGATCACCCACAACATGGGCGTGGTGGCGCGGTCCGCCGCCCGCGTCATGGTGCTGTACGGCGGCAAGGTCGTCGAACAGGGCCGCACCGCGGATGTCCTGACGGCACCTCACCACCCGTACACCGCGGGGCTGTTGCGCGCGGTGCCCCGGCTCGACGCCGCGTACGGGCAGCGCCTGCGGGGCATTCCCGGAGCGCCGCCGGACCTGGCCGCGCCCCCGGCCGGGTGCGCGTTCGCGGACCGCTGCACCCTCGCGACCGACCAATGCCGCACCGAGCAGCCGCCGTCGCGCGTGGCGGCGGGCCGCACGGTGGCGTGCTGGGTGTCCGACGGCCCGGTGCCCGACGCCGCGGCCGAGTCCGCTGCGAAGCAGGCGCCGTCCGTGGTCGCCCGCGCGGCCGGCACGGGCGACGCCGACGGCGAACCGGTCGTCTCGATCCGCTCGCTGGGCAAGGTGTTCCGTTCGCGCCGCAACCGCGTGGTGGCGCTCGACGACGTGTCGCTCGACCTGGCACGGGGCGAAACCCTGGGCGTGGTCGGCGAGTCCGGCTCCGGGAAGTCGACGCTCGTACGCACCCTGGTCGGTGTGCATCCGGCGACGTCCGGGAGCATCCTCCTCGACGGCCGGGACGTCACCAAGCCCTCGCGCGCCGAACTGCGGGCGCTGCGGCGGCGCGTCCAGATGGTCTTCCAGGACCCGTACGCATCGCTCAACCCGCGCATGACGGTCGGCGCGGTCATCGCCGACCCCCTGGTCTCTCAGGGCATCGGGACGCCCGCCGAACACCGCCGCCGGGTCGCCGAACTCCTGGAGCGGGTGGGGCTGGACGCGTCCGCCGCGGGCCGCTACCCCCGCGACTTCTCCGGTGGCCAGCGCCAACGCATCGGCATCGCCCGGGCGTTGGCCCCGGAACCCGACGTGCTGATCTGCGACGAACCGGTGTCGGCGCTCGATGTCTCCGTCCAGGCGCAGGTGGTCAACCTGCTCGCCGACCTGCAGGCCGACCTGGGCCTGTCGATGATCTTCATCGCGCACGATCTGGCCGTCGTCCGGCAGATCTCGCACCGCATCGCGGTGATGCGCGCGGGCCGCGTCGTGGAGACCGGGCCCGCCGAGGAACTGTGCGCGCGTCCGCGGCACCCGTACACCCGCGGGTTGTTGGCCGCCGTCCCCAGCCCCGTGCCGAACACCGTCGCCGCTGCCGCGGCGTGAGGAGCAGACCGATGACCCCTTCCGACAACCCGCGGCGGCGGGATCCGTACGCCGGCTTCACCGGCCGCGCCGGACGCACGTTCGCCGAGTCCGAACCCGCGTGGGAGCCGCGGGCGAAGGCCCGGCCGGGGGCGCCCAACATCGTCGTCGTGCTGATCGACGACATGGGCTACAGCGACATCGGCCCGTTCGGTTCGGAGATCGCCACACCGGTGCTCGACCGGCTCGCCGAGCGCGGCGTGCGGCTGACGAACTACCACACGATGCCGCTGTGCTCGCCCGCCCGGGCGGCGCTGCTGACCGGGCTCAACCCGCACCGCGTGGGCTACTCGTTCGTCGCGAACGCCGACCCGGGCTTCCCCGGCTACGCGATGGAGATCCCCGACGACATCCCCACGCTGCCGCAGCTGCTGCACGACGCGGGCTACGCCACGTTCGCGGTCGGCAAGTGGCACCTGGTGCGCGACTCCGCGTCCAACGCGGCGGACGACCGGCGCAACTGGCCGCTCCAGAAAGGCTTCGACCGCTACTACGGGGTGCTGGAGGGCCTGACGAGCCTGTTCCACCCGCACCAGCTCGTGCGCGACAACAGCCCGCTGGACATCGACGAACTCCCGCCCGACTACTACTACACCGACGACATCACCGACGAAGCCATCGGCATGGTCAAGGCGTTGCGCGCGCACGACGCCGACAAGCCCTTCTTCCTGTACGTCGCCCACAACGCCGTGCACGGCCCGCTGCAGGCCAAACCGGCCGACATCGAACGGCAGCGCGGCCGTTACCGCGACGGCTGGGACGCGCTGCGCGACACGCGCTTCGCGCGGCAGATCGCCGACGGGCTGTTCCCCGAGGGCACGCGCCTGCCCCGGCGCAACTTCGAGAAGGGCCACGAGGTCGGCGCGTGGGACGAACTCCCGGCGGAGACGAAGGAGTTGTACGAGCGCTACATGGAGGTCTACGCGGCGATGGTCGACAACATCGACCGGAACCTCGGCCGCCTGACCGCGACACTCGACGAACTCGGCGAACTCGACAACACCGTCATCGTGTTCACCTCCGACAACGGCGGTACCGGCGAGGGCGGCGCCGAGGGGACGCGGGCGTACTTCAAGCGGTTCGTCCACCACCCCGGGCTGCCCGACGAGTGGAACGGCGACGTCGACCGCGAACTCGACCTGGTCGGCGGCCCGCGCAGCCTGGTCCACTACCCGCGCGGCTGGGGCATGGCGTCCAACACGCCGTTCCGGCTGTACAAGGGCCAGACGTACGCCGGCGGTGTGCGCGTGCCGTTCGTGCTCTCGTGGCCCGCCGGACTGCCGCGCGGCGACGGCGACTCCGGGGTGCGCGACCAATACCAGTACGTGACCGACCTCCTCCCCACACTGCTCGAACTCGCGGACGTGGAGCGGCCCGAGGTGCGCGGCGGGCAGCCGACGCAGGAGGTGGACGGCCGCGCGTTCACCGACGTGCTGCGGTCGGCGGACGCGGTGTCGCGACACACCGAGCAGTACAGCGAGATGTCCGGCAACCGGAGCTACTACCGGCACCCCTACAAGCTGGTGACGCAGCATCAGTTCGGCACGCCGTACGACGACGGCGAGTGGGCGCTGTACGACATCACCGCCGATCCCACGGAGATCGACGACCTGGCCGCCGAACACCCGGACGTGGTGAAGGAGTTGGCCGCCGCGTGGGAGTCCGCGGCGTGGCGCGACGGGGTGTTCCCGCTCGCCGACGCCAGCGGCGCCCTGGCGTTCCGGCACCCCGACGAGGAAGAACTGCGCAAGCCCGTCCGCATCCTCGCCGGGACGCCGGAGCTGGAGCGCTACCGCTCGGCGAAGCTCGTCGCGTTCCGCGACTTCTCGGCACGCATCGAGATCGACGACCACGGCCCCGACGACGCGGGGGTGCTGCTGTCGCACGGCGACCAGGGCGGCGGCTACAGCGTGTACGTCGAGGACGGCCACCTGGGGTTCGCGTACAACGAGTACGGCGTGCTGCACGAGGTCGACGCCGGTCCGCTCACCCCCGGCCCGCACGAGGTGGTGCTGCGCGCCGCCACCCGCCCCCGGTTCCGCTGGGACTTCGTCGTCGCGGTCGACGGCGAGGACACGGCATGGCTGGAGGGTGTGCACCTGCTGATCGGCATGGCCCCGCTCCAGGGCATCAGCGTCGGCGTGGACCGCAAGTCCCCGGTGTCGTGGCCCCTCCACGAACGCCACGGCGCGTTCCGCTACTCGGGCGCGCTGCGGGCGGTCACCTACACGCCGGGGACACCCGCCGCGTACGACCCGGAGACGGTCCTGCGCACCCTCCGCGACGCGGCGGCCACGTATGAGTGAGCGTCCGAACGTGGTCGTCGTGCTGACCGACCAGCAGCGCTGGGACACCACCGGCGCGCATGGCAATCCGCTGGGCCTGACACCCGAGTTCGACCGCCTGGCGCGCGAGGGCACGCACGTCGACCAAGCGCTGACCCCGCAACCCGTCTGCGGCCCGGCCCGGTCGTCGCTGCAGACCGGGCGCTACCCGACGTCGCTCGGGACGTTCCGCAACGGCATCCCGCTGCCGAAGGACGTGCCCACGCTGGCACGGGGTTTCGCGGACGCCGGCTACGCGACCGGCTACATCGGCAAATGGCACCTGGCGTCCGCGGACCCGGTCCCGCGCGACGAACGGGGCGGCTACGAGCACTGGTTGGGCAGCAACACCCTCGAATTCACGTCCGACGCCCACCGGACGGTGATGTACGACGCCGACGAACGGCCCGTACGCCTGGTCGGCTACCGCTCCGACGCGGTCGTCGACGCGGCGATCCGGTTCCTCGCCGACCACCACGACCACCCGTTCCTGCTGTTCGTGTCGCTGCTGGAGCCGCACCACCAGAACGCGACCGACTCGTACCCGGCGCCCGACGGCTACCGCGAGCGCTACGCCGGCCGCTGGGTGCCGCCCGATCTGGCGACGCACGGCGGGCCCGCACACCGGCACCTGGGCGGCTACCTCGGCCAGATCAAGCGGGTCGACGAGGGATTCGGCCGACTGCGCGACGCACTGGCGTCACTGGACCTCACCGAGTCCACGGTCGTCGCCTGGACGGCCGACCACGGCAACCACTTCCGCACCCGCAACGAGGAGTACAAACGCTCGGCACACGACGTGTCGATCCGCGTACCGCTCGCGCTGACCGGGCCGGGCTTCACCGGCGGCGGGGTGATCCGGCATCCGGTCGGCACGGTCGACCTGGTGCCGACGCTCCTGGACGCGGCCGGCCTCCCGGTGCCGGAGGGGGTGCACGGCCGGTCGTTCCTGCCCCTCGTGGGGGGCGGGGTCGATCCGGGGCGCCCCGAGTCGGTCTTCGTCCAGGTCAGCGAGTCCGAGGTGGGGCGCGCGGTCCGGACGAGCCGCTGGAAGTACGCCGTCACCGCGCCCGGCGCCGACGGCTGGACCACGCCGTCGTCGGCCCACTACGTCGAGTCGGCGCTGTACGACCTGGACAACGACCCGTACGAGCTCGACAACCTCGTGGGCCTCACGTCGCACCGCGAGATCGCCGACACGCTGCGCGGCGAACTCCTCGCCTGGCTGGCCAGGGTCGGCGAGGAGGAGCCGGCGATCGAGGCGGCGCCGGAGCGCGAGCCCGGGCAGCGCCGGATCGACCCCGAGGTGCGCGCGTTCGACCTCGCGGGCGCGCCCTTCGGCCACCACGTCGCGCGCCCGCGCACGCTGCCCGGCACATGACCGCCACACGTCGGCCGCCCCACCGCGGGGTGACGGCGGAGTGACGCCGGCATGACGCCGTCGGGGGTGCCGTGCCCCGGGCGCGGCACCGCCGACGCGGCTGTCCGGCATCCGGAACCCGCACCCCGCACGGCGTGGCAGAATGCACGCTCCCGGACGGATGGCCCGGTCCGTCCGGTACGCGGTGTGTTGCGCGGTGTGCGCGCCGGTGTGAGCGAGGAGTGGGCGCGTGTGGCGATAGAAGGCATGGCGGCGTTGCTGCGGCACAGCGAGCCGGATCTCGCCCGGCGCGTTCTGGAGCGGTGCCCGCCGGGCACGCGCCGGCGGCTGCTGGGGCGGCTGTCCGACATCGAACCGCTGATCGACCGGGTCCTCGCCGAAGGCGACCACCACGACCGCGTCTCCCTGGCCGGCGACGACCGCGTGCCGCGGCGGGTCCTGGGGCGTTTCGTCGCACTCGGCTGCCCCGAGGTGAACCGCCGCGTCTTCACGAACTCGCGCGCCGACACCCGCCTGCGCCGCCGCATCCTCGCCGAGGGCCCGGAGCTGCACCCGGCGCTGTACGACGAACTGCTGGCCACCCGGGCGCGCCCGTACGTCCTCGCGCTCGTCTACGCCCGCGACGTCGAGCTGGTCCGGCACAGCCTGTCGATCCTGGGCGAGTTCCCGAGCAAATCCCACGTCGAACACGCGCGCCTCCAGGCCTTCGCGACGCTGTGGCGGCTCGCGGGGCCCGACGCGGTGCGCGCGGCGCTCGGGATCGGCCGGTACCGGACCCGCGTCATCGGTCCGGTCGTCCGCGACGCGCTGGAGTCGGACGACGGCCGGGCGGTGCTGGACGCGGCCGTCTCCGCGGGGCCGGACACCGGCGAGCTGATCCGGGCGTTCGGCACGGACGGCCTGCGGCGCAACGAGGTCCGCCACGTCCTCGGGACGATCACCGGAGCACCCGACTGGGACGCGATCGCCGCGGCGCACCGCGGAACGCCGTTCACCCGCGAGGTGTCGGCCGGGCTCGCGGGGGCGGACGGCTGCCCGGTCGACACCGTAGCCGCCCTGGCGTCCTCCGTGTACGCCTCCACGCTGCCGCTGGAACAGGCCCTCATCAACGGCGTGGCGACGCCCCGCCACTTCCTCGCGACGGGACGGCCCGCCTGGCGGGTCCTGGGCGCGGTGGAGACCTTCCGCACGGGCGGCAGCCGCAACACCGTCTTCGAGCGGCCTTTGGAGGAGTTGCGCCCGCTGCTCCCGGACGACGCGGAGGGGTGGCGCCGCCTGGCCGCGCTCGGCCCGGCGTTTCCCGGCAGCGTCCGCGAACTCCTCGCCGCCGCACGCGAACCGGGCCCGGACACACACACGCCCGCGCCCCCCGACGACACCGCCTTCGCCCTGCTCCGCACGCTGGCTCCCCCGCGGCTGCGCGGCGCCCTCGGCGCACCGGCCCCCGAGAACCCGCCGGTGGACGGGCCCCCGCTCTCCGAATGGACGCTGCGCCGCTGCCTCACCACGCGGCAGCGCACCCCCGACGAGATCCTCCACGGCACCCGGCCCGCCGCCGTCGCCATGGCGGTCGCGGGCGCGTTCGCGGGCGAGCTGGCCGCCAGGCACCTGCGCCGCGACGCCGACGCCTGGACCGCGGCTCTCGCCCTCCTCCCCGACTTCACCGGCACCGTGGCGGAACTCCTGGAGACGGCCGCGGCGATGACGTCCTGACGCGGTCGCCGTCAGGCGACCGCGACGGACAGGCGCGCGATGGCGTCGTCGTCGCAGGTCGCCCAGAAGGTGCCGACGACGTCCTCCAGGTGGCTCAGGGACTCGGCGCGGAAGAGGACGTCCTGGTAGTGGGTGATGTCGTACGGCGTCGTGCCCATCGCCGCGAGGTCGAGCGGGCGGATGTCCATGCCGCGGAACGCGCGGATCTCGCCGTACGAGGAGAGGATCCCGGCGCCGTAGGCCTTCAGGTCGCGGCCCTCGGCCATGACGCCGAATTCGAGGGTGAACCAGAAGACCTTGGACACGAACTCCAGCGCCTCGCGGCTCTCCACGCGGCGCGCGGCCTGGCCGGCGAGGCGGTAGAGGGCGGCGAACCGGTCGCTCGCGAGGGCGTTGGCGTGGCCGATGACCTCGTGCACGACGTCGGGCTCGGGGGTGTAGAGGGGGACGCTGTGGTGCCGGATGTACTGCGTGGAGTGGAAGCGGGAGTCGGCGAGCGTGCCGTAGAACTCGCGCAGTTCCACGAGTCCGGCGGCGGGGAGGTAGCGGAAACCGGTCAGCGGGGCCAGCCACTCGCCGACCTGCTGCAGTTGCGGGATGCGGTCCGCGGGCAGGCCGAGGCGCTCGCAGCCGACGAGGTATTCGGCGACGGCCAGTTCGGCGTGGGCCTCGGCCAGTTCGGCGGAGACGATGCGCCAGACCTCGTGCTCCTCCGGCGTGTAGGCGACCTCGGGGACCGGATCGCCGGGCGTGTGCCGCAGCGCCAGCTCGGCGATGCGGTTGCGCCGTTCGCGGTACACGGCGTCGGCGAACCCGGGGTGGCTTCGGGACAGCTCGACCTCGATGCTGCCGTCGGCCTTCCGGGTGACCGGGGCCAGATACTGCGCTTCCTCGAACATCGCCGCCTCCTCTGGGTCCGGACGGAACCGGTCGACGAGGAAGACCGCGCCGCACCACGCCCCACCCGGCCCGCGCGACGGTGGCCGCCCGGCCCACCGATGCCCAGTATGCTCCGATTTGCCGTGTTTGCCGTGGATGACGGCTTGTCCGGCGGCGGGCTGGGCCGACCCGGCGGAGGTAACACCCGCGAGGGATCGCCTCGTCGTCGACCAGGACATACCCGGCGGCAAACCCCCGGCACGGACCGCGGACCCCGACTTCTAGGCCTGCCGTGCCTGCCGCTGCATGCCGGCGAGCTTGTCGACCTGCGCACGCAGCAGTTCCTCGGGGATCGGGACCGTCGCGCTGTCGGGCAGGTTCAGGGTGGACGTGATGACCAGCGCCGACCCCGTGCGCACGATCGCGTGCGGGATGCGCATCATGCCGCCCGACGCGTCGACCGTCGCCACCTCGAAGAACACGGCGGCATCCCCGAGTTCGGGCCCCTGGCCGGGGGCGATGGCGACGACGTTGGCGCTGCCGCCGCCCTCGACGACGCCGAAGGACGCACAGCCCGGCAACGCGGCCCGCACCGCCTCCAGCAGCGCCGCGGCCTCGCCTTCCTTGTACTGGTTGATCCCGAGATGCGAGGCGCCTTCCGCCTCCCCCGGCCCCAGCAGGCCGGCGTCCACCTGCCCGGTCGGGGCGATCTCCGCGGAACGCCCGGACACCATGTCCATGACGGGCTGGCACGCCGACCGGTCCGCCCGGACCACCTCGTCCGCGGTGACCGCCTTGCCGCCGCCGACAAGCTCCCAGCCCTGCGGCAGCTCACCCGCGGTGAGCAGCGCGGCCTGAAGACTCGCCGTGGACAGCGCGTCGGGAGCGGTCTTCGCGCCGCCGCCGTCGGAGCACGACACGGCGGCGAACAGCGCGGCCACCGCCAGGGCGATGGCTCCGCGGGCGCTGCGGGACCGGGACAACACACGCATGGGGTTCCTCGGGCAGGCGGTGGGGACGCCTGGAGCAGCGTACGACGGCGCGGGAGCCCGCGGCGCACCCCCGTGCCGGCGACGGCCGGCGCACACGGGCCGTGGCCGGGCCCTCACGCGGCGGGGCCCGGCCACCCGGGCAGGCCGCGGCGCACGGAAGTGGGCGGGACGGCCCTCGGACCGTCCCGCCCACGCGCCGCCCGGACCGTCGTCCGGGCACCCGGCTCTCAGCCCTTCTGGACCTTGACGAGCTTGTCGAACTGGGCCCGGACGATGTCGTCGGACACCACGGCGTCACCGTCCTCCGTGGTCACGGCCATGGCCTGGACCAGCACGGGGCCGCTGCGCACATGCTTGACGGTGAACTTGCCGTTTTCGCCCATGTCGTACTCGATGACGAGCGACTGGTCGCCGAAGCCGAGCTGCGGGCCCTCCTTCACGGTGTACGTGGTCGTGCCGCCTTCCGTGTCGGTCGACGCGAATTGCGTGCACTTCGCGAGAGCGGCTTTGGCCTCGTCGAGGAACTGCTTGGCCTGGTCCCCGTCGAATTGTCCGATGCCGACGATGTTGACGGTGCCGTCGCCTTCGCCCTCGGGCTTGCCCGCGGTCGCGGAGGCCGCCGACTTGGGCATGTGCCCCTGGTCCGGGGCGACCAGTTGCAGGATCGGCTGGCACTCGGGCTTGTCGGCCTTCTCCGGCTCGGCCTCCGAATCCTCTTCGGCGACCTCGACCTCGTAGCCGGGCAGATCCGCGGCGACCACCAGGGCCGACTTGATCTGCTCGGCGGTCAGGGGCTCGACGGTCTTGCCGCCGTCGTCGTCGGAACCGCACGCGGTGACAGCCAGCAACAGCGGCGCGACCGCCGCCGCGGCGGCCTTTATTCGGACAGAACGGCTGACAGCACGCATGGAGAAAGCTTCCTTCGCAGAAGAATGACGACCGCCGTCCCGGGCACGGGCGCCCCTGCGGCCTGACAAGCGGTCAGATTGACGTACGGATACGTTTCCTGTCCATCCGATTCGCGCGCGCCCTGCCGTTTCCCGGGCACATCGGGGCACGTTGACGCGGGGAACCGGGCGCCATCAGACTGACCCACACCTTGTGGGGGGACCATGCACGCGGGTATGACTCCGGGGCCGGGGGAAAACCGGTCCGATGACGCGCGCGAACAGCGCCGCGAGACGATCGAGGCGTTGACCGAGGTGTCCGACCACCTCGACTTCGCGCTGCGCCTGGTGCGCCGCACCGTCGCGGACCGCGACCGGCTGGGGCGGCTGACCGACCGCATCCGGGCGGTCGAGGAACGCCTGCGCGACGACCGCTACTACCTCGCCGTCATCGGTGAATTCTCGGCGGGGAAAAGCACGTTCATCAACGCGCTGCTCGGCCTCGACCTGCTCCCCACGTCCGCGCTGCGGACGACGGCCGCCGCGACGCGGATCACGCACGGTCCCGAGTTCACCGTGCACGTGCGGTTCCGCAACGACGGCATCCGGTACGTGTACCCGACCGGGCGCGCGGAAGGCGCGGACAGCCCCCTCGGCCGCATGCTGCTGCACCTCGCGCCCTACCTGCGCGTCCCGCGCGAGACCTCGGCCATCCTGTCGCTGCTGACCGCCGACGAGCGCATCGCGCCGCATCTTTCGTACCTCGAAGTGCGGCATCCCGCGGCCCCGTTGCGCGACGGGCTGGTGATCATCGACACACCCGGGACGAACGCCGAGGTGGGGCATACCGAGATCACCTCGGCGGTGATGCGCGAGGAGGCCGACCTGGCCGCCGTGCTGAGCCCTTCCGCGTCCCCGGCCTCCACGTCGCTCACCGAATTCCTCGCCGACGCGCTCGATCCCGCACTGCTGCGCCGCTGCGTCTTCCTCGTGACGAAGATGGACCACGTCGAGGACGACGAGCACGACGACCTGCTCAACCACGTGCGCCGCCGCTTCGCCCGCATGCTCGGGCTCGACGACGTCGTGGTCGAGGGGGTCGCGGCGGACGCGGTGCTGCGCCGGGCGACCGGCCGGCCGCTGCTCGGGCCGGAACAGGAGTACTGGGCCGACGCGTTCCCCGCGACGCTCGCCTCGCTGCGCGATCTGATGCAGCGTCAGCGCATCATCGCGGTCTCGGACCACCTGCTGCGCCTGCTGGAGGACGTCCTCGGGGAACTGGGCGCCGAGTTGGACGACGCGCGGCGCCGGCTCGCCGAGGAGGAGGCCGAGTTGGGGGCCGCGCGCATCCCCGACCTCGACGCGTTCACCCTGCGGCACGCGGCCCGCGCGCGCACGCTCGTCGACGCGGGCGCCGAGAACGCCCGCCGCGCGACCGGGGCGATGGCGGCGCAGTGGCAGCAGTACACGCGCCGGTCGATCGACACCGCGATCGGCGCCGCCGCGACGCCCGACGACCTGCGCCGCGTCATCCGCGGCGACGTCCCCGAGCTGATCCGCCGCGACCTGCCGCGCATCGGCGATGTCGTGCAGACCGCCGTGACGTCGGCACTCGCGGACGGCGCTCGGCAGGCCGAGGCCGCCGTCGAGGAGGCGTTCGAGGCGGAGTACGCCAAGCTCGACCAGCAGGTGGTGCACGTCGCGCGCTCCCGCATCACGGTCGTCAGCGGCACACAGCTCGCCGACAGCGCGCTGCTGGCGTACGAGTCGAACGTCTCCGGTGTCACACAACAGCTACGAGCGGTTCGCCACCAGGCAACGGGATCGGGGCCGATCGGGTCGGGGGTGGACCAGTGGTTCGCCTCGATGCCCCCGCCGATCGGCCCGCTCCGGGGCACGGTGCCGCCCGACATGCCGCCGCCGCAACCTCGGCATTCCGCGTATTTCGGTCGGAGCGTTTCGGACGGACCTTCCTCATATCCTCCGCAACCGCATCCCACGATCCCGCCGCCGCCCTCCCCCCAACCGCGCGGTGGCCTCGGGGGTTTCGCGGCCCGGATCGCCGACTCGATGGCGTCCACGGACATGAACGCGCTGCGGAACCACGCACGGGCCGAAATGCATCAGACACTCCAGACGGTCGCGACCGGGCTCGCCGTACAGATCGACGAGGCCATCGAGACCGCCACCGAGACCTACGCGGAGACGGTCCGCGAGCACGTGGCGCGGTTCCGGGCCACGTACGCCGCGACCGTCGACGAACTGGTCGCGGAACACCGCCGCCGCGAGGGGATTCTGGCGGCACGCAGGACCCTGCTGGAGGACTCCGGCAGGCAGACGGAACGGCGTCGCGCGACGGTCAACGCGCAGCGCGAACGCCTTTCAACCCGGGGGGGAACCCGAATATGAACGAGCACTACAGCGACGACTTGTACACCGAGACACCCGACGACCTCGACTCCTCGTACGACACCACGCTCGGCGAGGACCCGGGCACCGACGCCCCGCTGTGGGAGACCGACCCGCTCGACGCGTCCGCCGACGTCTCCGCCGACCCGACCGCGACCGACCCGCTCGACGTGCCGCCGGCCCCCGAACTGCCGGACTACACGGACCCGTTGACCGACCCGGTCACCGGTGAGCCGGCCGACCCGTGGGTGCAGGACCAGGCCGACGCCGCGGCGGCGGACCCGTACGCGGTGCCCACCGACACCGCCGACGACCCGTACGCGGTGCCGTCGGACGTCGCGGACGACCCCTACGCGCCGGTCGACCCGAACGACCCGAACGCGGGCCTGGACCCGTCGGACCCGAGCTACGACCACTACTACGCCGAGAACGGCCACCCCTACGAGGGCCCGAGCGACGTCTCCGCGGACGGGTCGGTCGACCCGCTGGAGGTCCCGCAGGGCGGCGACGTGCCGGTGCCGGCGGACTACGACCCGGACGCCTACACGCCGAGCGAGTACCCGTACGAGGACCCGTTCGCGCAACCGGGCCACGACCCGTCGTACGACCCGTACACCGACCCGGGCTACAACCCCTACGCCGACGGCGGCCCGTACGGCGGCGACTACGACGTGGTCTACGACCCGTGCTGGGGCGATGTCGCCTACGACCCGTACAACGGCGTCTTCGTCCAGGTGGACGTCACCGTCGAGGGCGACGTCTACGTGGTCGGCGACCAGAGCGCGGACGTGTACGTCGTCAACGAGGGCGACACCTACGTCGACAACTCCTCGACCTCCGTGGACAACTCGTCCACCTACGTCGACAACTCCACCAGCGCGCACGACCACGCGCAGCCCACCGCGGCCACCGAGGACAACAGTACCTACCACGGCGGCTACGACGCCGACTCCGTGGTGCCGTACCCGTCGTACGGCCCGATGGACGTCGCGCACTACACCCCCGACTGGGCCCCGGCCGACTTCGACGGCGTGGGCGACCCGTTGGGCGACGCGGCCTACTACCACGGCGTGCAGGACCTCACGAACTCGCCGCTCGCCACCGAGGGCCAGATCATCGAGAAGCTCACCGGCCAGCCGTTCAACGAGGCCGCGCTGGCCGCCGAGGCCCAGAACGCCGGCTTCTTCGACCCGGTCTACGGCATGGACGGCGACAGCGTCGGCAGCCTGCTGGAACTGCACGGCATCGAGACCGAGACGGTCTACGACGCCGACATGGACACCCTCCTCAACGCGCTGGAGAGCGGCGACCCGGTCATGGCCGTCGTGGACACCAACGAGACCGGCCTGCCGCTGCACGACGTGGTCACGGGCACGCCGGTCGAGCAGAACCCGCCGGCGCTGTCGTCGGTGTGGGTCACCGGTGTCGACGTGCAGCCCGACGGCTCGGTGTACGTCCTGGTCAACGACCCGAGCTGGCCCGAGGGTCAGACCATGCCGGTCGAGATCTCCGACTTCGCCAACGCGTGGGCGGACGGCGGCAACCAGGCGGTCATCGCCCACCAGCCGGCGTAACACCGCCGTCGGTGCCGGGTGCGCCGACCCGACCGGGGCCGACCCCGGCCGCACGGCCGCACCGAGCCGACGTGTCCGTCCGGGCACCCGGCCGTCGCGGACGACGCGGCCCGACCCGGCGCACCCACCGCCTCCGCGCGAGATCGGCCCGACCGGCCTCGCGCCCGACCCGCCGCCGTACGAGCCCGTATGCCGGGCACCCGCGCGTACGAGCCCACACCGGCCGGCACCGGAACGACCGCGCGAACGCGCGCGACCGGTGTGCGGACCCGGACCGGCTCACGCGCAGCCGCGCACGACAGACTTTCCGAGAGGACAACCTCCGTGACCATCGACCGTGAGGCCGTCAACGCCCGCGTCGCCCAGAACCAGCCCCGCCGCCAGACCGGTGTCGCCGGGCTGCTGAGCGGCATCCACCGCAGCCCCGAGCTCCGGGGCCGACTCAAAGGCGCGTCGATCGCGCTGCCGCCCGTCGCCGAGCGCGTGGACGGCGCCTGGACCCTGACCTCGCTCATCGCCGTCGGGCGCCGCGAGCCGCAGGCGCCCGTCATCCATGTCACCCCCGCGTGGGGCGCCGTCCAGTGGGAGTGGCCGTCGCAGAACGTCATCCGACTCGTCACGCTGGCCGAACACCCCGCCGCCGCGGACATGCTGGCCAAGGCGTCCGGCCACGCGACCGGCTGGAACCTGTCGATGCAGGCCGAGGCGCTCGCCGCCCGCGCCCGCTTCTTCCAGACCCTGACCCGGTTCGTCTCCGAGCCGGGCGAGCGCGACCTGAAGCTGCTCACCCGCGCGTACGCGCAGGTTCTGCCGCGTGCGGCGTACGGCGTCTACCACGCGCTCGTGCCCAGCACCCGCACCTGGCTCCAAATCGCCCCCGGCCAGGCCTCGTCCGGGCGTGAGGCGCGCTCGCGTTCGGCGGGCGCGTCGGCCGAGGCGGGCGTCGCCGGTCTACCCGGCCCGTCGAGGACCGCGACGCCGCGCCCGGCGGCGTCGGCGGCGGCCCCGGCCGGAGCCGTGCGGCAGGGGCCGGGGGCCCCGGCGCGCGGAACCGAGCCGTCCTCGGCGGGCGTGGGACCCCGGCGGGCCGCCGCGGCGGCACCCGCGACACCGGCCCGGCGTACCCCGGAACCGCACCCCGGCGGCGGTCCGAGCCTGGTCAAGTCCGCGGGTGCCGCGCTCAGTACCCCGATCACCGACGCGTGGGAACTGGCCGAGCGGTTCGGCCTGGAGCAGATCTGCACCGAGGTCGACCGGCTCCGGGCGCGCATGCGGCGGCCCGGGTTCCGGATCGCGGTGGTCGGGGAGTTCGGCCGGGGCAAGTCGTCGCTGGTGAACCGGCTCCTCGGGGCGCAGGTCGTCCCCGAGGGCCGGCACACCAGGGTGCCCGTGGTGATCGCCCCGGGCCCCGAGGCCCGCCTCGAACTCCAGTACGCGGGCGGGCGGTCCGAGGTGCGGCCCGCCGTGTCGGCGTCGTGGGCGGACGTCGACGCGGCGGCGTCCCGCGAGGGCGACGACGCGCTGATCGGCGTCCGGGTGCTGGTCGAGGACCCCGAACTGGCCCGGCTCGACGTCGAGATCATCGACACTCCCGGGGTCAACGCGGGTCTCGGCGCGCGGGACGACGGCGGCCCCGGCGACGACGACAAGGCGCAGGACCTGGTCCGGCGCACCGTCGCGGCGAGCGACGCGGTGTTCATGGTCGTCTCGGCGAGCGCCCCGCTCGGCATCTCGGAGACGTCGTTCCTGGAGGAGGAGGTGATCGCCCGGCACGTGCCGCGCATCACCGTGGTGGTCTCCAAGCTCGACACCATCGACGAGGACGAGCGCGAGGACATCGTCGACTACCTCACCGGCCGGGTGCGCCGCATCTCCCCCGATCTGGCGGTGCTGGCCGGCCCGCACCGCGAGGACGACGCCCCGGTCGGCGCCGTGCGCGGGCGGCTGGAGCAGTACGCGGTTTCCGGCGGCCGGCGGGCGATGCGCGCCCGCCAGACCGCGGGCCAACTCCTGGGCCTGCTGGAGGAGATGGCCGAACTCGCCCGGCAGGGCGTGGCGGCCGGGGCGCTGGGGGTCGAGGAGCGGCGGCGGGCGGCCGAGGAGGCCGAGGTCGAGATCGACAACATGACCGCCGAGTGGGGCAAGGTCCGCGTCGAGTTGCAGAAGCGGCGCGGCACGACGGCCGAGAAGTTCCGCGAGCACTTGGCGCAGTCGCAGGACGAGCTGCTGGGTGTGCTGAGCTACGAGATGGAGCGCACCCCCGACCCGAAGACGTGGTGGGAGCGCGACCTGCCGTTCCGGCTGCGCCGCGAG